>NZ_JBSFQI010000001.1:0-503290 GCF_053588635.1 Gordonia sp. NPDC003425 | reverse complement strand
GCGTTGGGTGGTAATTCGTTGTCGGCGATGCGGGTGGCGGCGCGGGTGGCTGATGTGTTCGGGGTGCAGGTGTCGGTGCGTGATCTGTTCGATGCCCCCACCGTCGACGAACTCGCCGAGGCCATCGCCGGACGTGACCCCGTATTGCCGCGCGTCGCCGCGGTGGCGCGACCACAACGGGTGCCGTTGTCGGCGGCCCAGTCACGGATGTGGTTCATCAACCGGTTCGACCCGACCTCTGCCTCCTACAACATCCCCATGGTGCTGCGCCTGACCGGCGACCTCGATCCGGAGATCTTGCGGGCGGCGCTCGGCGATGTCGTCGAACGCCACGAGGTGCTGCGCACCATCTACCCGGCCGACGCGCAGGGCCCTGCCCAGCAGATCCTCGATCCCGATGACGCCCGCACCACGCTGGACTGGGCGCTCGCGGATCGGCGTGCGCAGCTTGTCGATTCGGTCACCACCGGGTTCGACGTCACCCGTGAACTGCCCGTCCGCGGCCGCATTCTGCGGGTGGGTGAGGGCGAACACGAACTCGCGCTGACCGTGCACCACATTGCCTTCGATGGCGGCTCGATCCCGGTCCTGGTGGGCGATCTGCTCGCCGCCTACCTGCATCGCATCGATCCGGCAGTCCCGGCACCCTCGCCGCTCGCTGTGCAGTACGCCGATTACGCGCTCTGGCAGCACTCGGTGCTGGGCGCCGTCGACGACCCGTCGAGCCCGATCGGCCGTCAGATGGACTACTGGCGAGCACATCTCGCGGGACTGCCGGTGGTGACCGACCTCCCCATGGATCGGCCGCGGCCGGCCGTGCGGAGCAGTGCGGCAGGGGTGGTCGCCGTCCGCATCGACGACTCGCTGGCCACCCGGATCGAGGCGTTCGCCGCCGCGCACGAGATCACCCCGTTCATGGTGTCGCACGCTGCGCTGGCGATCATGGTGTCGCGTCAGGCGGGCACCGGCGACGTGGTGATCGGAACGCCGATCTCCGGACGCACCGACTCGGCGCTCACCGATCTGGTCGGCATGTTCGTCAACACCCTGGTACTGCGAACAGCGGTCGATCCGGCGGCGTCGATCGCCGATTTCGTCCGCGCCGTCCGTGCCACCGACCTCGACGCGTTCGCGCACGCCGACGTGCATTTCGAGGACCTGATCGACGAATTGTCGCCGCAGCGGTCCACGTCGTTCGAACCGCTGGTGCAGATCGCGTTCACGCACGTCGCCGCGGGCACCGACTCGCGAGCCGGCATCGAGGCCGCCGGGCTGGTGGCCGAACCGCTCGATCTCGCCGATCCGACAGCGAAGTTCGACCTGACCGTCGGGGTGTCCGATCGCCGGTCCGACACCCCGATGACCGCCGAATTCATCTATGCCAGAGCACTCTTCGACGAGTCTCGGGTGCGCGCATTCGCCGAGTCGTGGCGGGCCGTGCTGACCGCGATGGTCACCGACCCGCACCTCGCCGTCGGCGACATCGACTTCGCCGGCGACGTCGGTGCGGGGGCCGAACTCGCTGTGCACAGCCGCAATTCGCTCGGCGGCACGCAACCCGCCGCCGACGGCGGGTACAGCGCGCCGCGGACGCTGGTCGAGATCCTCGCCGCAACAACCACCGATCCGGCGCACCCGGCGCTCGTCTGCGGCGACCGGCTGATGACGTATGCCGAGTTCGAACAGGCCGTCAACCGGTTGGCCCGTAGGCTCATCGACCGGGGGGTGGGCCCCGGCGACGTGGTCGCGGTCGGTTTGAACCGGTCGATCTCCTCGGTGGTCGCCGCGTTCGGAGTGTTCGCCACCGGTGCCACCTACGTGCCGATCGCGCCGTCGTATCCGCCCGAGCGAATCGCGTTCATGCTCGCCGATTGTGCTGCCCGACTGGGCATCACCGAGCCCGACACGATCGCGCAACTCGGCGCATCCGAGTGCGAATGGCTCGATGTGGCCGCGTTGACGGCCCCGGGGATCTCCGGTGATCCGATCCCGGCGACGGAACGTCGCGGGGTGGTGCGGCTCGATGACCTCGCCTATCTCATCTACACGTCCGGTTCCACCGGCCGCCCCAAGGCCGTCGGCGTCGCGCAGCGCGGCATCGCCAACCTCGTCGACGCCCTCGCCGAGGTGTCCGGTTCGGCTGTCACGGCGCGCGACGTGCGGGTGCTGCACGTCGCATCACCGAGCTTCGACGCCTCGGTGCTCGAGATGCTGTGGGGCATCGGCCTCGGCCACACCCTGGTGATCGCGACCTCCGACGAGTACGCGTCCGACGCGCTCGGCGCGGTGATCGAGAAGGACGCGGTGACCGACGCGATCATCACACCCACGGTGCTCGGGACGGTCGACACCCGCTTCGGTGCGAGTCTGCACAATTTGGCGACCGCGGGGGAGGCCTGCCCGCCGGACCTCGTCGACCGGTGGACCACGGCACACCCGGACCTACGGATGCTCAACCTGTACGGCCCGTCGGAGACCACGGTGTGGGCCACCGCAGCGGTGTCGCACGGCGGCCGGCCGGTGACCATCGGACGACCGATCCGCGGGTTCGGTGCCCACGTCCTCGACTCCCGTCTGCATCCGGTGCCCCAGGGGGCGATCGGTGAGCTCTACCTCGCGGCCACCGACTCGCTGGCCCGCGGCTATCTCGGACGCCCCGGGCTCACGGCCACGTCGTTCGTGGCCGACCCGTTCTCCACCACGCCCGGTGCGCGCATGTACGCCACCGGCGACCTGGTGCGGATCACCACCGCCGGTGAGCTCGACTACGTCGGACGCATCGACACCCAGGTGAAGCTGCGCGGACTGCGCATCGAACTCGGCGAGATCGAAGCCGTACTGGCTGCGCACCCCGACGTCGACTCGGCGGTGGTGATCGGCGTGGGTGGTTCGACGGCCACCGCGCTGGCCGCGTACGTGGTGGCCGACGATCGGGTGGACCTCGGCGAGCTTCGCCGCTTCGCCGCCGAACGCCTTCCGGCACACATGATCCCGGCCTCCCTGCAGGTCATCGACGAGATGCCCCTCACCCCCGGTGGCAAGCTCGATCTGCGTGCGCTGCCCGAACCCGTCCTCGAGGAGGACGACGACACCACCTTCGCGGCCCCCGCGAGCGGGGACGAGGAGCTTGTCGCCGCCGCCTTCGCCGAGGTGCTCGGCAGCGGACCGGTCAGCGTCACGACCAGCTTCTTCGACCTCGGCGGCAACTCGCTGTCGGCCACCCGGGTGGCCGCTCGGGTCGCCGACGTGCTCGGCACCGACATCGGTGTGCGCGACGTCTTCGAGCGCCCGACGGTCCGTGCACTTGCGGCCATCGGGCGGCGTGGGACGCCGGGGATCGCCGCGATCCGTCCCGCCGACCCTCGACCCGACCGCATTCCGCTGTCGTTCGCGCAGTCGCGGATGTGGGTCATCAACCAGCTCGATCCGGCCTCATCCACCTACAACGTGCCGGTGCTGCTGCGGCTGACCGGTGACCTCGACGTCGCCGCGCTGCGGGAGGCCGTGGCCGATGTGGTGGTGCGCCACGAGGTGTTGCGGACCCGCTATCCGGCCGTCGACGGCACCCCGGTGCAGGAGATCGCCACTGCCGATGCCGTCCATGAAGAACTCGATTGGGGCGAACTCGACTGGGCCGTCATCGATTCGGAGGACGACCTCGCTGCGGCGCTCACCCAGGGATTCGACGTCACCGCCCGCCCGCCGGTCCGCGCCCGGCTGTGGCGCGGCGGCGAGCACGACGTCGTCTTCGCCCTCGTCGTCCACCACATCGCCGCCGACGGCGAATCCATGGGACCGCTGGTCACCGACATGATCGCCGCCTACGCCGCGCGCGCAGCCGGCACCTCCCCGCAGTTCGCGCCGTTGCCGGTGCAGTTCGCCGACGTCGCGTTGTGGCAGCACGCCGAGCTCGGCCGCCCCGATGATCCCGATTCGGTGGTGGCGCAACAGCTCTCGTACTGGTCGGCGCAGCTGTCGGGCGTGCCGGACGTGCTGGAACTGCCCACCGACCGCCCGCGCCCTGTGGTGGCGTCCGAGCGTGGTGCGCAGGTGCCCTTCCAGATTCCGGCGCCGGTGGCGGACCGTGTGTCGCACGTGGCGGCAGAACTCGGCGCCACCCCGTTCATGGTGGTGCATGCCGCGCTCGCGGTGGTGCTGGCCCGGCTGTCGGGCACCACCGACATCACCGTGGGAACCCCGATCGCCGGCCGCGGGCGGCGCGAGCTCGATCCGCTGGTGGGTATGTTCGTCAACACCCTGGTGCTGCGCAGCCAGGTGAATCCGGGAACGTCGTTCGCCGATCTGCTCGACGCCGTGCGGGTCACCGACCTCGACGCGTTCGCGCACGCCGACGTGCCGTTCGAGGCGGTCATCGATCACCTGGATCCGGTGCGGTCGGAGGCATTCTCGCCACTGACCCAAGTGTTGTTGACATTCCACCAGGGGATGCTGCCGGAGTTCGCGGCCGGAACCGACACCACCACCGTTGCCGGGTTGCGGGTCGCGCCGATCGCCCCGCAGCAGACCCCGGCCAAGGTCGACCTCGCGTTCGGGATCGCCACCGGCGCGCAGGGCGAGCCGTGGACCGCCCAGATCGTCTACGCCACAGACCTGTTCGACGAGTCGACCGTCGCCGGTATGGCCGACCGCCTGCTCAAGGTTCTTGACGCGTGCGGTGCGGATCCGGCGGTGACGGTGGGCGACATCGCGCTGCTGTCCGAGCGGGAGACCGCGGCGCTGGCCGCGCTGCCCGCACCTGTGGTCGACACTGCGCGCAGTGACCGCAGTCTGGTGGACCTGTTCGCGGCGACGGTCCGCGCACACCGGGAACGGATCGCGGTGACCGCAGGCGCTGCGTCGCTGGGCTACGGCGACCTCGACGCCCGTTCGGATGCGGTGGCCAGCGCGTTGATCGGCCGCGGTGTGGTCCCCGGGGACCTCGTCGGGATCGCCACCGCGCGCACCGTCGACCTCGCGGCCGCCATCCTGGGTGTGCTCAAAACGGGTGCCGGCTACCTGCCCCTGGACACCACCAATCCGCTGCAGCGCCTGGCATTCATCGTGTCCGACGCGTCGGTCGACCTGATCATCACCGATGCGGCCACCGCGGGACACGACCTCTTCACCGCACTGCCCGATGGCGTCACCGCCACCGCCGTCGACGACCTGGCCGCCGAGGGCGCCGGATCGGCGCCGCCGACGGTCGCGATCCGGCCCGACTCCGGCGCCTACGTCATCTACACCTCCGGCTCCACCGGAAGGCCCAAGGGCGTGCGGGTCACTCACCGTGACGTGGTCACGCTGATCGACACCGCGGCAGACGATTTCGAGTTCACACCCACCGATGTGTGGACGATGTTCCACTCGTACGCGTTCGACTTCTCGGTCTGGGAGCTGTGGGGGCCGTTCGCGTCGGGTGCGCGGCTGGTGATCGTCGACCGCGACGTCGCCCGCGACCCGGATGCCTTCGTCGGGCTCCTGGAGCGCGAACAGGTGACGGTACTCAGCCAGACGCCGTCGGCGTTCTATCAGCTCATCGACGCACGTCGTCGTGTCGGCGCCGACCTCGCGTTGCGCTACATCGTGTTCGGCGGTGAGGCCCTCGCCTTCGATCAGGTGAGCCGGTGGTTCGCCGAGAACCCCTCCGACACCACGCAACTGGTCAACATGTACGGCATCACCGAGACCACCGTGCACGTGAGTTTCCGCCCGATCGACCGCACATCGGTCACCGGCGCCGATGCATCCCTGATCGGGCGGCCATTGCGGTCGTTGGGCATCCACATCCTCGATACGCGCCTGCATCCCGTCCCGCCCGGCGTCGTCGGCGAAATCTACGTCACCGGTGGACAACTGGCCCAGGGCTACCTCGGTCGGCCCGAACTCACCACCACCCGGTTCGTTGCCAACCCGTTCGACGGCGGCGGCACCCGCATGTACCGGACCGGTGATCTGGCGCGTCGGGTCGGCGACGACATCGAGTACCTGGGGCGTGGGGACGCGCAGGTGCAACTGCATGGCTTCCGCATCGAATACGGCGAGGTCGAGGCGGCGCTGGCCGCCGCACCGCACGTCAACGCGGCCGCCGCATCGGTGATCGACATCCCCGGTCGCGGCGAGCAACTCGTCGGCTACGTGGCCGCCGACCGGCCCGATGCAGTCGACGTCGACGCGATCCGCGACACCGTCGCGCGGGCGGTGCCGTCGTACATGGTGCCGGGTGTGATCGTGCCGATCGACCGGCTGCCGCTGACCGCCAACGGCAAACTCGATCGCGCGGCGCTGCCGCAGCCCACGTTCGACGCCGTCGACGGCGACGACGCGGTGCCGGCGTCACCCGCCGAGGCCACCCTGGCCCGACTGGTGGCCGGCGTGCTCGGGCTCGAGCGGGTCGCGATGACCGACTCGTTCTTCGCTCTCGGCGGCGACTCGATCCTGGCGATCACCCTGTCGTCGTCGGCGCGCGCCGCCGGGCTGCCGATCTCGCCGCGCGACATCTTCGAGCACAAGTCGGTGCGCGGGCTGGCGGCGGCGGCCGCGGGCGGTCACGACCGGCTGCCGATGCTGCCCGAACCCGAGGGTGGTGCCCGCGGCGGTCTCCCGCTCTCGCCGGTGGCCGCGTGGATGATCGAACTCTCCGACACGCCGGCCGATTTCGCGGACTTCTCCCAGGCGATGACGCTCATCGCACCCGAGGGTTTCGACACCGCGGCGCTGCGCGGCATCCTCGACCCGGTGGTGGCCGCGCACCCGATGCTCTCGGCGCGCCTGGCGCTGGTCGACGGCGCCTGGATCGCGGACGCCGGCACCGGCGCCCGGGCGGCGGTCACCGATCGATCCGTCGACGCCATGGTCGGCGACCCGGCGTTCACCGACGCCGTGCGCGACGCACACGCCGACGCGCTGGGCCGGCTGTCGCCGGCCGACGGTGTACTGGTGTCGGCGGTGTACGTCGCGGGCATCGACGGCGCGCGGGTGGTGCTCGCCGTCCATCACCTCGGCGTGGACGCGGTGTCATGGCCGATCATCATCGAGGATCTGATCACCGCGTGGGCGGCGATGAGCACGGGAACCGTTGCGGCCCTGCGTCCCGAGGTCACCTCGGCACGGGCGTGGCAGACGGCGCTCACCGATCGCACGCCCGCCCGCGCCGACGAGGTGGCGCACTGGCTGGCGCGCGTCGACCGGTCTCCGACCGACCTGGGCGTCACCTTCGACCGTGACCGTGACCGCTTCGCCACCCTGTCCACGGTGACCATGCGCGTGCCCGCGCAGACCACCGAGGCGCTGCTCACCACGGTTCCCGAGGCGTTCGGCGGACACGTCAACGACGCGCTGCTCGGTGCGCTGGCACGCGCCGTGCGTTCGTGGCAGCAGGCGCGCGGCATCGTCGACGACGCCCCGATGTCGGTGCTCGTCGAGGGCCACGGACGCCATGAGGACACCCTCGCCGCCGGCGACGCCCCGTACTCGGCGGACCTGTCGCGCACGGTGGGCTGGTTCACCTCCATCACCCCGGCGCTGGTGGATCCGGGGGCCGACATCGTGCACGCGGTCAAGTCCGCCAAGGAAGAGCGGGTGGGTCAACCCGACCACGGCCTGGGCTACGGCCTGCTGCGACAGTACGACCAGCACATCGCCGAATGCCCTTTGCCCGCAATCGGATTCAACTATCTGGGCGCCGGTACCCGGGGTGGCGACAACGGCCCGGCACTGCCGCTGGCCGCCGACCCGGCTGCGCCGATGCTCCCGGCGTCGGTGTCGGGACGGATGGTGGCGATGAGCACGCTGACCGTCAACGTGGGAACCGCGACCACACCCGGCGGTCGTGAGCTCTCCGCCGATCTGCTCTTCCCGGCCGGCGCGTTCACCGTCGCCGACATCGATGACCTGGGCGCGCGGTGGTCGGCCGAACTGGCGGCCGTCGCGTCCGCGGCGAGCCGTCCCGGCGGTCCGGGCCTCTCGCCCTCCGACGTCCCCGGTGCGGCGATCGGTCAGGACGATCTCGACACTCTCGCCGCGCGGTTCCCCGGCGCCGACATCTGGCCGATGACGCCACTGCAAAGTGGCCTCTACGTGCAGTCGGAACTGGCGGCCGACGCCGTCGATGTCTACGTGGTGCAGGCGGTGCTCCACCTCGGCGGGACGATCGACGCCGATCGTCTGCACCGGGCCGCCGAATCGCTGTTCGGCCATCACCGCGCGCTCCGGTCGGCGTTCGTGCGCTGTCCGGGGGGTGCCGTGGTCACCGTGGTCCCCGAGACGGTCGAGGTGCCCTGGGAGGTCGTCGACGTCGCATCCGATGCCGACGCCGAGGCCGTGGTGGCCGAGATCGCCGACTCGCAGCGGCGCCGCGGTTTCCACCTCGAGTCCGCGCCGCTGATGCGATTCGTGCTCGTCCGCCACGGTGATCCGGCGTCGGGGGGCACCGCTCACCTGATCGTCACCAATCACCACATCCTCATCGACGGATGGTCGGGCCCGTTGGTTCTCGCCGATCTCCTCGCGCTCTACGCGACCGGATCGACATACACCGGCACTGTCGGGACAGCCGGTGCCGGAAGCGATTTCGGCGACCATGCACGACGGATCGCAGCCGCTGATCCCGACGCCGCGCGCGCCGCCTGGCGCGAGGTCCTCGCGCCGGTGCAGGGGCCGACGCTTGTCTCACCGGGAACCTCGGCAGTGGCCGAGGTGCTGCCCCGCGATCAGCGGACGGTGCTCGACACCGAGACGGTGAGCGGTATCGAACGCCTCGCGCGAGCCGAGGGCGCGACGGTGGCCACGGTGCTGCAACTGGCCTGGGCGGTGCTGCTGTCACGGCTGACCGGTAGCCAGGTGGTCACCTTCGGCGAGACCACATCGGGCCGCCCGGCCGACCTGCCGGGTGCGGAGTCGATGGTCGGTCTGTTCATCAACACGGTTCCCGCAGTGGTCGACGTGGATCCCGACGCCTCCGTGTCACAGGTGCTGGCCCGGTTGCAGGCGGCGAAGGTGGCGGTGCTCGACCATCAGCACGTCGGGTTGACCGAACTGATCGCGCTGGCGGGTGTCGGGCAACTGTTCGACACGCTGACGGTGCACGAGTCCTATCCGGTGGACAGCGACTCGCTGGCGGCCGCGGACACCGGCCAGAACGGCGGGTTGCAGATCCTCGATTTCGACGGCACCGATGCCACGCACTATCCGCTCAACATCGCCACCGCGCCGATGCCGGGCGGCCGGATCTCGTTGACACTCAAGTATCTTCCCGCCGCATTCGACGACGGCCAGGTCGAGGTGTTCGGCCGTGCCCTCGTCGAGATCCTGCGGGAAATGGCCGCCGACCCGACCCGGCTCACCGCCGACATCGGCCTGGTCGATGCGGCGCATTCGGCCGAGCTGACCCCCGTCGACGGCGGGCCCGGAACGCCGCCGCGGCTACTCGCCGAGATCTTCGCCGACGCCGCGACCGCCCACGGTGAGCGCGTCGCGGTGAGCGACGCGTCGGGCGCGACGCTGACCTACGCGCAACTCGACGCCGACTCCAATCGACTTGCGCGCTGGCTGATCTCGCGAGGCGCCGGGACCGAAACACTTGTCGCCCTGGCGATCGGCCGCTCGGCGGATCTGCTCACCGCCATCTGGGCCGTCGCCAAGACGGGTGCGGGTTATGTGCCGATCGACCCCGACTACCCGGCCGAGCGGGTGGCGACCATGGTCGAGGACTCCGGCGCCGTGCTGGGTCTGACCCATTCGCGCACCATGCCCGTACAGCCCGGACTGGAGTGGGTCGATCTCGACGATCCGGCGGTGACGGCCGAGGTGTCGGCGTACCCGCAGGAGCCGGTGACATCCGGGCACCTGCGTGCCCCGGTGCGCACCGACAACGTCGCGTACGTGATCTACACGTCCGGATCGACCGGAAGACCCAAGGGCGTGAGCGTCACGCACGCCGGACTGGCCAACTACGCCGACGTGGAGTCGTCGACCTTCCCCGCGGTTCCGCGGCCGGTGGTGCTCGGTTTCGCCTCACCCAGCTTCGACGCGTCGGTGCTGGAATACCTGCTCGCGACGGCGTTCGGCGGTGAGATCGCCTACCGTCCGGCCGATGCCGTGGGCGGCGGCCGGCTCGAGCAGTTCATGCGGGATCGACGGGTCACCCACACATTCCTGACCCCGACGGTGCTGTCGACGCTGGACCCCTCGGCGCTGCCGGATCTGACGGGCGTCGCGGTGGGCGGTGAGGCGGTGCCGCCGACGGTCGTCGATGCGTGGTCGCCGCGGGTGAGCCTGCACAACATCTACGGCCCCACCGAGACCACGATCAGTGTCACCTTCGACCGTCCGTCGCGACCGGGAGACCGCGTGGTGATGGGCGGACCCATCCGGGGCGCGGGAATCGAGGTCCTCGACGCGCGGCTGCATCCCGTCCCCGAGGGCGTGCCGGGCGAGCTCTACATCACCGGACTCCCGCTCTCCCGCGGATACCTGGCACGGCCGGGGCTGACCGCCGAACGCTTCGTGGCGCACCCCGACGGCGCACCGGGCGAGCGCATGTACCGCACCGGTGACGTGGTGCGCTGGCAGCGCAACCGCGACGGCGCACTCGTCCTCGAATACGCCGGACGCAGCGACGATCAGGTGAAGTTGCGCGGCTTGCGGATCGAACTCGGCGAGATCGAGACGGCCCTTGCCGCCCATCCCGCGGTGGAGTCGGCGGTGGTCGTCGGGATCGGTGGCGCCGTCGCGACCGCCCTGGCCGGGTACGTGGTTCCCGACGCCTCGGCGGGCCACGTGGACGTCGCCGAGCTGCGCCGGTTCCTTGGGCAGCGGCTGCCGGCGCACATGGTCCCGGCGAGCATCACCGTGCTCGACGCACTGCCACTCACCCCGGTCGGCAAACTCGACAAGCGGGCCCTTCCCGAACCGCAGCTGGCCGCCGGCACGCATGTGGAGCCCGACGGCCCCGTCGAGGCCTCCGTGGCCGCGGTGTTCGGTGAGGTCCTCGGCCTCGACCGGGTGGGCGCCACCGACAGCTTCTTCGATCTCGGCGGCGACTCGTTGTCGGCGACACGGGCACTCGGTGCGCTGCGCGAACAGCACGGCGAGAACCTCGAGCTCGGGTGGCTGTTCAACGAACCCACCCCGCGCGGGCTCGCCGCCCGCATCGAGGGCGCGGCGTCGGGACCCGGTGAGGTGCTCATCGCGCTCAACGCGCGCGGCACGCGGCCCCCGTTGTTCTGTGTTCACCCCGCCGGGGGGCTGGCCTGGTTCTACGGCGGATTCGTGCCCTACCTCGACGACCGGCCCGTGTACGGGCTGCAGGACCCGCATGCGGTGTCCGGCGAACCGTCGGCCACATCGGTCGAGGAGATGGCGCAGCGCTACCTCGCCGAGATCCGCCGCGTGCAACCGCACGGCCCGTATCACCTCCTCGGGTGGTCTCTCGGCGGATACATCGCCTACGCCGTCGCCACCCGACTGCGCGCCGACGGCGAGGAGGTTGCCTTCCTCGCGGTGATGGATTCCTCGCCGGTGCCTCCCGGCAACCCGGAACAGGGCGCAACGCCGGAGCAGGAAGAGGTAGCCCGGGTGCGGCCCGGCGGTGAACTCGTCGCCGACTTCCTCGGCGGGTGGCGGGATCTGTTCGATCTGGGCGACGATGTGCACGCGAACTCCGCCGACGAGGTGGCCGCGATCGTTCGGGACCGGATCGCTTCGATGGGACTCCTGCGTGACGACCAGGTGCAATGGGTGATGGACAGTTTCGCCGGCGGTGAGGAACTGGTGGAGCGGTTCCGCCCCGATCCGTTCGACGGCTCGCTGCTCGTGTTCACCGCCACCCGTGACAAGGAGGACCCATCGGCGGTCGCGCGGGCATGGGAACCGCACGTGGGCGGGGGCGTGGTCAACGTCGACGTCGACGCCGACCATCTCGGCATGGCCAATGCCGAGGCACTCGCTGTGATCGGACCGGTTCTGGCGCAGCGACTGTCAGAAACCACGATCGCGACGGCCACTATGACGTCGTCCATGGGCACCACCATGGACGTCAAGGACGAGAGATAAGGAAACGAGAATGACCAACCCCTTTGATGACGAGAACGGCCGCTTCTTCGTGCTGGTGAACGACGAGAATCAGCACTCGCTGTGGCCCACCTTCGCCGACATCCCCGACGGGTGGACGAAGGTGTTCGGGGAGGACAGCCGAGCGGCGTGCCTCGAATACGTCGAACAGAACTGGACCGATCTGCGGCCGAAGAGCCTCATCGAGGCGATGGAGGCCGACCGGGCCGGTGACGCCTCCTGATCGGAGGTGTGTGCGAGGGTGTCGCTCGGTTGCCGGCTGGTCGCCGTCCTGTGACACCCGAGTAACGCTTTAACACCAGTAACATCAGCAACATTGGCCACTTCTGAACTCGTCCGTACCATTGGCTTTACAAAGAACACGAATTCATGTGGCTTTGATCACATGTGCTGATGCTTCGTCGGCCGAACTAACCACGCGGGTGCATCCTGAGTGGAAGTGCTGAGGCCGACGATCGGGAGACGATATGGCTGAGGTTGCAGACGTCGACACGTGGGGTGGGCGGACTCTGATGATGGCGGAATTGCGCAATGACGTGATGCGGCGTGCGGAGGCGACGCCGTGGATGACTGCTGTGCGCCTGGGGGACCAGGCGGCGACCTACGGTCAACTCGCCGAGAGTCTGGTGTCGTACGAGAGCGTGATGGACCGTCACGGCATGGCGCCGGAAGCCGCGATCTACGCCGCGCTGATCCAGCGGCTGCCCGCATTGGCCGAGATCAGCGATCCGGCGAAGCAGGGGCAAATGGTCGACCAGGTGCTCGCGTGGCTGGGCCGGAACCTACCGTCCAGTGGCGGCACACTGCGTGTGGCGGGCTGACGCACCACACGCTTGACGGCCTACGCGCCGAGGACCAGCAACACCACCATCAGGATCGGCAATCCGATCATCATGCTCATCGTGCCCAGCACGATGGCCACCACCGCCCGGCCGTTCCCGTGGTAACGCACCGGATCGCGACGGGCTTGCCGTATCCCCACGGCGCCGAGCGCGATCGACAGTAGCCCGAGTACTCCGCCGACACCGGCCATCAGGATCAGCGGCACCGACGTGAGCGCCAGAATGAGTGCGACTGCGCTCGCCGGAGCCGTCCGGCGTGGCGGTAGCACCGAAACGGTGCGCGACACCACTCGTGTCGGCGCGGGCGGCGTGTAGGCGATCGGGGCGTCGAGATCCCAGTAGTCGCCCACTTCGGGAAGTGGGGCATCCTCGCGGGCGCGGGCCGCCCAGGGCGCGGGCGCTGCTGCGGAAACGGCCGCCGGTGCCGCAACCGAGGGTGCGGGTGGCGTCACTGCGGACTCATCCGCGACCGGAAACGGGTCGAGGGTGTTCGAGGCGGGCCAGCGCACGTGGCGATCGGTCACCGGTGCAGCGATGGGGTGCGTCGGGTGATCGGTTCGCATCGGGGCCTCCTCAACCTCAGAACTCATGTTACCGGCGGGTTGTGGACACGACCGAGGTGAACGCGAACGCGCCGCACCGGAATGTCTTCCGGTGCGGCGCGTGGTGTGTCGATAAGGCAGGCTCAGCCGCCGTGCTGACCCATCATCGAGGAGAGCTGGGTGACGGCATCGCCGGAGAGCTTCCACGTGTCGTCGACCTTCACGTAACCCAGAGTGATGTCCACCGGCTGCGGCGTGTGCGGGCTCTTGACCTCCACGGTGGCGTCGGCGGTGTTGTCCCCGGTCTTCTTGACCGACGTCACCGTGTACACATCAGGCGTGTAACCGCCCATCGACGAGCCCTTCGCGTAGGCGATGATGGCCGCCTTGGTGGCGGGATTGGTGGTGTCGACAACGGTCTCGAGGTCGGTGGCCGAGGTGTTCGGGTCCACGGCCTTGCGGAGGATCTCCTGCGCGTCGGAATTGGTGAGACCCGCGACGGCCGCCGCGGCCTCGCTGGCCTTGGATGCGATCGCGGTGGATGCCTTGCTGGTGGCGTCACTGACCGTGTCGCTGTCCGAGCATCCCGCCACGGCGATGACGGTCGCGCCGGCCATCAGGGCCGCAACGACCGATGTGCGAAGCTTCATTGCTACTCCTCCCGAGGGTTTAGTAAGCACACACTAACCCCACGCGGGTCGGGCGGCCCCGGCGGTCGGCCAACTTGCCGCGGCCGACGGTCGGGAATTAAGCGGACTATAGTCCGGTTAGGATGAATGACACTCCGAACCGAACGTCCACCAGGAGGCACGACATGCAATTCGGACTCTTCTCCGTCAGCGACATCACCCCGGACCCCACCACCGGTGTCGCGCAGACCGAGCACGAGCGCATCAAGGCGATGGTGACGATCGCGAAGAAGGCCGAGGACATCGGTCTCGACGTCTTCGCCATCGGTGAGCATCACAACCCGCCGTTCTTCTCGTCGTCACCCACGACGACGCTGGCCTACATCGGCGCGCAGACGTCGACGCTGCAACTGTCCACCGCGACCACGCTGATCACCACCAACGATCCGGTGAAGATCGCCGAGGATTTCGCGATGCTGCAGCACCTCACCGACGGCCGCGTCGACCTCATGCTGGGCCGCGGCAACACCGGGCCGGTCTATCCGTGGTTCGGCAAGGACATCCGGCAGGGCATCCCGCTGGCCATCGAGAACTATCACCTGCTGCACCGGTTGTGGACCGAGGACGTGGTGAACTGGGAGGGCAAGTTTCGCACTCCGCTGACCTCGTTCACCTCCACCCCGCGGCCGCTGGACGACGTGGCACCGTTCGTGTGGCACGGGTCGATCCGCAGCCCGGAGATCGCCGAACAGGCCGCCTACTACGGTGACGGCTTCTTCGCCAACAACATCTTCTGGCCCAAGGAGCATTTCGAGCGCCTGATCTCCTTCTATCGGGAACGCTACGAGCACTACGGCCACGGGCAGGCGCATCAGGCGATCGTCGGGCTCGGCGGTCAGTTCTTCATCCGCAAGAACTCGCAGGACGCCGTCAACGAGTTCCGTCCGTACTTCGACAACGCGCCGGTGTACGGTCACGGGCCGTCGTTGGAGGACTTCACCCGTGAGACCCCGCTGACCGTGGGTAGTCCGCAGGAGTTCATCGACCGCACGCTGTCGTTCCGGGAGTCCTTCGGCGACTATCAGCGGCAGCTGTTCCTCGTCGACCACGCCGGACTGCCGCTGAAGACGGTGCTCGAGCAGCTCGACGAACTCGGCGAGGTGCTCCCCGAACTGCGGAAGGGATTCGCGCAGGGACGTCCGGCCGACGTGCCCGACGCACCCACCCACGCGTCGCTGGTCGCCGCCCGCACCGCCGCCGACACCACCGAGGAGGTCAACGCATGAGCAACACCACGCGATTGGTCGCCGTCAACGCCAGCCTGAGCGATCCGTCGTCGACCCGGATGCTGGTCGACCGGCTTGTCGAGGCCGCGACCGGAATGGCAACCTCCCGCGGAGATCGCGTCGACGTCGAGGTGATCGACCTGCGCGATCTCGCAGTGGATATCGGACGGTCGCTGGCCGGCGGTTTTCCCAGCGGCGCCGTCGCCGACGCGATCCGGCACGTCGAGCGGGCCGACGCGCTGATCGCGGCCACGCCGGTGTTCAACGCCTCCTACGCGGGGCTGTTCAAGTCGTTCTTCGACCTCGTCGACGTCGATGCCATGCGTGACAAGCCGGTGCTGATCGCCGCCACCGGCGGCAGCCCGCGACACTCGATGGTGCTCGACCACGCGCTGCGGCCGTTGTTCGCGTATCTACGGACCGTGGTGGTCCCGACCGGCGTGTACGCCGCGGCCGAGGACTGGGCCGGCGGCTCCACCGATACCGTGCCTTTGGCCGACCGCATCACACGTGCGGCCGCCCAGCTCGTCGCGCTGACTCCGCCACATGCCGGCGCCAGTACGTCCTCTGACCCGGTCTCGTCATCGCGTCCGGCGGACCGGCAAGAAGCCGATGGAATCGCCAACTTCGCCCGGTTGCTCGGCGGGGCCTGATCGCCACACCGGTCCGTATGGCTTTTGCGTCGGAATCCGACGCAAAAGCCATACCGATCACTGCTTCTCGATGGACTCATGCGTGCCCGGGAGTGTTCTCCCGGGCACGCAGTCGTGTTCCGGGCAGTATGGGGGCGGGCAGATGCTGCACGTCGCCCTCGTAGCCCTGCACCTGACCGAATCTCTCGCTGTGCGCCATCCACTCCCGGCGGAACTCGACGATGTCGTCATGGCTGCGGCCGACGAAGTTCCACCACATGATGATGTTCTCGCGCAGCGGTTCCCCGCCCAACAGGACCACGCGGGCGATGTCGTCGGAAACGTTGACCAGCACCAGGTTTCGCGCTCCGACGCCGACATATCCCATCTCGGTACGAGAGATCGCGCTGCCTGCGGAATTACGCACCTCCACCACGCCCTGATCGACCAGGACGCCGTGTTCGTACGACGGATTCACCGCGATCTCGATCTCGGCGCCCGGCGGCAGCAGCAATTCGGCACCCAGCAGTGGGCTGAAGGTGTGCACCGGCGACACATCGCCGAGCAGTGCACCCAGGAACACCCGGGCCCGCACCGCGCCGACGGTGATCTCCGGTGGGACGTAGTGGACGAAGTCGCGGGCGGTGTCGGCGGCGTCGGCGGGCAGCGCCACCCACAACTGCACTCCGTGCAGCACCGTGGTGTCGGCCGTGGAGACCTCGGTATGGGCGATGCCGCGGCCCGCGGTCATCAGATTGAGCTCGCCCGGGCGCACCATGGCCACATTGCCCAAGGTGTCGCGGTGCTCGATCTCGCCGGTGAACAGCCAACTCACGGTTTGTAATCCGGTATGCGGATGCGGAGGCACATCCATGCCACCCGTGCGGGAGACGTCGTCGGGACCGTAGTGGTCGACGAAACACCATGCCCCGATCAGCGATCGCGATCGCTGCGGCAGGGTGCGGTGCACGGTCATCGCCCGCGGCCCGCCCAGCGGGACGTCGCGGGCGGTCAGGATGTCGACGCGGATCGACCCGTCACGATCGGGGTCGGCGTCCTCGGTGACGGTGTGGCACTCGACCTCCGACGGGTGGACCTCGAGGTTGCTCATAGCGCTCACTTTCGGCACATGGAACTCGTGCGGCAAGTCTACGGGCCGCCGGACTGGCGCAGCCCGGACGAGGGTCCGCCCGGACGAGGGTCAGTCCGGTACGACCGTGGCGTCGGCGAAGGTCATCTCCAGATGCGCCACCGACATCGTCATCAGCGCGTGTCGGCTCAGGCGCAGCGAGCGCAGTTCGTCGGCGATGGGATGGTCGCCGAGACGCAGGGTCGCACCCGCGGGTCTGGCGCGTACGCCGGTGAGCGACCCCAGTCGCCACGGGATCGAACGCAGCGTGCCGTCCATGCGCGCGTACGCGGTGAGTTCGGTGCCGGCCGAGGGCACCGGGACGGCAACTCCGCGGCCCAGGCGTAGATCGGCGATCAACTCGCCGTCCTCGGACACCCTCGCATGCTTGTGCGGTCCGTCGTGATCGGCCTCGAACTGGGCCATGAACTTCGGGAAGCCCCAGATTCCGCGACCGGCGGCGCACGTGAACTCGCCGTCGACGGGTAGTCGCTGCACCATCGCATGCGCATCGCCGCGGGCCAGCGACGCCAGTGCGCCGAGCGGGCTCGACCGGTGGGCCGGATCGTCCACGAGAAGGCACACACCGAACTCGTTGTACGGTCCGAGGTCGCCGTCCACGTAGTCGACGAACACCAGCATGCACAGGCCGCGACCCGGGCGGATCTGCAGTGGCCGTAGAACATCCGGATGCTCCGGATCGTTCATGGCCCGCTGCAAGGCGGCGGCGTCGGCGGTGAATGCGGCGGCAAAGCATCGCGCGTCGCGGATCTCGACGGGCATGGCCACGGTGGTGCCCAGGACGTCGTGCGTCGAGCCGGTCGTCACTGTTGCCTCCGGGAATGACGCATGACGCAAAATGTAACACGTTGCAGTTCTGTGCGATCGCTCTCGGTGCGGTGTACTGAATCCCGGAACGATCGGGTGGGAGGCGACCTCGTCGATGAATGGTGACCGAGCCGAAACGGTGCGCGTGGGGATGGTCGACGACCACCGGTCACCCATCTGGGGTATCGAGGCGATCCTCGAACACGAGGCCGACCTCGTGCTCGCCGCGACGGCTCCGACGGTCGACGAGTTGCTCGCGATCACGTCCGATCTCGATGTGGTCCTTCTCGATCTGCGCCTCGCCGACGGAACCACCCCGCGCGAGAACGTGCTGCGCCTGGCCGAACACAACGCGCGCGTCGTCGTCTATACGTCGGGGGAGCATCCGCCTCTGATGAGGTCGGCCGCGCGTGCGGGCGCGTTGGGCATGGTGCTCAAGTCTGCGTCGGAGGCGGAGATCATCGACGCCATCCGGGCCGCCGGGGCCGGCCGGGCGATACCGACCACCGAATGGGCGGCGGCAATCGACGGCGACCCCGACATCGCCGGGGTGGATCTGAGCCCACAGTTACAGAAGGTGCTGGCGCTCTATGCGTCCGGCGAGACGTCGGCCGGCGTGAGCGCGGCGCTGGGAGTGAGCGCCGAGACCGTGAACGAATACCTCAAACGCATCCGGCAGAAGTATGCGGAGGCGGGACGACCCACGCGCACCAAGGTCGATCTCTACAAGCGGGCCATCGAGGACGGTTGGCTGCCGGTGCCCCGGCGTGAGGATGCGCAGCGCGGCCAGTGATCGGCACGAGGGTCGCGCGTGTCACGGTGAGCCTCACCTGCGTCAACGCCGTGAATTAGACAAAACTTGCAACTGCAACCAAGACCCCATTTCTGGGTCTACCGTCCTGAACAGCGACTTCATACCATCTTCTCAGAGTCGGGGATCTCTGTTGTTGTCTGTTGAGTCAGTGAGGACGTTGCTCGTGAGCGTAGTTCCCGGATCTCCCTATCGAGCACCGCTCGGAGGGGGATCGGAGTCCGGCCAGTCGAGGCGGTGGGCCCCCGTGAAGCAAGGCGCGGCGCAGGTCACCCGTATCGCGGATTATCGGCCCGCCGCACCGGCTGCACCGCCGGTGCGCCGACCCGATCTTTCCGATCGCGAGGTGGAGGTGCTGCTCGCGTGGCTCGCCGCCGATTCCAAGGAAGAGGCTGCCGAAGCCCTCTTCATCTCCTCCTCGACGGTGAGTACCCACCTGGCGAGGATTCGGGTGAAGTACACCGCGGTCGGCCGCCCGGCGCCCACCAAGACCCACTTGTTCGTGCGCGCGCTGCAAGACGGACACACCACACTCGACCGCTGGTGAGGTGAAGGATCGGCCGCCCGCCGGCCGATCCCGACCCCGATCTCAGGCGCCGATGTCGCGTGCCAGGAGCGGCCACGTCTGATACAGGTCGTCCTGCCAGTAGCCCCACGAGTGCGTGCCGGTGGACCGCAGGTTGATGTGGGCCGGGATGTGGAGCTGCGCCAGTCGCGTGGCCATCTGGCGGGTGCACTGGTCGATGGCCAGCTCGATGACACCGCCGAGCAGCGCCTGGTTGGCCAGCACCAGCCCGTCGCCGCCGATACTCGGATCGCTCAGTTGCTCGTGCGGTCCGGGTAGTCCGGTGCCCGAGGTCATGTAGATCTTGGTGCCGCGCAGCCGCTCTGCGTTCAGGTAGGGGTCGTTGACACGCCAGCCGGGTCCGTCCAGTGGGCCCCACATGTTCACCATGTTGCCCCCGCCACGGTCCTGCACCACGAAGCGGATGTACTGCTGGCCCAACCGATCACTGGTGCGCGCGCACCCGCTGAACGAGGCGATCGACGTGTAAAGCCCCGGTGCCGCCAGCGCGAGGTTGAACACGGTGGTGCCCGCCATCGAGATGCCGGCGACGGCCTTCTTGCCGGTGGTCGGGAAGTGCGCGTCGAGCAGCGGCGGCAGCTCCTTGGTGAGGAAGGTCTGCCATTTGTTGCGGCCGAGTACCGGATCGTCGCGCTGCCAGTCGGTGTAGTACGAGAACGCGCCGCCGATCGGGGTCACGACGTAGACGTTCTTGTCGGCGAAGAACTTCTTGTAATCGGTACGGGCGTCCCAGGTGGCCGAGTCCTCGCCGCCGCCGGCCCCGTTCAGCAGGTACAGCGTGGGGGCGCGACGGTGACGGTCCTTGGGGGTCAGCACCGTCACCGGGATGGTGCGGCTCATCGCCGCCGAGTAGACCATCGCGGTGACCTGCTGCGGATCGTCGTCGGTGAGGCTCTCGATGTGGGAGGTGGCGGGTGCGGCGAGCGCGGGACCCGCGGTGCCGGCCAGGCACGCCATCACCGCGGCGAGAGTGGCCACCCACAGCAGTCGAAGTCGGCGCATGGGCCTCCCGTCGTCGGGTCGTCGCAATTGGCTATCGACAACCTACATTGTCAGCGATGTCGACGACGTCGCGGTGACTGCGGGGTGTGATCGCGCGCGTTAGCCGTCGACGCGGTGCGATTCGGTAGACGCGGTGGCTGTACCGTACGCGTTTACCGAATCGGGCCGCGTACGTGGCCGCGGGTCTCCATAACCCCCCGTGCCCGGCCCGGCGGTGATGTCGAGGTGGACGCGATTTGGCCCCCACCTGCGGATTCGCCTACACTTGTGGGGTTGCCTGCGGTGCGCTACGCGCCGCGAGTCGGCCCGCGAACCCACTGGACTGTTGCATCGGATCATCGATCGGATGCAAAAGCCCAGGCAGGCGCGTGTTCGGCGGCAACAGACCGTGTGCGTCGGGTCGGAAATCCGGCGCACAGATGCGGTGATCCACCCCGGTGGATTCGCCGTGTCGACGACATCCAGGTCAAGGAGACTAACGAGTGATTCAGCAGGAATCTCGCCTGCGGGTCGCCGACAACACCGGAGCCAAGGAAATCTTGTGCATCCGCGTGCTGGGCGGCTCGTCTCGGCGCTACGCCGGCATTGGTGACGTCATCGTCGCCACTGTCAAGGACGCCATCCCCGGCGGCAACGTCAAGCGGGGAGAGGTCGTCAAGGCGGTCGTCGTGCGCACCACCAAGGAGCGCCGCCGTCCGGACGGAAGCTACATCCGTTTCGACGAGAACGCCGCCGTCATCCTCAAGGGTGAGAGCGACCCCCGCGGTACCCGCATCTTCGGCCCGGTGGGCCGCGAGCTGCGTGAGAAGAAGTTCATGAAGATCGTGTCGCTGGCACCGGAGGTGATCTGACATGAAGGTGCACAAGGGTGACACCGTGATCGTCATCTCGGGCAAGGACAAGGGCGCCAAGGGCAAGGTCATCCAGGCCTTCCCGAAGGAGCAGCGGGTCCTGGTCGAGGGCGTCAACCGCATCAAGAAGCACACCGCCGCCTCGGCCAACGAGCGTGGCGCATCCTCTGGCGGCATCGTGACCCAGGAGGCCCCCATCCACGTCTCGAACGTGATGGTGGTGGACTCCGACGGCAACCCCACCCGCGTCGGCTACCGCGTGGATGAGGAGACCGGTAAGAAGGTCCGGATTTCCCGCAAGAACGGGAAGGACATCTGACATGACCACAACTGAGAAGACCCAGCCCCGGCTGAAGCAGCGCTACCGTGCCGAGATCAAGGACGCGCTGAACACCGAATTCGACTACGCCAACGTGATGCAGATCCCGGGTGTGGTGAAGGTCGTGGTGAATATGGGTGTCGGCGATGCCGCCCGTGACGCCAAGCTCATCAACGGCGCTGTCGCCGACCTCGCCCTGATCACCGGTCAGAAGCCGGAGATCCGTCGGGCCCGCAAGTCCATCGCTCAGTTCAAGCTGCGTGAGGGCATGCCGATCGGTGCGCGCGTCACGCTGCGCGGCGACCGCATGTGGGAGTTCCTCGACCGGCTCGTGTCCATCGCGCTGCCCCGTATCCGCGACTTCCGCGGACTCTCGGATCGTCAGTTCGACGGCAACGGCAACTACACCTTCGGCCTCAACGAGCAGTCGATGTTCCACGAGATCAACATCGACAAGATCGACCGGCCGCGGGGTATGGACATCACCGTCGTCACCTCGGCGACCACCGACGACGAGGGCCGTGCGTTGCTGCGTCACCTCGGCTTCCCGTTCAAAGACAACTCCGTGAAGGACAACTGAGATGGCAAAGAAGGCTCTGGTCAACAAGGCCAACGCGAAGCCCAAGTTCGCCGTGCGGGCCTACACCCGGTGCAACCGCTGCGGTCGTCCGCGCGCGGTCTACCGCAAGTTCGGTCTGTGCCGTGTGTGCCTGCGCGAAATGGCGCACGCCGGCGAGCTCCCGGGTGTGCAGAAGTCGAGCTGGTGACTTTCCGCCGGTGAGATGAGCTCGACCGCTGGTTGAGCGCCCTACCGCTGGTTGAGTGTCTGACCGCTGGTTGAGCTTGTCGAAACCACCAGCGACACAACAACATACGATTCGGCCCCGCCTACCGTGATGGGAGGCGGGGCCGATTCGTCGTTGGAGGCGATCTCAGCCGAACACCCACGCATTGGGCGCACACACCAGAGGTACGTCGGCGCCCAGGGCACGGAGCACGATCGACGTGGTGCGTGGGGAGTACACCATCGACACGTGATCGGAGGTGTCCTGAGTGCAGCCGTCCTGCAGCGTTACGTTGCGCGTGTTCTTGGTGCCAGCGGGGAAGAAGGTCGAGTAATACGGAGTGGTGACCTCGTCATAACGGGTTGCGACGATCGTGTATTTGATATCCCCGATTGCGTACACGCCGCCGGCGTTCAGGTTCCTGATGAACGGCGAGTCGTAGACCTGCTGGATGCCCGCCACCCCCACGCCCAGCGCGACGGGACCGAGGACGTCGATACCGAGGTTGTTGACGGTGCGCCCGAGCGTTCCTATGCCGTCGAAGGTGGTGCCATTGTTGGTCGCACCCAGGGTGACCACGCGCGCCACCTTGTCGGCGCCCCATCGAACCGGATGTATTGTCGCAGCGAGATTCCGCCCTGCGAATGGCCGACCATGTCGACCTTGGCGGCTCCGGTGGATCGGCGTACCTTGTCCACGAATTCGGCGATCTGGGTTCCGGATTTCACGATGTCACCCGTGGCGTAGGCGCCCGGCAACATTGCGACGACTCCGCCGCCGGCAGCGGTGGACTGGATTCCGTAATTCAGTGCGTAAACACAAAAGCCGGCGCGTTTGAGCGCGGGTGAGATCATCGCCCAGTTGTTGTAGGCGTTCTCCCAGGTGCCGTGAACAAGGACGATCGGGTTCTTGCCTTGCGTCGGCTTGCACGACCAGTCGTTCGCGCCCGGGGGGCCGACGGTGGGACTGGTGAGCCCGTAAGCGAAGGCGGGCAGGAACGAATCCTGCTCGGGCCCGTTGCCTTTGGGGGTGAACCAGGTGCTCGGCCCGTTCAGCAAGAAGGTCTCGGCGACGACTGGTTTGCGGAGCCCGTCGGAGATGTAGTTGGCGAGTTGCTGCTGCGTGGCCGCGGCTGCCGGGCCCGCGAGCCCGATTCCGATTGTCACGGCTGCCGCGACTGCCGCACAGAATGTGGCGAGACGGTGGATGCGGAAATGTCGGTGTACCGGCGTAGTAATCACTCGGGGCGCTTTCGGCTGAATGCGGCTGACCCTTTGCCACCGCGAACCGGAACATTACTATGTAGCGCCTAGCAGCGTGGCACATCGCACACTTCGATCACGTGCATTCTGCGATCACAGCTTTTGATGTGTGGCCCCGCCGTCCACATGGAGGGTGGGGCCACACGTTGCCTGCGTCACCCGGCAGTGGGGCGACGTCGACGGCGTTGTTGTCGGTTGGGTCCGTAACTGCGTGAGATCACCCGCGGACCGACGGTTCGGATATTCGGGTCGGGGAGAAGCCCCTTGATCGGTTGGTGAACGTGATCGAGTCCGTACCGCTCGTCCCACGGGTAGATGCCGTGGTCGTCGGGCCATACGACCTGCACCGCAGGTGCGTCGGGGAACAACTCATTCGCAATCGTCATGTCGTCCTTGTCGATCACCTCGATGAGGCGCACCGGTACGTCGAGTGATCGCAAGGCGATCTCGGTGTCCGCGGCCACCAGGCTCCGCCAGTCGCATCGGTGAAGGGTGTCTCCGAGCTCGTTGAGAACACCGTTCGCGGTGATGGCATCGAGGCCGAAGACCAGGAGCTCCGGCTGATCGTGCAGCACCAGACCGGCGGTGTAGGCGAACGCGGCATCGGGGATCTCCTCGGGCGTTTTGCCTTCATCCGCGCAGTATTTGCAGAGCTCGGAGACGGCGGTGACCGACCAACCGTATGAGCGGATGCGATGCAGTGCGTCTTGCACCAGCGGATTGGGATGCCAGCGCGGAATGCCACGGATGGCTGATGCGTGATCGGACATGATTCGCTCCTTTGTTCGAACGGGTGTGACCATGAGATCACGCCGGTCCGACAAGTCCGATGGATACCTCGAACGATGGGTGTGAATGGAGTCGAGTAGCAGATCAGCGGAATGTGCGACGTGCTATTTCCTCGACCTCGTCCTCAGTCGGCGGGCTCTTCCACCTGCTGACACCGCTTCTGCGGTAACGCTTCTCGATGAGTGGCCCCGCTTCCCGACAGGGAAGCGGGGCCACTGTCTTTGATCGGTATGACGGGTAAGTATGACGGAGGGCCAAGGGAGACGGCTCGGGTCAGTGCGCCAGCACGGTGAGGAGCACTGCGGAGTCGTCGTTCGCCCTCAGGGTGTGTCGGGCGTCGGGAATGGTGACGAGGTCACCCGCCGTGCCGTGCCAGTCGTCAGGGCCCGCGGTGAGGGTGACGTCGCCACGGAGGACCTGCAGGGTTGCCTCACCGGGACTCTCGTGTTCGGCGAGTTCGGCGGCGGCTGCAAGGGCGATCACTGTCTGACGCAGGTGACGTGACGAATCGCCATGGAGGGTGTGACCGGCTCTGCGACTGTGTGCGGTGCGCGCTGTGGCGATGAGTTCGTCGGCGAGGGCTGGGAGTCGGGTGGAGTCCATGTCTCACGATGGCACGTGATGCACGACGGACGTGCGGCATTAGCGGACTTCACACCTGCGTGTCGTCGACCTGCGGCACCGCGCCCGGAATCTCATGATGTGAGCGCGCCGTCAGGCGCGCGGTGTGCGAGCGATGGCAATAACCTCGTCCTCGGTCGGTGGGCTCTGAGGGTGGTAGCTCAGGCACAGTGGGGTTTGCACCTGGACGAAGCGGCCGCCGTCGACGGCGGTGTAGAACCTCCCGGTCGACAATCGTCCGACATCCGGGATCGGGCTCCCCTTGCTGTTCGCGAGATCCTTGGCTGCCTCGATCTGATTGGGATGGTTCAGTTTTCCGAAGAAGTGGGTCGACGCATTGCCCGACACCCGCCCGTGGATTCCCTTCGGCGCCTGGGTTGCGAAGATCAGTCCCAATCCGTACTTGCGTGCCTGAGATGCCAGCGCCAGAGTGCTCTGCGTCGCGGTCGTGACGCCCTGCGACGGTGCATAGTTCTGTGCCTCGTCCATCACCAGAATGCCGCCCAATGGACGGTCTGCGGCGGGGTGTTTCTTGATCCATGCGAACAATGACATCTGCAGTTGCCCGACGAAATTCGCGACCCGGGACTCGCTGCCGAGGCCCGCGAGATTGATGACGGAGACACGCGCGCGATATCCCGACGACGGAGTGAGTAGCAGGCCCGGGTCGGCGGGAGTCGCGTCCTCGTCGAGCAGGGGATCGTTGGCCATTGACGCTTTCAGATTCTCGGCAAGGTCGATCGCCAGTCGAGGTGCGTCGGCAAGGGTGCTGACTCCGTCGGGCAATTCAGACAGCAAAGTGACGAAGGACTGCAGGGTTCCGCCGCCCCGGCGGCCGAAGTACACCATTGCCTGGCGTAATACCGCCTCGTAGCGTGTGGCGCGGGCCCCTCGTTCGGTGGGGCGTGCCTTTGGCAGCAGAGCGCCGACCGCAGAGTCGACGGCGGCGGTGAACTCGTCCGTATCGCTCTCGAGCGAGGCGAATTCCGGTAGCGGTCGGAAGCTCAAAGGGCGGCCGGAGCGTCGCCCGGGAGTGAACACCACCACCTCGGTGTCGGCGAAGTAGCGGTCGGCGAGCGAGTGTTCGCCAGGGGCCCACTCGCGGGTGCCGTCGGGCCAGGGGGTGCCAAGCCGCGCGAGGTCGTTGTTGATGTCGAGGACGATCGACGAAACCCCCTGCAGAGCGGCCTCTTCGACGATTCGTCGAATGAGAACGGTCTTTCCGGAACCGGAACCCGCAAAGATCGCTACATGTTTGCGGAACGACTCCAGTGGCGCCGCTACGGGTTCACCGCTCGCGGTTCGAACGCCGATGGGTAGCACGTCGAGGGCACGCTGCGGACCGGACGTACGTGATTCGGTGGGAGGGCTCGGCTCGTCGGGGGTGATCGATTCGGTCGAGGTGTGACTGTCGGCGGCGTGGGTGCCGGGTTGTGCCTTCTGCGCTTCCCCTTCGTGCGCGTGCTCGACCTCCGGAGCCTCGGTGTCGGTGGTGATCGCCTTGTCCAATCCGGGTGCGAGAACCTCGGTGAGGAAGTCGATCTCGGCTGCCGGGTTACGTTCGACGATCCACTCGTGCAGGTGCGGTGATCGCTCGGACCGCAATTGCGCCAGTCCCATGAGCCGGCGAATATCGTCGTCGGTCCACGCGATCACGCGACCTCCGCGCGCACGCAACTCGTCTACCAACTGGGCGGTTTTGGGTCCAGTCGGCCACGGCTGGCGTCGGAGCACCACGAGGGTACGCTCGACCTCGCCCAGGCTGAGCCCGGCAGCATTGTTCGCATTGGTGAGGCGTGACTGCACCGAGCGCGGGTGTGTGGCGGCGAGAGCGCGGAAGCTCCACGACTCGTCGAACTCCCGGGCCGGATCGATGACATGGCGAATTCGGCCGTGCAGCACGGCTTTTGTGCCGGGCTTGGGATCGTGATGCCATTCCCCGGCCTTGGTGGGCAGTGCTTCGATCCATGCGCCGAGACCGGCCGCCAGCAAGTCGGGCACGACGGCATCCTCTGTTGTGTAGTCGAGTGCGTCGGTTGGATCGGCGAGCTCGATCAGTTCGCGGTAGCGCTTCTCGATCATCGCGAGATCAGGTGTGGTCGAACTGGTATCGCCTGCGAGCGAGGAGGTGGTCTCCCGCTCACTCGTGGTCTCGCGGACGACTCGCGCAGCAGCCTCGGGCGCGGTGAGGGCCGTGATCGGTGTGAACGTGTCACTGCGCAGCAGCACCGCGATCTGACGGTCGACAGCCATCATGATCTCGCGCGGGGTGTAGCGCTGAGCGTCGGCGAGGGCAGCGTCGTCGACCGGCCAGTAGGGTCGGGGTGGTGTGAACCCGACCTCCGCGAAGCCTGGTGCGAAGCGTTTGGCCAGGAGTTCACGCGCGAAGTCGGCGGAGGGCGGCCGTTGCAGCATCGGCGGTGTGCGGAAGCGCTCGACCGCGGAGCGCATCACGCGGCTCTCCAGGTGTTCCCAGGCGGCTGTGATGCTCGAAACGACGGTTGTCGTGCGACTCATGTTCTCGCGCAACGCCATCAGGCCGTGAGCCACGCGATTGACCACGGAGTTCTCGTCTGCGGCCGTTGACCATCCCGCTTCGATGAGTGTGTCGATCTGGTCGACGGCCAGGACTGCGGCAGAGTCGAATGCGACGATGCGCGAGATGTTCTGCACCATTTCCTGGTACCCGAGTGTCGCGTTGCGGATACCCCACTGGGCCAAATCGTCTGCGTCGTCGACGTCGAGGTGAAGGAAGGCCTCACCGAGATCCCTCGCGTCGTAATCCTGCGACGCGGTCAGTACCAGCGCGCGCAGGATGTGCTGTGAGCGTCGACGATGGGGATGATGCCGATACACGCCTGCCACGAACTCTTCGAGCGCGGACGCGGTCAGCGATGAATCGCCGACGACTGCGGCGCGCGTAGATTCGGTCACCCCGGCTTCCCGGGCGAGGCGGTCGAGGAGTTGCGCGAGTTGGGTGGGATGATCGAGACCCGGACGACTGAGGCTTTCAAGCATTGCGACCGTCACCGACTTCCAGAAGTCGCTGCCATCCAGCAATTTGACGAGGAAGAAGTAGCCGCCGCGTTCCTGCACACGTTGGCGGATCTGGCCCAGAAGGTGCGTCTTTCCCGATCCCGCTTCGCCGCGGATCACCACGCCGATGGGACTTGCCGACTCCGCCCGCTGCGCGTCGACGAAACTGCGCATCGTCTCGTCGGTGACCTGCTCGTGCAGGCCTGCTACGTGATAAGCCCCCGACGTGCCCCAGACGTCGTCGGGGGTATCGGCCCAGTCGAGACGAATCGACTCGAGTGCCTGCCGGATTCCGTTGTCCATCAGGCCTCCTCGATGGCGAACAGGTGGCACGGTTGTGTGCCCACCACAACGGCTGCGGTTCGGTCGGCCTCGCGCAAACGGGCGCGGTCGTCCTGCGGTATCAGGCTGATTCCGGGGCGGTCCTGCAACGTGAGAATCGCCGCGTCGAATTCGGTGCGGCTCACATCGGGGAGTGCCGAACGCAGCGCGCCGACGTCGACCAGTGCCCCGCGGCGCGCAGCCAATGACTCGTAGGCTGCGACGATCCGGGGGGTGACCGCGCCGGAGGCCGAGTCGGTCTGCGGGGTTGTCGGAGCGCCCTCGATGACGGGACGCGAACGCCCGAAGATCTCGTACAGACGCAGGTCCTCGGCGTCGAGATGTCGTCCGATCGCGTTGAGTACGGCGTAGAGCGCGCGGACCGGCGGCAACGAGCGGGCTGGTGGACCGGAGCGCAACTCGTCTGCGCACCAGGCCCATCCGCGATCGGTGAGCGAGTGGTAGAACGCGTTGCGGTCGCCCTTGCGCGACTCGATCAGGCCGTGGTCGATCAACCGCTGTCGCGCGGTTTTGTCCAGGTTGGGGCCCAGCTCGCGCAGGCGCGGCGTCGACACCTCCGCCGACTCCGCCATCAGGACGAAGAGCACCGCGCTCTGGCTCGGTGTCAGCTCCGGGTGGTCCACGGTGACTCCTTCATGAGTGTCCGGTGCAGTGATCCGGTATTCGGGTTTCGATGAGTGAGAACGTCGCGCAGTTCTGCCACGATCGACAATGGATCGTCGAGGACTGTTTCGTTGGGATAGCGCAGTACGAGGTAGCCGTGGCGTTGCAGCATGTTGTCCCGACTGCGGTCGCGCGCGTACTTGTCGGCGCGACGGTGGTCGGGGCCGTCGACCTCGACGACGACGCGCTCATCCGGCCACAGGACGTCGACCACGGCAACGCCCGACAGCGCCGCGAGATCGGAGGGGCAGCGGTTCCACACCCGGCCGCGTGCCCATTCATGCTGCGCCAGCGCGTGTTCGAGTGCCTGCTCGGCAGCACTGTGCGGGGCGGGAGCGCCTGTTGGCCGCGAGACGATCAGGATCGGTCGCTCGGTGTTGATCGGGATCGGGTCGGTCGGGATCGGGTCGGTCGGGAGAGGGTCGGCCGGGATCGGGTCGGTCGGGACGGCGACGCCGAGGCGTAGCACAGGGATTCGGCGCACCACAGGCAGTGCGTCGGCTGTGAGCCAGACGGTGATGCGGCCGTGTTCGGCAAGCCACGCACAGGCCGCCGCGGCCGCCTGCTGAGCGGACTCGGAGAGCGTGCTGCTCGCGCGCACCGCCAGCACGACCTCGCCGCGCCCATAGAAGTGGCGTAGTAACGCGACGAGGGTCGCTGCGCGTTGTTCCGGCACCGCATGCGGCGTCGTGGAGTTGTGGGAAGCGCCGGAACGCGCGAGTGGTACGACGACCGCAGTGGCCAGGCCGACGTGAGCGCACAGTTGGCGCGCGAGGGTTTCCGCCTCGTCGACGTCGACTCGATCACCCGATGACCTGTGGGGTAGCCAGGCCGGAAACAAGGTGATGAGTGTCGATTCGAGCGCGTCGAGGATCTCAGCGGTGACCTGCCGTGCGGTCCGCTCATCGGGGCCGCGGTAGTCGAGGATCACCGGCAATTGAGATGCGACGGCGTCGGCGAGTTCATCGATCGCCGAACCGTGTACGTCGGCGAGGCGAAAGACCCGTCCGGGACGGATCGCATGGCCGACCAGTGGCGGCACATCACTGTCGGCGTGGGTCATCGGAGGTGAATATAGTCGCCGCAGCCGACAGGTGTGCGGGCGAGCTGCGTGGCGGAGCGCCGCCGCGGCGCTGCTCCCGTCACGTGTCGCGGTGCGGCTCCGGTCAGCCCGCCGCCCGCTCGACGGTGAGGAGGCTCTCGGCGCTGTGCTCGGCGTGGAACGCGGTCTCGCCGCCGCGTACTCCGAACAGTCTCTTGCTCCAGATCAGCCACACGACCGCGGCCACGTTGATCGCGAGCAGCAGAGCCTTGAACACTGTTGCTTTCTCGACGAGTTCGTAGATCTCGAGGGGGATGAAGATGCTCGTGACGATCACTGCGAAGTACTCACCCCAGCGTTTGGCGAACCACAACCCGTATGCCTCGACGAGCGGGCTGAGTCCGTAGGCCAGCACTGCGCAGCCGACGAGAACGATGGTCGTCGTGGACAGCGTTGTGGCCTTCTCGATCCATTGCACGACCTTCGAGTCGTCGATGTTCCAGCCGATCTGGTCGGCGATCGGTTTGAGGAGCGGCATCTCGGCGTCGAACTTCTCGTGCAGCGTCTGCTGGCTGTTGCGCAGCTCGATCACGAACGACCCGGCAATCACCAGGAAGATGCCGCGGATCAGGCGCTCGATTGCCAGTAACCGCATGATGATCAGATCGCGCAGCATGCGACCGCGGGGGACCTCCGGCGCGTGATCGGCCGGTCCGCTGCTGCGCGGGTCGCCGACGACGAAGTCTCCGCATCGCAGACACCGCCACGCATCGCCGACGGCGGTGTCCGAGCGGAGGTGGTCGGCGAGATCCGCTTCGTCGGGGCGGTAGGTTTCGTGGCCGCGCAGACCGCAGGAGACCAGTTCCCAGTTCACCGCAGCAGGGTAGCTCTGCCCGTGGTGGAAGCGTCACGACGCCGCGGTCATCTCACCCTCTCGACTACCCTTGTGTCCCGGTGCGCCGACATCGCCGGTCAACCCAGTGCTGGTGGCATACAACAGATCCCGGAAGTCGCCGATCGCCTGACGCTCCGTCGACCACACCATGCGGTTCCACGAGGTGTGTGAGGTGATGTCGAGATCTACCGCGATGAGACGGTCGGTGCTCGATGAACCCCCGATGGCGAACCTCGGAACCGCCACAAGCCACCGCTTCGACGACGCTCGTCGGGTCGGCGAGCGTGTCCACCGCGACGGTGCGCCGGGGGATACGGGCGCGAAACTCTCGGAGGGCTCCAGTATCTGCGTGATGGCGTTCCGTCCGCACCGCGCGGAGTGACTCCGCGTGCCGCGAAGGGTTCGCGGTCGTCGATTTGGGTGTGGCCAGCAGATTCTCTACACTAGAACGGTTGCCTGTGCGCCTTGGGTGTGTCCGCAGTCGCAAGTATGCGTACACACGCGGGGTTCACGGCCACAGTGAATAGTCGCCGGTGCCGGTGAAAAACCAAGGGCATCGGCGGCGAGAACCTTACACAACTATCCACTTCGTGGAAGGCCCACCGCAGGTCATGAGGGATTTCCCTCCGACCGGCGCTGCATGGGAACCGCTACGAGAAAGGTTGACGGTCAACCATGACCATGACTGACCCGATCGCAGACTTCTTGACACGTCTGCGTAACGCCAATTCGGCGTACCACGACGAGGTGACCCTCCCGTCGTCCAAGCTCAAGGTGAACATCGCCGAGATCCTGAAGCGCGAGGGCTACATCACCGATTTCCGCGTCGAGGACGCGGAGGTCGGCAAGAACCTCGTCGTCTCCCTCAAGTACGGCCCCTCCCGTGAGCGCTCCATCGCCGGTCTGCGTCGCGTGTCGAAGCCGGGCCTGCGGGTGTATGCAAAGTCCACCAACCTGCCCAAGGTGCTGGGCGGCCTCGGCGTGGCCATCATCTCCACGTCGTCGGGCCTGCTCACCGACCGTCAGGCAGCCAACCAGGGCGTGGGCGGCGAAGTCCTCGCTTACGTCTGGTAAGGGAGGCCTACACATGTCGCGTATCGGTAAGAACCCCATCGAGATCCCCGCGGGTGTGACCGTCTCCGTGGACGGCTCCACGGTCACCGTGAAGGGTCCCAAGGGCGAACTGAGCCACACCGTCACCTCGCCCATCGAGGTGGCCCAGGAGGGCAACACCATCGTGGTGACCCGCCCCAACGACGAGCGCCGCAACCGTGCCCTGCACGGCCTGAACCGCTCGCTGGTCGCCAACCTGGTCACCGGCGTCACGCAGGGCTACACCACCAAGATGGAGATCTTCGGTGTCGGCTACCGCGTGCAGGCCAAGGGCCGCGACCTCGAGTTCGCGCTCGGTTACAGCCACCCCGTGCCGATCGAGGCGCCCGAGGGCATCACCTTTGCCGTCGAGTCGCCCACCAAGTTCTCGGTGTCGGGAATCGACAAGCAGCAAGTCGGCCAGATCTCGGCGAACATCCGCCGCCTGCGTCGTCCGGACCCCTATAAGGGCAAGGGCATTCGCTACGAGGGTGAGCAGATCCGTCGCAAGGTCGGAAAGACGGGTAAGTAAGCCATGAGTGATACAGCAACCAAGACCGTTCGCAAGCCGCTCGGCAAGGACGTGTCGACCCGCCGTCGCACCGCGACCGCGAATCGACACTTCCGCCTGCGCAAAAAGGTCGCCGGCACCCCCGAGCGTCCCCGCCTGGTGGTCAAGCGCTCCAGCCGCCACATCCACGTGCAGCTGATCGACGACCTGGCCGGCAAGACCTTGGCCGCGGCGTCGACCATCGAGGCCGACGTGCGCGCCGCCGGTGGCGACAAGTCCGCGCAGGCCGCCAAGGTCGGCGAGCTGATCGCCGCCCGCGCCAAGGCAGCCGGCGTCGACGCCGTCGTGTTCGACCGTGGTGGCAAGGACTACCACGGCCGTATCGCCGCGCTCGCCGACGCCGCCCGCGAGGGAGGCCTGCAGTTCTGATGACCATTTTCTACAGCTTCACCAACATGACCGGAGGGAACCTCTGATGCCCGGACGTCAGCGTGACGGCGGAAACGGACCCGCCGGAAACGACAACAACAACGCCACCGCCGGTGGCGACCAGCGCGGCGATCGCCGCGGCGGCCGTGGCCGTCGCGACGACCGTGGCGGACGCGAACAGGACCGCAACCAGCTCGAGCGCGTGGTGACCATCAACCGCGTGTCGAAGGTGGTCAAGGGTGGTCGACGCTTCTCCTTCACCGCCCTCGTGGTGGTCGGCGACGGCCAGGGCATGGTCGGCGTCGGCTACGGCAAGGCCAAGGAAGTCCCGGCCGCGATCCAGAAGGGCGTCGAAGAGGCTCGCAAGAACTTCTTCCGCGTGCCGCTGATCGCCGGCACCATCACCCATCCCGTGCAGGGCGAAGCCGCTGCCGGAGTGGTGATGCTGCGTCCGGCCAGCCCCGGTACCGGTGTGATCGCCGGTGGCGCGGTGCGTGCCGTCCTCGAATGCGCAGGCGTGCACGACGTGCTCGCCAAGAGCCTCGGCAGCGACAACGCGATCAACGTGGTGCACGCCACCGTGGCCGCGCTGAAGATGCTGCAGCGTCCCGAAGAGGTCGCGGCCCGTCGCGGTCTGCCGATCGAAGACGTTGCCCCGGCCGGCATGCTGCGGGCCCGAGCGGGACAAGGAGTCTGATAGCCATGGCCGAACTCAAGATCACCCAGGTCAAGGGCACCATCGGTACCAAGAAGAACCAGCGTGACAGCCTGCGCACCCTCGGCTTGAGGGGCATCCGCCAGACCGTCACCCGCGAGGACACCCCGATCAACCGCGGTCTCATCAACGTGGTCCGGCACCTCGTGACAGTCGAAGAGGTTTAACAGCAATGACCATCAAACTGCATCACCTTCGCCCCGCTCCGGGCGCGAAGACCGAGAAGACCCGCGTGGGTCGCGGTGAGGGGTCCAAGGGCAAGACCGCCGGTCGCGGCACCAAGGGCACCAAGGCACGCAAGAACGTGCCCGCCGCATTCGAGGGCGGCCAGATGCCGATCCACATGCGGTTGCCGAAGCTCAAGGGCTTCACCAACCCCAACCGGGTCGAGTACCAGGTCGTCAACATCGGCGACATCGCCCGGCTCTTCCCGCAGGGCGGCACCATCGGCGTCGACGAACTCGTCGCCGCCGGTGCGGTGCGCAAGAACAAGCTGGTGAAGGTTCTCGGCGACGGCGAACTCGGTGTCGCCGTCAACGTGACCGCCAACAAGTTCACGGCATCGGCCAAGGAGAAGATCGCCGCTGCCGGTGGCAGCGTCACCGAGCTCTGATCCGGTTCACCCATATCCCGTTCCGCGGCGGGCGGCAGACTTCACTGCCGCCCGCCGCGGTGCCGGTGGGCCACCGGTGAAGTCCACTCATCCGGTCACGGTAGAGTCACAGGGGTTGCCGGACCGCAGACAGCGGGACTCTGGCCCCGTGGGGCCCGAGCCACACCGACCGCAACCACCGATCAACGTCGATTGCCGAGCACGCCGCGCTCGCCCGGGGACAGGTACCCCGGGGACACGCGTGGTCGTTCCTAGGAGGAGTTAGTGCTTTCCCCCCTCGTCGCGGCCTTTCGGACGCCCGACCTGAGGAAGAAGATCCTCTTCGTCGTCGGCATCATCGTGCTGTATCGCCTCGGCGCGACCGTGCCGTCACCCGGCGTCGACTACAAGGTGGTCAGCGCCTGTATCGACCGCATCAACAGCGGTAGCGGCAACCAGGTCTACTCGCTGATCAACCTGTTCTCCGGCGGCGCGCTGCTGCAGTTGTCGGTGTTCGCGATCGGCATCATGCCCTACATCACCGCCAGCATCATCGTGCAGCTGCTGACCGTGGTGATCCCGCGGTTCGAGCAGCTCCGCAAGGAAGGCCAGTCCGGCCAGGCCAAGATGACGCAGTACACCCGCTACCTCACGGTGGCGCTGGCCCTGCTGCAGTCCACCGGCATCGTGGCGCTCGCCGACCGCGGCACCCTGCTTCCGCAGGAGTGCGGCCAGGTGCTCACCGACCAGTCCATCTTCGGCCTGTCGATCATCGTGCTGGTGATGACCGCGGGCGCCTGCCTCGTCATGTGGTTCGGTGAGCTGATCACCGAACGCGGCATCGGCAACGGTATGTCGCTGCTGATCTTCGCCGGTATCGCCGCGCGTATCCCCGCCGAGGGTCGCGCGATCCTCACCAGCCGCGGCGGACTGGTCTTCGGTCTCGTCTGCGTGGCGGCCCTCATCATCGTCGCCGGTGTGGTCTTCATCGAGCAGGGCCAGCGCCGCATCCCCGTCCAGTACGCCAAGCGGATGGTGGGTCGCAAGATGTACGGCGGCTCGTCGACCTACCTGCCGCTCAAGGTCAACCAGGCCGGCGTCATCCCGGTCATCTTCGCCTCGTCGCTGCTGTATCTGCCGCAGCTCATCGTCCAGCTCACCAAGAGTTCCGACGGCACCGAGTCGGGCTGGCAGACCTGGGTGCAGACGTATCTGGCCGATCCCAGCAACTGGGTGTACATCGCCGTGTACTTCCTGATGATCATCTTCTTCACGTACTTCTACGTGGCGGTGACGTTCAATCCGGAAGAGCGGGCCGACGACATGAAGAAGTACGGCGGCTTCATCCCGGGCATCCGGCCGGGGCAACCCACCGCCGATTACCTCGGGTACGTGCTGAGCCGTATCACTCTGCCCGGCTCGATCTACCTGGGTATCATCGCGGTACTGCCAAACCTGTTCCTCGAGATCGGTAACAGCGGTGGTGTGCAGAACCTGCCATTTGGGGGCACGGCCGTGTTGATCATGGTCGGCGTGGGACTGGACACGATGAAGCAGATCAACAGTCAATTGATGCAACGCAAGTACGAAGGATTCCTCAAGTGAGACTCGTTCTTCTCGGCCCCCCCGGCGCAGGCAAAGGCACCCAGGCAGAACTCCTGTCCGAGGCGCTGGGCATCCCGCACATCTCCACCGGCGACCTCTTCCGCGCCAACATCTCGCAGGGCACCGCCATCGGTGTCGAGGCCAAGCGCTACCTCGACGCGGGCGACCTGGTGCCGCCGGAGATCACCGTCGACATGGTGCGTGCCCGAGTGGCCGAGCCCGATGCCGCCAAGGGCTTCATCCTCGACGGGTTCCCCCGCTCGACGGCGCAGGCCGATGCGCTCAAGGAGATCCTCGCCGACCTCGGCAACCCGCTCGACGCGGTGCTCTCGTTCGTCGTCGACACCGACGTGGTGGTGGAGCGGATGCTGGCCCGCGGTCGCGCCGACGACACCGAAGAAGTGATCCGCAACCGCATGGACGTCTACAACAAGGAAACCGCGCCGCTGCTCGAGTACTACGGCGACGCGGTGAAGACCGTCGACGCGGTGGGCGACATCCAGGACGTGCATCAGCGTGTGCTCAGCGCGCTCGGTGCGGGCGTGTCCTGACCGTTCTCATGTCATCGTCGGTCGTGTCGCCTCCGGTGGGCGGACGGTAGCCATGGGATTTCGTAAACCCAAGCGCGTACCGTTCCGCACCGCCGGCGAACTCGACGCGATGGCCGCGGCCGGCGCGATCGTCGGGGCCGCGCTGGTCGCCGTGCGTAACGCCGCGGCCCCCGGGGTGAGCACCCTCGACCTCGACGAGGTGGCCGAAACGGTGATCCGCGAGGCCGGTGCCGTCCCGTCGTTCAAGGGCTACCACGGGTTTCCCGGCTCGATCTGTAGCTCCGTGAACGACGTTGTGGTGCACGGCATCCCGTCAGCGGATGTGGTGCTGGCCGAGGGTGATCTGGTTTCCATCGACTGCGGCGCCATTCTCGATGGTTGGCACGGTGATTCGGCCTGGACGTTCGGGGTGGGGGAGTTGTCGGTTGCCGACGAGGAACTGTCCGAGGCCACCCGCCTGTCCATGGAGGCGGGTATCGCCGCGATGGTCGACGGCGCGCGGCTGACCGACATCAGCCATGCCATCGAAACCGGAACACACAAGGCGGAGAGCCGTTTCGGGCGATCTTTCGGGATCGTCGACGGTTATGGCGGACACGGCATCGGCCGCGAGATGCACCTCGACCCGTTCCTGCCCAACGAGGGCGATCCCGGCCGCGGACCGCTCCTGGTGATCGGTTCCACCCTGGCCATCGAGCCGATGCTCACCCTCGGCACCACCGACACCACCGTCCTCGACGACGACTGGACCGTGGTCACCGACGACGGCTCGCGCGCCGCGCACTGGGAGCACACCGTCGCGGTCACCGCCGACGGACCACGCATCCTCACGCAGCGTCCGCTCTAACGTGTGATCGCTTGTGCCGTAGATCGGTGTCAATAGTCGGCACCGATCTACGGCACAGTCATCGATTCGGGGTCAGTGCGGTCGTCCGTACACGGTCGGCGCGGGTATAGAGCACCATCGACTCACCACGCACGAAGCCGGCCAGGGTGAGTCCCTGCTCGTCGGCGAGGTCGGCGGCCAGCGACGACGGCGCCGACACTGCCGACAGCATCGGGATACCGGCCATCACGGCCTTCTGGACCAGTTCGAAACTTGCGCGTCCCGACACCTGCAGGATGTGTCCGCGCAGGGGTAACCGATCCTGCATCAGCGCCCAGCCGATCACCTTGTCGACGGCGTTGTGCCGTCCGACGTCCTCGCGCAGCACCAGCAGTTCACCGGTGACCGGATCGAACAGGCCCGCCGCGTGCAACCCGCCGGTCTTCTCGAACACCTTCTGCTGCTCACGAATCCGATCGGGAAGGTCGAGCACCACGTCGGCGTCGACGCTGAGCTCGTCCGCGGATACATCGAAAGATGAACGCGTGGTGACTGATTCGATACTCTCCTTGCCGCAGACGCCACACGCGCTGGAGATGGTGAAATCGCGTGCGAGCGACGGGTCGGGCACGGCGACGTGCGGGGCCAGCGTCACGTCGAGGACGTTGTAGGTGTTGAGCCCGTCCGGGTCGGTGCCCGCGCAGTAGCGGGCCGTGGACAGGTCTGCCGCGTGCAGCAGCACGCCCTCGGACACCAGGAAACCTGCGGCCAACTCGACGTCGTGGCCGGGGGTGCGCATGGTGACGGCCAGCCTCGACCCGCCGATCCGGATCTCGAGGGGTTCCTCGACGGCGAGCGCGTCGGGCCGGGTGACGGGTTCGGCGTCGCGACGCACGCGAATCACCCGGCGGCGCGCGGTGATACGTCCCATGGCATGCCAGCGTAGTCCGGCCGGGGGGCCTCACACGTCGAGTACCAGCGTCACCGGGCCGTCGTTGACCAGCTGCACGTGCATGTGCGCGCCGAAACGTCCCGTGGCAACCACCGCGCCCGCCTTCCGCAGCACATCGACCACGGCGTCGACGAGTGGCTCGGCGACCGGTCCCGGGGCCGCCGCATTCCACGACGGCCTACGCCCTTTCGCCGTGTTGGCATACAGCGTGAACTGGCTGATCACCAGGATCGGGGCGTCGAGATCGGCGGCGGACTGCTCACGCCCATCGGGCCCGTCGAGGATCCGCAGCCGCCAGATCTTGTCGGCGAGTTTCGCGGCGTGATCGACGGTGTCGTCGTGGGTGACCCCGACGAGCGCGACGAGGCCCAGCGTGCCCGGCGCGAGGTCGAGGGCCCCGACGACCTCACCGTCGACCGACACCGACGCCTCGCTGACCCGCTGGATGACCGCTCGCATGCCGACCAGCATCACAGATGAGCGCCGGGGTGAACACCCGGTGTCGCCACGGTGAGACCGGAATAGGCCGCACACCTAGGCGGTTGCCGATCTCATGAGCGCAGCAACGCGGCACGAGCACATCGCACGGTTCGGCACCCATGGAGCGTGGGGCTGGTTCAATCGGTTCTCGCCCGACGAGGCGCGGCAGATCGAGGACCTCGGGTACGGCACGATCTGGCTGGGTGGTTCGCCCCAGCATCTCGGGCCGGTACGGAAGGTCCTCGAGGCCACCGAGCGGCTCACGGTGGCCACCGGCATCGTCAACATCTGGAACACCGATCCCGACGCCATCGCGGGTGAGTATCACCAGCTCGAGCGGGACTTCCCGGGGCGCTTCTATCTCGGTATCGGTGCCGGTCATCCCGAGGCGACGGCCGAGTACACGTCACCGTTCGTGGCCGTCGGACACTATCTCGACGCGCTCGATGGCAAGAAGGTCCCGGTGGAGCGACGCCTGCTCGCCGCGCTGGGACCGCGGATGCTGCGCATGTCGGCGGAGCGTTCGCTGGGAGCCCACCCCTATCTGACGACACCGAAACACACCGCGCAGGCCCGCGAGATCCTCGGCGCCGACGCGTTGCTCGCGCCCGAACACAAGGTGGTGATCGACACCGATCCCACCGCGGCGCGTGCGGTGGGACGCCCGCCGGTCGATCAGCCCTACCTGCACCTGCGCAACTACACCTCGAACCTCAAGCGCCTGGGCTACACCGACGCCGACATCGCCGACGGCGGCAGCGACGCCCTCATCGACGCGCTGGTCGCCCACGGCAGCGCCGCGGCGGTGCGCAGCCAGATCGACGAGCACCTCGCCGCCGGGGCGAACCACGTGGCCGTGCAGGTCCTCGGTTCGGAGACACCGGTCGACGAGCTCGCCGCGATCATCGGCGCGTCCTGACCTTGTGCCGTACTTCGGTGTCAGCAGGTGACACCGAAATACGGCACTGATCGCCGGGCCGAACTCACGTCAGCGCATAGGTGACGGTCACGGTGAACGACACCGTCTGCTGGCCCGGTTCCAACGGCACCGCGGACACGGCCACGTCGGAGGAGCGCTGCGGCGTCTGCGGTTGCGCGTCGCCCGACGACTCGGTGATCGTGATGACCTTGCCGAGCGAATCACCGGCCAGCGAGGCGTACTGCGATGCGCGGGTGCGCGCATCGTCGAACGCCGCCTTGCGGGCCTGCTCGAGCAATGTCGAATCGTCGTCGATGGAGAAGGCCACGTTGTTGATGCGTGTGCTGTCGCCGCCGGCGGTGGCGGCCGCCGACAGTACCTGCGACGCCTTCGCGGTGTCGTGCATCGTGATGCGGATCGTGTTGGACGCCTGATAGCCGGTGATCTCGTTGGTACCGCCGGGAGCGGGTGTGGAGTACTGCGGGGTCAGCGACACATTCTGGGTCGCGACATCTTTGCGGTCCACCCCGGCCGCCACCACGGCGTCGGTGACCTTCTTGACCGTGGCATTGGACTCGTTGAGTGCCGTCGACACGTCGGGCCCGGTGGCCTCGACGCCCACGTCCGCGCGCAGGGTGTCGGGAACTCCGGTCACTTTTCCGCTCCCGACAACCGTCACGGTTCTGGTCTTGTCCGAACCGTCGTCGCCGCCGCAACCCGCCAGAAGTGTGACGGCGAGCAGGACCAGTGTCGCGGCGAGTGCCGCTACTGCCCGCGGCACCGGCCGCCTCATCGCACCGGTTCCTTGAGCAGCATCGAGATCGCCCAACCGACGATCGAGATCACCAGGGCACCGAGGATTGCCGACCAGAAGAAGCTGTCCACCTCCAGGCCCCAATGAGTGGTGTTGCGCGTGATCCAGGCGGTGATCTCGATCATGAACGCGTTGATCACGATGTGGATCAGCCCCAGCGTGAGGATGTAGAGCGGGATGGAGAGGATCTGCACGATCGGCTTGATGAACGCATTGATGACACCGAAGATCAGGGCGACCAGCACCACCACGCCGAACTGCGTCAGCACCGACGAATTCGCGGGGAACACGAAGTCGAGTCCGGGCACGATGAGTGTGGCGATCCACAGGGCGAAACCGGTGAGGCCGGCCTCGATCAGAAATGCACGCATGTCCGGTCATCTTGCCAAAGTCGACGCCGCGCGGCGCAGTTCTTCCCGAAGCGCCTCACAGGCCGAGTTCGACCATGCGTCGGGTGATGCGATCGTTCGGGCCAGCGTGTCGCCACGTGACGCGGAACCGGTTGCAGCCAAACGTCAAATGAGGCGCTGGCGGTGGCTGACCGCATGTTGGGGGCTGCCGCGTGCGGGAACTATTCGTCGTCGGCGCCCTCGATGCCGAGAAGGCGCAGGTACATGGCGTTGAGAGACGACGCCGCGCGGTCGAATTCGCGGGGATCGGTGAGGCGACGGTGAGCGAAACGTTCGAACATGCCCAACACTGCGTCGGCCACCGACTCGGGGTCGGCGGCGAGGTCGGCCTCCCCGGAATCGGCGAGACGACGCAGATAGCGCACCACCCGACGTCGCGGCCGTTCCTGGATCTCACGCCAGATGGACGCGATCGACTCATCGGCCAGCGCCTGGTGTTCGATGACCGTCATCAGGTCGAGATGGCGGGCGTAGGCGGTCAGGAATGCCGCGGTGGAGGCGCGGCCCAGCGCCACCGGATCACTCTCGTCGACGTCGCGGATCTCGTGTGCGGCAAGGAAATCGTCGCGCACCGTGGCCGCCACTGACGCGAAGACGTCGGCCTTGGACGTGAAATACAGATAGAACGACGCCCGCGACACCCCGGCGGCGTCGGTGATGTCGGCGATGGTGGTGTGGGCGTACCCACGTGCGGCGAACACCTCCGCGGCTCGGCGCAGCAGGTGGCTTCGGGTCTCGTGTTCCTTTCCCTCGCGGGAGGTGCGCGCCCGCGCCCAGGCCGCCTCGGTCACGACGGCCGCGACCCGGGTGACACGCTCGGTTGCTGCGCCCGCTCGTTCACGATCTGCGTGCGCAGGCGGTACTTCTCGATCTTGTTGGTCGCGGTGCGCGGCAGGTCGTCCACGATCCGCACGATACGCGGACGCATGTACTTCGGCATCACCGCTGCGGCGTGCGCATCGATGTCCTCGACGGTGAGCACGACACCCTCGGCGGGTACCACGAACACCACCACGTCGTCCTCATCCCCGGCCTCGGAGGCGATGGCGAAGGCGGCGCAGTACTGCACCGCCGGATGCTGATTCACCAGATCCTCCACCTGGAACGACGAAAGGTTCTCGCCCCGAACGCGAATGCGGTCGCCCAGACGGTCGACGAAGTAGATGGTGCCGTCGGCGGCGCGCACCGCGGCGTCGCCGGTGTGCAGCCACAGGTTGCGCCACGCCGCCACCGTGGCCTCCGGCTTGTTGTGGTAGCCGAGCATCGTCAGCGCCGGCAAGCGGGGTCGCACCGCCAGCTGGCCCGGTTCCTCCACACCGCATTCGCCGTCGTGATCGTCGCGGATCGTGACCTCGCAGAACGGACCGGGGCTGCCCATGAACCCCTTGCGCGTCACCTGGGCTCCGCTCAGCACACGGATCCCCCGCTGCTGCGCGCGGTCGATGATGTCGGCGTGGTCGAGTCCGCGGTAGTGCTCGTCGGGTGTGCCTGCTCCGGCAGTGGTCTCCTCGATGAAGGCGCTCACCGTCGCGCCCGACTCGGTCTGGCCGAAACCGGCCAGCACGAAATCGAATCCGAAGCGCTGCGCCACGTGGGCGTGATGGAGCGGCAGGGGCTGCATGTACACCTTGTTGAGCGTGTTGGCGCGGTCGTCGGTGCGCGGCTCGGCGTTCATCAGCCATGGGATCATCACGTCCAGCAGGATCGCGGTGGTGGCGTTGCACGAGGCGATGCGTCGCCAGAAATCGCTGGGGCTGAACCGATCCCACAGTGCCACCGAGCATCCCACCCACGCCGCGCGAGCGACGTTGGCGATGGCGCCGCCCACGTGGTACATGGGCAGGTCGCTGTAGATCACGTCGTCGGCGGTGAGCGGAGCCCGTAACCCGAAGGTGTACTGCGCCATCCACCGATAGGGCTGCACCACGCCCTTGGCCGGTCCGGTGGTGCCCGAGGTGTACACGATGTTGGCCGGATCGTCGAAGCCGACGGTGACCGCGGGGCGCGGGGCGGCCGCCACGAGATCGGCCCACGCCGACGTCGCGAAGCGGGCATTCACCGCGGCGACGTCGGCCACATGGTCATGGGCGCCGGGTTCGGGTGCGTACACGACGACGGTGGGGAGATGGCGCAGTTCGACGGCGACGTCGTTGACGGCGGGCAGGTGCGTCGCGTCGGTGATCAGTAGCGCCGGTGCGGTGTCGTCGAGCTGGTAGGCCAGCAGCCGCCCGGTGTAGGCGAAGTTGACGGGGCAGTACACCGCGCCCGCCTTCCAGATCGCGAACATCAGGACGGCGGCGATGTGGGAGTTGGTGGTGAGCACACTGACCCGGTCACCCTTGGCGATGCCGTGCGCGGCGAGGTTCCCGGCGATGCGGTCGGTGAGGTCGCCGAACTCGGCGTAGCTCAACGTGAGCGACTCCTCGCCGTAGTGCAGAAGCGGCGCCTCGGGGGTGACGCCGACCCAATGGTCGAGCCGTTCGGTGATGATCTCGCCATCGGCGGCGAGCACCGCGAGCAGGGATGCGGGATCGGGGTGCCGGGGGTCGATCGCAGACGAGGGGGACATGATTCTCCTGTGGTGAGGTGGCGGTCGGGGGCGGTCAGGGACGCGTGCCGTAGGACGGGCGTCCGAGCAGTGTCGGCACGATTCGATAGGCGTCGGACACCCAGTCGCACAGCAACTCCCGGGTGGTGCGCGGGTCGATGAGGTCGGCGACACCGAACTTCTCCGCGGTGCGGAACGGTGACGTGAGCGCGGTGAGCATGCCGCGTATGCGGTCCGCCTCGGCCTCCGGGTCGTCGGCCGCCCCGATCTGCGCGCCGAACGCCGCCTCCACGCCGCCCTGCATCGGCAGTGAACCCCAGTCGCCCGACGGCCATGCCCAACTGCGTTGTGCCCTATGACGGTTGACGATGCCCGCACCGCCCACGCCGTAGACGCGGCGCACGATGATCTCGGCTTGCGGTACCCGTGCCTGGTACACGGCGGTGATGGCCCGCGCGCCGTGCCGGATCGTGGCGCGACGTTCGGCCTCGAGCCCGATCGTCATGCCTGCCTGGTCGGTGAGACTGACGATCGGCAGGTGGAACGTCTCGCACAGGTCCACCAGCCGGGTGATCGCCAGCGCGCCCGACGCCGACATGGTGGCTCCCGCAAAAGGGTCCGCGGCGATGACGCCGACGGGATGGCCGGCCAGCCGTGCCAGCGCCGTGAGCGTTCCGCCGCCGTATTCGGCGTAGCGGAACACCGACCCGGCGTCGAAGACCGCGTCGAGGATCGGGGTGATCGCATACGGGTGTCGCGGATTGCGCGGCACCGCCGACAGCAGTGACTCTTCTCGTCGTGCCGGCGGATCGGCGCACTCGGTGACCGGTGGGGTCTCGAAGACACTTGTCGGCAGGTACGACAGGAAGCGGCGGATGGTCTCGAAGGCGTCGTCCTCGGTGGCGACGATGCGTTCGACGGTTCCGTTGTCGCGGTGGACATCCGAACCACCGAGTTGCTCCTTGGTGAGATTCTCCCCGGTGGCGCTGCGCACCACGGGCGGGCCCGCGGTGAACACCTGACCCACGCCGTCGACCATCACCGAGAGATGCGACATCACCAGCCGGGCAGCGCCCAGACCCACGGTGGGACCCAGACAGGCCGCGGCCACCGGAACCAGCGACAGGTTGTCCACCACCACATCCCACGCCGGATTGAACGGGACATACGTGTAGCCGGCGTCGAGCGCCATCTTCACGCTGCCGCCGCCGCTCTGGCCGTCGAGCAGGCGCACCATCGGTAAACGCATCTCGTTGGCGTAGCGCTCCAGGAAGATCTGCTTGGCGTGGATCGCCGCATCGCCGGCGCCTCCGCGCACGGTGAAGTCGTCGACGCCGACGGCGACCTTCCGTCCGTCCATGCGGGCGGTGCCCGCGATGAAGTTGGTGGGCGACACCGAGACCGTGTGGCCCGCATCGTCGACCGTCGGGAAGCCCGACAGCGCACCCATCTCGGTGAAACTGCCGGCGTCGCCGAGGCGCGCAATGCGCTCACGCGCCGTGAGGCGTCCCGAATCATGTTGCCGTGCAATCTTCGCCGGTCCACCCATGGTTTCGGCGAACGCGACGCGGCGATCGATCTCGGCCACTTCGGCCGACCAATCGGGATCGTCCGGCTCGGGGTTGTCCGGCTCGAGCGCACGCGCAACCCCGGCGGCCGTGACGTCGGCGGGTTCCACCACGACCAGCGGTGCACCCGATGCCACGAGGTCGCCCGGAGCGATCAGCACGCGGGTCACCCGCACATCGTCGCCGGCACGCACGACGTGCTCCATCTTCATCGCCTCGAGCACCGCGATCGACGCAGTGGCGCCGACCTCGCTGCCGGCCTGCACGTCGATCGACACCACGACACCCGACATGGGTGCCGAGATGACGTGTGCGTCGGCGGGCAGTTCCGCCGCGACGGGCCCGGCCGTCGGCGCGGGTTCGGCGACCGGTCGGGTGCCGGGAAGTTCGTGACCGGCCAAATCCGACAGACGGCCGGGCACGAAGGTGGTGTCCCAGGTGCCGGCAATGAACTCCGGATCGGTCAGGATCGCATGCAGCAGTGCACGATTGGTCGCAACCGGCTCGACGACGAAGTCGGCGATCGCCTCCGCGGCGCGCCGGGCGGCCCCGGCGAAGGACCCCGCGTGCGCGACGACCTTGGCCAGCAGCGGGTCGTATCGGGGCGACACCGTCGCGCCGGGATGGCCGGCCGTGTCCACGCGGATGCCCGGACCCGAGGGCGGTGCGAACTCGTTCAGTACCCCCGCGTCGGGCCGGGGTTCGCCGTGCTCGTCGAGTGTCTCGGAGTTGACCCGCACCTGCACGGCGTATCCGCGTGGGGCGGGTGGTGTCGCCAGTCCGCAGTCGGCGAGGCGTTCGCCGCGGGCGATGCGGATCTGCGTCGTCACCAGATCGATCCCGGTGATCTCCTCGGTGACCGTGTGCTCCACCTGCAGGCGGGGATTGGCCTCCATGAAATAGAACTCGTCGCCGGAGACCAGGAATTCGACGGTACCCAGGTTCTCGTACCCGGCGAGTCCCGCCAGTGCGATCGCCGCGTCGAGAACGGCCCGGCGAACGTCCCCGGGTAGATCGGGGCTGGGCGCCACCTCGATCACTTTCTGATGGCGACGCTGGATGCTGCAATCGCGCTCCCACAGGTGGGTGAGTGCTCCGTGCCCGTCGCCGATGACCTGCACCTCGATGTGGCGCGGATTCTCGATGAGTTTCTCCACGAACAGGGTGTCGTCGGCGAAGGCCGCCGCCGCCTCCGAAGCGCATCGGGTGTAGGCCTCGGCCAGCTCGGATTCGTGCCGCACCGCGCGCATGCCGCGGCCACCACCGCCGGCGGCCGCCTTGATCATCAGCGGTCCGTGCGTGGCGAAGAATGCCTGCGCGTCGTCGAGAGTCGCCGGGCCCGGTGAGCCGGGGGCGATGGGGATACCGGCCTTGGCGGCCAGAGCCCGCGCGGCGGTCTTGTCGCCGAACACGTCGAGCACCTCGGGAGGAGGCCCGATGAACACGATCCCGGCTTCGCGAGCCGCCCGGGCGAACGCCGCGTTCTCGCTCAGGAATCCGTAGCCGGGGTGGATCATGTGCGCGCCGCAGCGCGCCGCGGTCTCGACAAGGTCGGCGGCGTCGAGGTAGGCCGCGGGGCCGCTCTGCTGCAGCCGGTGGGCCTCGTCGGCCATCCGGACGTGCAGGGCATCGGCGTCGTCGGCGGCGTACACCGCGATGGCGGTGTCGCCGAGTTCGTGGATCGCGCGCACGATCCGCACGGCGATCTCGCCGCGATTCGCCACCAGAATCCGGGCCATGTTTTCACTCCTCGCCGATGCTGACTCCGCCGCTGACGCTGACGTCACTGTCAGTACAGTACGCCATCGCACGCGGTGTCCGGAACAGGCAATGCCCGGCCCGGCCGCGACGGTGTGGTGCAACCCGACCGCGGTCGTTGTGCCCTGGCTCACCCGTGTCATAAGGAGGACGATCGGGTCATGGGCACCGTTCTCGTCGCCTACGCGACCAAACACCACTCCACCGCCGAGATCGCCGAGGCCATCGCCGAGGAACTGCGTGGTCACGGCCTCGACACGGATTGTCTGGAGGTGGGGGAGGCAACCGTCGGCAACCACGATGCGGTCATTGTGGGCAGCGCGGTGTACATGGGGCGCTGGCGCAGGGAGGCGACGGCGTTCCTGAAACACCATCGAGCCGAACTCGGACGAGTTCCGTTCTGGATCTTCAGCTCGGGTCCGGTCGGTGATCACGTCGAGCAGGATCTGGCGGAGGATTCGAAGTGGCTCGAGCCACGTAAGGTGCTCGAGCTCGCCGAGTCGGTCGGGCTGCGTGGTCACACGGTGTTCGGCGGGCGGATGCCGACCGATCCGCGGGGCTTCGTGGAGAAGGGGATGGCCAAGAACACGCCGGAGGGCCTGCGGGACGCGCGCGATTGGGATCAGATCCGCCACTGGGCCGACGGGATCGCGGCCGAATTGGGTGCCGCACGCACCTGATCCGCAGCCCCGGCGGGTGCCGGGAATGCGGCCCGGACCGCTATTTGGACTGTTCGCGCAGTTCGCGTAACATGGATCGTCGGTGCGCGTGCCGTGCCGGTCTACGCGTGTCATCACCCGGCGCGCGACTCCGGCGCCAGCGTGGACGGTGATGACCCTGCCGTGAGGCGGGTGTCATCACAGTAGCGGACAAACACGGATTCAACCGGGCAACGCGGTGATCCGTTCGCCATGGCGAACGGGGATCGCGCGGCCAGGATCGCGGAGGACATGGCGAAAAAAGACGGGGCCATCGAGGTCGAGGGACGAGTCATCGAACCCCTGCCCAATGCGATGTTTCGCATTGAGCTGGAGAACGGTCACAAGGTTCTCGCCCACATCAGCGGCAAGATGCGGCAGCACTACATCCGCATCCTGCCCGAGGATCGGGTCGTCGTGGAACTGTCGCCCTACGACCTCGGTCGTGGGCGGATCGTCTACCGCTACAAGTAAGACTTTCCCGCACGTCGGGGAGAACAACAGGCGCGGTTTCGCCGTGCCTGCACAACCAGCAAGGAGAAGCGGACGTGAAGGTTCAGCCGAGCGTCAAGCCGATCTGCGAGAAGTGCAAGGTGATCCGCCGTAACGGTCGGGTCATGGTGATCTGCGAGAACCTGCGTCACAAGCAGCGTCAGGGCTGATCACCGGGCCGCAGGGCTCACGGCACCCACTCCGGGTCGCTTGAACAACCGAATAACACAGGAACTCCCAGCACCAGCGACGACAGACGAGTCGTCGCCCACCTCCGGTTCAGAGGCCGGAGCCTGACAGCGTTCAGGACGGACTAGGAGCAGACCTCTGACATGAAAAGGAAACCGCCACATGGCACGTGTTGCAGGTGTGGATCTTCCCCGCGAAAAGCGGCTGGAGATCGCACTCACCTACATCTACGGGGTTGGTCGTACCACCTCCAAGGAGATCCTCGACGCCACCGGGCTCAGCCCCGACCTGCGCGCCAAGGACCTCACCGACGCAGATGTCACCAAGCTGCGTGAATACATCGAATCCTCGGTGAAGGTCGAGGGTGACCTCCGCCGCGAGGTGCAGGCCGACATCCGTCGCAAGATCGAGATCGGCTGCTACCAGGGCCTGCGCCACCGTCGTGGCCTGCCGGTCCACGGGCAGCGCACCAAGACCAATGCCCGCACTCGCAAGGGCCCGAAGAAGACCATCGCCGGGAAGAAGAAGTAATGCCTCCGAAGTCACGTAGCGCAGGCCCGAAGAAGGGCGCACGCCGTCGCGATAAGAAGAACGTCCCGCACGGCAACGCACACATCAAGTCGACGTTCAACAACACCATCGTTTCGATCACCGACCCCAACGGCAACGTCATCAGCTGGGCGTCCTCGGGTCACGTCGGATTCAAGGGCTCGCGCAAGAGCACCCCGTTCGCGGCTCAGCTCGCGGCGGAGAACGCTGCGCGCAAGGCCGCCGAGCACGGCGTGAAGAAGGTCGACGTGTTCGTCAAGGGACCGGGTTCGGGTCGTGAGACCGCGATCCGGTCGCTGCAGGCCGCCGGCCTCGAGGTCGGCACCATTTCTGATGTCACCCCGCAGCCGCACAACGGTTGCCGTCCGCCCAAGCGGCGTCGGGTCTAGCGGGAAAGGAAGAGAATAGACAATGGCTCGTTATACCGGCCCCGCAACAAAGAAGTCCCGTCGTCTGCGCGTCGATCTCATCGGCGGCGATCAGGCGTTCGAGCGTCGCCCCTATCCGCCCGGCCAGCACGGCCGCTCGCGGATCAAGGAGAGCGAATACCTGCAGCAGCTGCAGGAGAAGCAGAAGGCACGCTTCACCTACGGAGTGATGGAAAAGCAGTTCCGTCGCTACTACGAAGAGGCCAACCGTCGTACCGGCAAGACCGGTGATGAGCTGCTGAAGATCCTCGAGACCCGTCTGGACAACGTCGTGTACCGCGCCGGCCTGGCCCGTACCCGTCGTCAGGCGCGTCAGATGGTCACGCACGGCCACTTCACCGTCAACGGTGTCAATGTGGACGTCCCCAGCTATCGGGTCAGCCAGTACGACATCATCGATGTCCGTCCGAAGTCGCTGCAGACCGTCCCGTTCCAGATCGCCAAGGAGCTCCAGGGTGATCGTCCGGTTCCGGGCTGGCTGCAGGTGGTTCCGTCGACGCTGCGCATCCTCGTGCACAACGTGCCCGAGCGCGCCCAGATCGACGTGCCGCTGACCGAACAGCTCATCGTCGAGTTCTACTCGAAGTAATCGCAGTCGAGTTCTACTCGAAGTAGTTCGCCGATTCAGTAATACGCCGGCAGCAACAGCTGCTCGGTTCACCTTCTAGGCCGTCAAATAGCGGTCGGCCACAAGGAGTCACGTCAATGCTCATCTCACAGCGACCCACCCTTACCGAGGAGATCATCGCCGAGGACCGGTCGAAGTTCGTCATCGAACCGCTCGAGCCGGGCTTCGGCTACACCCTCGGCAACTCGCTGCGTCGTACCCTGCTCAGCTCGATTCCGGGTGCTGCCATCACCAGCATCCGCATCGACGGAGTGCTCCACGAGTTCACCACCGTCCCCGGGGTCAAGGAAGACGTCACCGACATCATCCTGAACCTCAAGGGCCTCGTGGTCAGCTCTGAAGAGGACGAGCCGGTCACCATGTACGTGCGCAAGCAGGGCCCGGGCACCGTCACCGGCGCCGACATCGTGCCGCCGGCCGGTGTCACCGTGCACAACCCCGATCTGCACATCGCCACCCTGAACGACAAGGGCAAGCTCGAGATCGAGCTCGTCGTCGAGCGGGGCCGCGGCTACGTCCCGGCCGTGCAGAACAAGGCGTCGGGTGCCGAGATCGGCCGCATCCCGGTCGACTCGATCTACTCGCCGGTGCTCAAGGTCACCTACAAGGTGGAGGCCACCCGCGTCGAGCAGCGCACCGACTTCGACCGTCTGGTGCTCGATGTCGAGACCAAGAATTCGATCAGCGCACGCGACGCCCTGGCGTCGGCGGGCAAGACCCTGGTCGAACTGTTCGGTCTGGCACGGGAACTCAACGTCGAGGCCGAGGGTATCGAGATCGGGCCGTCGCCGGCCGAGGCCGATCATCTGCAGTCGTTCAGTCTGCCGATCGAGGACCTCGATCTCACCGTGCGGTCCTACAACTGCCTCAAGCGCGAGGGTGTGCACACCGTCGGCGAGCTGGTGGCGCGGACCGAGTCGGATCTGCTCGACATCCGTAACTTCGGGCAGAAGTCGATCGACGAGGTGAAGGTCAAGCTGCACGCCCTGGGTCTGTCGCTCAAGGACAGCCCGGCCAGCTTCGACCCGTCGCAGGTTGCCGGTTACGACCCGGCGACCGGAACGTGGTCGGACGAGGCATCATTCGATGCCGACTCCGGTGAGGATTTTGCCGAGACCGAGCAGCTGTAGTTCGCTGCGTTGCCAAACCCCGACTCGGGAGATCGAGTGATCGCCGGGTCCTCCTAGGAGAAGACAATGCCCAAGCCCACCAAGGGTGCCCGCCTCGGCGGGTCGGCCAGCCACCAGAAGGCCATGTTGGCGAATCTCGCCACATCGCTCTTCGAGCACGGCCGCATCACCACCACCGAAGCAAAGGCCAAGCGCCTGCGCCCGTATGCGGAGAAGCTGATCACCCACGCCAAGGCCGGCAAGCTGGCCAACCGGCGTGAGGTCATGAAGGACATCCGCGACAAGGACGTCGTGCACACGCTGTTCGCCGAGATCGGTCCGTTCTTCGCGGACCGTCCGGGTGGCTACACACGCATCATCAAGACGCTGCCGCGCAAGGGCGACAACGCCCCCATGGCAGTGATCGAGCTGGTGCGCGAGACCACCGCGTCGAGCGAGGCGAACCGCGCCACGCGCGCCGCCGCGTCGAAGAAGGCCGCCGAGAAGAAGGCCGCCGCCCCGGCACCCGCCGCGGCCGACAGCACCGACGACACCGCCGGCACCGATGACGCCGACAACGTGGTCGAGGCCGTCGAGGCCGAGGCGTCCGACGACGCCGTCGAGAACGCCGAGGCTGTGGCCGAGGCCATCGACGACGAGTCGACCGCTGCCACCGCCCCCGAGGCGGAGGCCGCCGACGTCGACGTCGACGGCGACAAGGCCGACGACAAGTAAGTCGGATCACACTGAGCGCGTCACACATGGACGGACCCGCCACCCCGATGGGTGGCGGGTCCGTTCGTTTGCGCCTCGACATCGGTTACGACGGAACCGATTTCGCGGGATGGGCACGCCAGCCCGGGCAGCGGACGGTGTGCGAGGTACTCGAGACGACGCTGGCGACGGTGCTGCGGGTGCCGGTGCGGCTGACCGTCGCCGGCCGCACCGACGCCGGGGTGCACGCCACCGGACAGGTCGCGCACGCCGACATCCCGTCGTCGGCGCTGGCCACCCGGTCGATCGACGGTGACCCGTCGAGGTTGGTACGCCGACTCGCCAAGATGTTGCCCGCCGACGTCAGGGTGAAGCAGATCGCTACGGTGTCAACCGATTTCGACGCCCGCTTCACGGCGTTGCGTCGGCATTACGAGTACCGGCTCACCGACGCCGTATTCGGCGCCGAACCCGTCGTGGCGCGTGTCACCGGCGACTGGGTGCGTCCGCTCGACGTCGACAGAATGAACGACGCATCGCGGACCCTGCTGGGACTCAACGACTTCGCCGCGTTCTGCCGATTCCGGGAGGGCGCCACCACGGTGCGTGATCTGCAGCGCTTCGCCTGGCGCCGCGGTGGCGACGGCGTGCTCGTCGCGGAGGTCGTCGCCGACGCCTTCTGCTGGTCGATGGTGCGGTCGCTGGTGGGGGCGGTGGCCGCTGTGGGCGACGGCCGCCGCGACGTGACGTGGTGTGCGGGCTTGCTTGCGGAGCGCACCCGATCGGCGCAGGTGCCGGTGGCGCAGGCCCGGGGCCTGTCGCTGGTGGGGGTGGATTACCCCGACGCCTCTCAGTGGGCCGCCCGCAACGCCGTCACCCGTGACGTGCGCGACGCGGTCCCGGGGGAGGACTGCCGCGGAGGGTAGCAAGCGTCGACACACATCGAGTGCCGTATTTTCGTGTCACCTGGTGACCCTGATCTACGGCACAAGCAGGCGGCAGCGCACCTCAGATCTCGTGGGCGAGGCCCTGCGCGTAGTTGACCCGGGCGCCGAGGTCGGCCACCGCTGCCGGTGACGACACGGGGATCGACGTGGTGTGCATCAGCCCGTTTCCGGCGACGGTGACCTGCACGAATCCCACCGTGCGATCCTCCTTGACGAGCAGGAACAGGAGTCCGAGGCCGCACAGGACGATCGCGGTGACGATGGCGACGATGATCGCCCACTGCGGGATCTCCCGCGTGGTGCGGGACAGGTCGGCGAAGCTCCACTGTGTGCCCGCGATCGGGTAGGACCCGACCGGCGTGAGCACCTGCGTCCTGGTGCAGTGGATGTCGCCGATCGAGACCAGAATGGGGTCGCCGGCGGGCGGCTGGGGTACGTAACCGCTGAAAGCCGGGCCGGGCGTGCTGTAGGGCAGTCCGGTGTACGGATCATTCTGGGGATTGGTCACGAGCCCATCGTCGCACAGCCGCGCCGCAGTCTAGGCGCGGAGCTTGAGGCCGTTGGCGTCGGGCACACTGCCGGTGAGCATGCGGATGCCGTCGACGAGAGCCCAGATGCCCACACCCATCACGATGAAGATACCGACGATCAGGATCGACGTGACCCAGCCGAGGATCGTCAGGCCGAGCATGATGCCACCGGTCTTGTTGTCGCCGATGTAGAAGCGTCCCACGCCGAATCCGCCGAGAAAGATCTGCAGCAGCCCCGCGGCCAGCTTGGACTTGTCCGACAGCGGCTCACCGGTGTACGGATCGCGACCGAAGGGTGCGCCGGCATCCGGCGCGCCCGGCACCCCGGGATAGACGGGCTGGGCGTAGGGCCCGACGGGCTGCGGCGGCGGCGCGCCGGCATAGGACGGTCCCGCGGCGAAGTTGTTGGGCTCGGGCTGCGGCGCGCCGAACGGGGCGGACGGCGGCTGATTGGAGTCCGGCGAGTATTGCGGAGATGTCATGCAAGCCATCGTGGCATGTCCGAATCGGCGTCGACAGTCGTTCGATTGTTGTCTTTGTCGGGTTGCCGACGCACCTGCCGGCGGGCTATGGCGACGTCAGGTTGCGCTGCGCTCGTCGTCGAGCGCGTCGAACACCGCCTCGACGGTCTCCTCGTCGCCGCTGAAATCGTCGGAACGGCGGCCTTCGGTCATCAGCGTGCGCCACACCAGCGGATCGAACTCCATCGGTTCGTTGCGCTCGAGGAACTCGGTCAGCACCTGCACGAAGCGTTCCGGCTCGTCGTGAAACGGGAAGTGACCCGACCCCACGAACGTCGACAACTCGCTGTGCGGCATCGCCGAATGCAGCATCAGCGCGTGCTCGTAGGGGATGACCGAGTCGTCATCGCCCCACACCACAAGCACCGGAAGGAACTCGGTCAGATATGCGCGATCGAGCATGGTGACCGCCTGGCCTCGCCAGTCCACCACCGCGCGCAACGTCCGCAGGAATGCGGCCGACGCGGTCGGCGCGGCGAGATCGCCGACCACCCGCATCATGTCCTCGTGGTCGTTGAGCATCCGTTTGGGCGAGAGGTTGCGGGGAAAACCCGGCGGGGTGGGTAACGACGGCGCTTTGGCCACACTGTGCCCGACGGCGCGCATCGCCGGAAGCACACCGGGCACCCGAAGAAGGGTGAGGGCTTCGTGCACCACCGGGATCGTCACCAGGCGCAGCACCGGGTTGACCTCGCGGCTGACCCCGCCGGCCGCCACGAGAACCAGGCGTTCGACGAAGCGGGGGAACTGGTAGCAGAACTGCGTCGCCACGCCGCCGCCGAGCGAGTGACCGACCACGGTGACCTTGTTGATGCCGAGTACCACCAGCAGGTCGCGCATTCCGTTGGCGAACGCGGACACTGAATAGTCGGCGCGGGGCTTGTCCGAGCGGCCGTGCCCGAGAAGGTCCGGTGCGATCACCGTGTAGTGCTGCGCCAGCATGGGGATCACGTCGTTCCAGGTGGACGAATTGTCGCCGATGCCATGAATCAGCAGCAGCGCCGGGCCGTTGCCCGCAATGCGGAAGGCCCGGCGGTAACCGTGGATGCGCCGATACTCGACGCGCACCTCGGTATCGGAGACCGGGCGCAGGTTGGCAGGCGCCTGGCCACCTCCGGCTCGGTTGACGTTCGCGCCGCGTTCGGCGGTGCCGGCGCGGCCCCTTTTCTCGGACACGTTCGACTCCTCGACATTCACCACAATGTGACCAGCGACGTCGGGATGGTTCCGCTCACGGCGCTTTCAACTATCGAGTTAACCCCACGTTCGGCGATCTTGCGCGAGATGTTGCACCGAGTTAACGGCCGCCGACGAACCCGTGACGCAGCCGGACCGCATCGGCACCGCCCAGTAGTCTGGGGATCGATGAATCCGTTCGACATCGACTCGTTTCTCGCGACGGGCGGACTGATCGGACTGTGCGTTCTCATCTTCATCGAGACCGGTCTGCTGATCGGGTTCGTGTTTCCCGGCGACTCGGTGCTGTTCACCGCGGGTGTGCTCGCGGCACAACCGGAACCGTTCGCACCACTGTGGCTGTTGTGTGTCCTGGTGCCACTTGCGGCGATCCTGGGTGATCAGTGTGGCTACGTCATCGGGCGCCGACTGGGTCGGGGAGTGCTCGAGGGACGGGTGATGCGCAGCATCGGACCCACCTACCTGGAGCGAACACATCGCTATTTCGAACGGTTCGGACCGCTGACGGTCTTCTTCGGACGCTTCATCGGCATCGTGCGGACCCTCACCCCCGTGGTGGCCGGTTTCAGCGGCATGCCGTATCGGGTGTTCACCCTGTTCAGCGTGCTGGGCAGCATCGTGTGGGCAGGCGGGATCATCCTGGCCGGGTACTTCCTGGGTCAGGTGCCGCTGATCCGCGACCATCTCGAGGTGATCATCGTCGCATCGGTGCTCACCGTCGTGGTGCCGACGCTGATCGCGGCCTGGCGACGATGGCGGACGCGTCGACGCGACGTCGCCGGGCTTGCCGACGAAGCACCCGAACGTGAGCGTCAGGTGTAGAACGGCTCGGCATTCGGGGCGGTGGCGCCACCGAAGTCGTCGGCGATGGTGGCGGCGAGTTCGACCAGCGCGTGGCGGGTCGGTCGGCTCACCAGATCGAGGTCGATGTCGGCGCCCTCGGCGAGGTGGTCGTCGAACGGGATCTGATGCACCGCGCGGCAGCGGGTCAGGAAGTGTTGCGCCAGTTGACCGGTGTCGATGGTCGACGCGCCCGGACGCGACGAGCTGAGCACCACCACCGCCCGCGACACCAGATGACCGAAACCGTGCGCCTGCAGCCAGTCCAGTGTTGCCCCCGCACTGCGCGCGCCGTCGAGTGCGGGGGAGCTGACCAGGATGATCGCGTTGGCGAGGTCGAGGACACCGTTCATCGCCGAGTGACTCAGGCCTGTTCCGCAGTCGGTGATGATGATGTTGTAGAAGCGCTGCAGTATGGTCAGCACGCCGCGGTACTCGTCCTCGTTGAACGCTTCGGCCATCGCCGGATCACGTTCGGAGGCAAGCACTTCGAGTCGGCTCGGGGCCTGTGAGGTGTGCGCACGAACATCGCTGTAGCGGTACACGTTCTCGTCGGCGAGCAGATCGCGCACCGTCGACCACGTCTGCTGCGGAATCCGCTGTGCGAGGGTACCCAGGTCGGGGTTGGCGTCGACGGCGATGACCCGGTCGCCGCGCAGCGTCGCGAAGGTGGACCCGAGCCCGACGGTGGTGGTGGTCTTGCCGACGCCGCCCTTGAGGGAGAGCACCGCGATCCGGTAGTCGCCGCGGACGGGGCGACGGACGCGTTCGAGCAACTGCTGATACTCGATGTCGCCGGGGGAGTCGCCGGGGTTGATCGTGCCCGCCGACAACGTGTGCACCGCGCGTCGCCAGCCGCGGGCCGGTGGTCTGCGGGCCTTGCGCAACAAGGCCACCTCGTCGAGTCCGGGGCCCCGCGGGTGGTCGCCGGGAAACCGGCCGGGACCCGGCGACGGCTGGGCCCCCGGCGGCGCCTGCGGCATCGGAGGGCCGTGCGGTACCGGCGTTGTCGGTGCCGGTGGATGAGGCTGTGTGCCGGCGTGCCCGTAGAGGTGAGCCGTCGCCGGTTGCGGTGGCATCGAGGTGGGCGGTGGAACGGCGGAATGAGGGGCGGCGGCTTGCGCTGCGGTGGGCGGCGGTGCCGACGGCGGAGGTGTGGGCGACGGGTGCGCGACGTGCGGAGATGGGGCGGTCGGCGGTGTGATGGGGGGCGGTGTGATGGGGGGCGGCGTCGGCGCTGCAGAGGGCGGCGGACCGGCTGTCGGAGGCGCGGGCGGCCGGCCCGACCACGGTGCAGCCGTGTGCACGGGGCTCGCCGGCGGGGTGGCGGTACCGTTCGCTGCGGCGGGTTCGTCGGGATCGGCGAGAGGGGCGAACTGCAGCCACGGTGGCGGTACCGGGCGGGCGGTGTCGCGCCCGTAGTCGTCGGTCGTCATCGATCCAGCATCCCCCTCGGATCCGAGGCTCTCGCGGCACCGGTGTCGGTGCGCTGCGCCGTGGGCAGCTTACCGAAGAGTAGGTGCCACCCGGCGAGTCGGATTGATCACCGACCCCGACTTGTCGGCGAGCCAAATGAATGAGCGTGTAGATCTCGCCGCCGTGTGGCGAGTGTGGCAACATCCAACGTCACGTCATATCGGACACTTCGGTCGCGAGATTCGGCCGAGAACCCGGGCACGACCATGACGGATCCACGAGATGACCCGAAGTCGGATGGTGATGGAACCGGCCACCACGTCGGTGCGTCAGAGGGATGGAACTGCGTCAGAGGGATGAACAAAACGGGGGTGTCGATCTCGCATGACCGAACAGCACGACAGCGTCACCGGACAGCACGGCAGGGTCACCGCGCACCACACCGCAGGTGCGGGCACGACCTCGGGAACCGATGAAGCCGCCGAGGTGCCGGCCGCGTTCCGTATGTCGTCGGCACGTTCCCGGTCGGGGACGCTCGCCGTGGTGACCACTCCACAGGGCCTGCCGACCACGGTCCGTATCGATCGCTCGGAGCTGAAGAAGAGTCCACAGGTACTCGCCGACGAGATCCTGCGCCTGTGTCGCCGCTCGGCGATGGTGGCCGGACTCCGATGGCGTGAAGAACTCGTCGCGGCGGGAGCACCGTCCGAGGTGATCGACACCCTCGGACTGCCGACGGCGGACGCGTTGGCGCACGCCGAACAGTCCGACGACGAGATCGAGGACGCGCCGTCGTCCTGGCTGAGACGGGTGTAGGAGCCGAGATGACTTGGGCCATGGACGAACTCGAAGCACGGGCGCGTGCTCAACTCGGTACTCTCGCGGACTTCGGGGATCGACTCGGATCACTATCGGTCCGGCAGACTTCCGACGACGACCTCATCACCGTGGAGGTCGACGGCACCGGCGCCCTGACCGGATTGTGGTTCGCCGACGGTGCCAACGAACTGGGGGCGAGTCGCCTCGGCGACCAGATCGTCGCAACGGCCGCACTCGCCGCCCAACGGGTTTTCGCGCGCAGGGCCGCACTCACCGAGGAATTCACCACCGCGTTCGGCGAACAACTGGGCATCGGCCCGACGGGCGCGTGATGCACACGGAACCACGACGCGCATACGCGCGTCTCATCTCACAACCGACATCGAGGGGGCAGACATGGACGACGTGACAGTGAGTCCGGAAGTGCTGGAAGGTTTCGCGGCCACCAACGCCGCCATCGGCACCGCTGTGGCTGCGGCGGGCGGTATCAACGCTGCGGCCAACACCGCGGTCATGATTCCGGTATTCGGTCTCATCGGGCAGGAGTTCCTCGCCTCGTTCATCACCGCGCAGGCCAACCACCTCTTCTCCGTCGGCAGCCTGGCCGCGGTGCATGCGTCCACCGCGGCGGCCTCGCTGGCCGGTCTGGCCGAATTCGACGGCACCGACGGCGCGAACGGCGCCGTCATCCGCTCGGCGCTGTGACCACACAGCACAGCGTCGGTCCTGCGGTCCCGGCGCTCACCGACATGTCGGTGCAGGAGATGATCGACGCCACCCCGCTCGGTCCCATCCTGGATCAGCCGGTCGGCGAGATACTCGCGGGACTCGGTCTGCCGCCACTGCCACAGCTTCCGCCCCTGCCCCCACTGCCGGGACTGCCCCCGCTGCCGACGATCGATCTCGCGATGCTGTTCAAGCCGATGACCGATCTGCTCGGCGGATTCGGCACCGGTGACCTGTCGACGGCGGGATTCGACCCGTCGATGGTCTTCGAGGGCCTGTCGAAGGTGCTCGAGACCTCGCTGTCGATGAGTCAGGGCGCACTCGAGGCGCTCGACAAACTCTGGACCGGGCAGGCCTCGGTCTCGGCTGCGGCCAAGACCACCGAGGCGGGTGCGAACAGTGCGGCGCTGTCGGGGCAGGGCAGCGGCATCTCGTTCAACATCCAGGCCGCGGCCGGCATCGTCGCCACCGGACTGGCGACAGTGCAGGCGATCATCGCGGCGACCATCGGCAAGGTCCTCGTGATCGGGCCGGGTCTGCTCACCCCTCTCGGTCAGGGGGCCGCGGTGCTCTTTGCCAACGAGGGACTCGCGGAGGCGACCACCGCAGTCGCCGTGACCCGCGCGCAGCTCCTCGGACCCACCACGTCGATGACCGTCAACGGTGCACCGGTCGCGGTGACCAGCGCCCCCACGACCGCAACGGCCCCCACAACCCAGTCTCCGTTCGCGATGGCCAGCACCATCTTGCAGGCGGTCTCGCCGGTGTTGACCACGGCCGCCGAGTTGCCCTCGACGCTCTCGACGCCGGTGCAGAAGATGCTGACCCTGCAGGACAAGGAGATTCCCGACATCGAACCCGCCCGGATGGCGCATCCCGAACGGGTCGACGACCCCGATCACACCGGGCCGAGTCCCGGCGCCACCAGCCCGGCAAGCCTCGGCGGCGCACCGATGCCCGGCGGCATCGGTCCCATGGCAACGCCTCTCGGGCCGGCGCGCGCGTCGATGCCGGCGCCCGGAACCACCGAACCCGCCGGTTACGTTCCGGGGACGGCCACAAAACGGCTGTCACCGCCGCGCCCACGACGATGCCCGCCTCCATGGCGCCGATGGCGGGGGCGGCGGGCGCCGCGCGCGGGGCGGGTGCGGCCGACGAACACCATGAGATCCCCGACTACTTGGTGACCGAGGACAACGGCCAGCAGGTGGTCGGTGAGGTCGGCGGTGTCGCACCTCCGGTTCTCGGCGACGACCAGCCCGCCGCGCCCGCACCCGCGCCCGACATCGAACTGCGCCTGGGCGTGCCCGCTCCCGACCTCACCACCTGACTTCTTCGGCAACTCATACCGTCCCCGTCTACTTCACCCCGATCCGGCAGGAGAATCCCATGGCCCACGAATCGCATCTCGACGTCGACCCCGCTCAGATATCCACGGCTGCAGGTGATCTCGACCGTCTCGCCGACCGGCTCGAACGTGTGCTCGCCGATGCCCGCGCGTCCCTGGACGTATCCGAGGCGGGACGCGACGAGGTGTCGCAGACCGCGGCCCGCACCTTCACCACCGTGGCCGCGGGATTCGCCGGTGACACCGCCACCGGCGTCCACGAGCTCCGCAAGATCGCCGCCACCCTGCGCGCGCAGGCCACGGGAATCGACGACGCCGACACCGAGGCGGCCGCGAGCCTGCGCGCCTGACCCTCACCGCCCCACCACGTCCGCACCCACCCACCGCATCCGGGAAGGAGATCGACATGACCGGCTTCACCGGCATCGTATGGGACGCCCGTACCACCGAGCGTCTGGTCGCCGACCTCTCCGCGGGCGTTGGGCCGGCGCCGCTCGCCGAAGCGGGAATCTCCTGGGCCGCACTGGCAGCCGAGCTCGCGGACATCGGTGCGCAGTACGCCGCCGTGCTCGCGCGGCTGGGAGTCCACTGGCAATCCACCCACGCACCCACCGCGCTGGAACATCTTGCCGAGCTCGTCACCTGGTTCGCCGACACCGCCGCCGATGCGACGGCGAACGCGTCGCGCGCCGAGGCGCAGGCCGCCGCGAACACGGTCGCCCGGCTGGCCATGCCGAACTCGGCCGAGGTCGATCTCACCGAGCATCTGCGTGACCTGGCGGTGAGCGTCAGCGCGGTGGCCCCCGTGTTGACCGGGGCGGCTGCGCACGCCGAACGCGCACTCCACGATCAACGGATGCGAGCGGCACGCGTGATGGACACCTACGAGCACGCCACCGAGCCGGTGGCCGCGCCGTGGCACCCGGCGCGCCCGTCGCCACTGATCGTCTCGGATGCCGCGCTGCGTGCCGAGCAAGCCGCAGCCCGTTCCGCGGCCCAGCCGTCGGTAGCGCCCGCCGCCCCCACCCCCACACCGGCATCCGCCGCGCCGATACCCGGTCTGCCGTTCGCAGCGTTCTCGGCTCCGCCGGCGGCGAAGTCCGTTTACGCGCCCACCGTGCTGGCCTCGAGCGCCCGGCCGGCGCCCCTCATCCCCGGCCAACCCACACCGTCGGTGCCCGCGAGCGATCCCACCCTGCCGCCGCCGGTACATCCCGGCGCTGCGATGACCGAGCGGACGCCGGCCCGGCAACAGTCGGGGGCCGACGCGTCCGCGAGTGGGCACTGCGCCGACGGCACCTCCGACTCCTTGGCCGGAGCACCCGAGGCCGCACCGAGCACCTGGGCCGACGTGGTCACCACGCACAGTCCGGTGGTCCGGCACGGTCCGGAACTCGAGGAGGGTTCGGCCACACTGGATCCCGCCTACCTCGAGCAGACCCTTCGGCTCGGTGCGGGAGGTGCACGATGACGTCGACGACCACCCGGGGGGCGCGCCTGAACGTGGCGACGCTTCGCCACGCCGGGCGCCGAGCGGGGGTGACCACCTGGCCCGTGGTGCTCGACGTGACGCTCGGCGACACCGACGTCGAATCCGCTGATGGGTCTGCGGTTCTCGCCGAGCAGGAGCTCGCTCGACTCGGACTCGTCGACGTCGACGGGGAGCCTCCGCAGTGGCTGGCCACCGCACTGTGGGTGCTGGCCCGCCCCGATCGCGAACTGGAGATCCGGACGTTCACCGCCGCCGGCACGATGCGCGCGGTACTCGCCCGGCGCGGGCACCACCACGTGTTCGCCGAGCGCGAGGGCGACGCCGTGGCGCTGCGTCCCGTCGACGTCCCCGACACCGCGGAGATCGGCGCCATCGTTCGCCGACACTGCGCCACGACCACCGCCGCAACCACATTCACGACGCTCGCACAGCCCACCGCGGAACTCGCCGATCGTCTCGGACGGTGTCGGGGCGCCGACGACATCGCGAGTGTGCTGCACGCCCTCGGGATGCCTGCCGCCGACGCGGCATCGGTGGGGCGGGCGTTGTTGAATACGGTGCGCCGCACCGAGATTGTCGCGGTCTCGCGCGAGGGTGCAACGCTGTCGCAGGCGCCGGGTGCGGTGGGCATCTTCGACTCCGACCGGGGCTGTGTTGTCGCCAGCCCCAGCAGAGCTCCCGACGGCCGGGTGTGGACCACCTTGTCGCCGGGTACGGGTCATCGCATCGAGCAGGCCACCGGTCTGCTCGTCGGGACCCTGCCCGAAGGCTGGTGGCGATGACACCGGCCTCGGGGATCGTCGGCGCGGGCGGAACATCCGCCGGCGCCGGCAACGCACATGTCAGAGGTATCTGTGTCACGGATACCGCTCGGGGGGCATCGCACCGCGGTGCCGTTACACAGGAGGAGAACACATGAATCTGGATGGAAGCGGCGGCGGCGCCGTCGATATCGACGTCAGCAGCGCACTCGGCACTGCGCAGTCGGTGTCAGGTCTGGTCGACGAGATGCAGGAGACGATCAACCGCATCGGCCGGGCCTCGGCGAATGGTGTCGCGGACTGGGGCGGTAAGGCGTCCAGCGCCTTCGACACCACCCACACCGACTGGAACTCGTCGGCGATGACGTTGAACTCGGCGCTCAACGACATCCGCACACAGCTCACCAGTGGCTTCACCGGATACGAGGACCACGACGGCCAGGCCGCGTCGGGCTTCGACACCGGCGGACCGACGCTGCGCCTCTGACACCGCGCCGATCACTGCCGGACCCATCACACCCGCCCCACTCGAAAGGACGTCCATGACGAACCGCATCAAATACGATTTCGCCTCGCTCGGTGACCTGAGCTCAAGCCTGCAGGCCGAGTTCAGCCATCTCGAAGAGCTCGCCAACAAGCTCAAGCAGCAGGTCTCGTCGCTCGACGGCAGCTGGCACTCGCCGCTCGCCAAGTCGGCATATTCCGACGCGCAGCTCAACTGGGATCGCGTCTTCTCCCAGTCGCGCGAACAGTTGCTCGGCATCCACCACGGTGTCACGAACGCGTCGCGCACCATGTCCGACCTCGACGGTGCCATCGGTCGCGGATTCCGGGGCATGGCCTGACATCCCGCCACCACCTCACGGGCCGCTCCCGGGATACTCTCGCTGCGTTGCGGGTGAATCCCGGGAGCGGTGTTCAGGACGGAAGGGAAGCCGGTGTCCGCTGAAGGTTCCAAGAAGGCGATCATCGCCGCGCTGACGGCAAACGCCGGGATTGCGGTTGCGAAGTTCGTGGGTTTCGCCATCACCGGCTCGTCGTCGATGCTGGCCGAGGGTGTGCACTCGGTGGCCGACACCAGCAATCAGGGTCTGCTGTTGCTCGGCCAGAAGCGTGCCGGCAAGGCCGCAGATCAGCTCCACCCCTTCGGCTACGGCCGGTCGCGCTACTTCTACTCCTTCATCGTGGCTCTGGTGATCTTCGCCCTCGGCTCGATGTTCGCGATCTACGAGGGCATCGAGAAGATCACCCACGCGCACGATCACGAACTCGAGTCGCCGCTGGTGGCGATCGTCATCCTGGTGGTGGCGATGTGTCTGGAGGGCTACAGCTTTGCCACCGCGTTCCGGGAATCGAGTCCGCTCAAGGGCCGGGCCACCTGGTGGCGTTTCATCCGCAATTCGCGCAATCCAGAGCTGCCGGTGGTGCTCCTGGAGGACTCGGGTGCCCTCATCGGCCTCGTGCTCGCACTGGCGGGAGTGGGGCTCACCATGGCCACCGGCGATGCGATCTGGGACGGCATCGGCACACTGTGCATCGGTGCGTTGCTGGGTGTCATCGCGATCGTGCTGATCGTGGAGATGAAGAGCCTGCTCATCGGGGAGGGTGCCACCGAGGACGAGGAGATCGCGCTGCGTGCCGCCCTGGCCGGCGACGGCGTCGACCGGGTGATCCACATGAAGACGCAGTATCTGGGCCCGGAGGAGATGCTGGTTGCGGCGAAGATCGCGGTGTCGCCCGGCACCGATGTGGCGAATGTGGCCCGCGCCATCGACGCCGCAGAGCAACGGGTCCGCGCGGCAGTGCCCCAGGCCAGGGTGATCTATCTCGAGCCCGACATCGATCGCGGTGACGGGTCGCGGTGATTACCGCGCGCACGGCGCACCCTTGTCGGTAGCGTGAGCCACACGAGCCGGACGGAGTCCACGCGCAACCGGCAGGCAGAGGAGAACCGCTGATGGCCAACGCATTCACCCGCACGAAGTCCGTCGAGCAATCGATGTCCGACACCGACGAGCCCGGGCACCAACTGCGCAAGGACCTCACCTGGCGTGACCTGATCGTGTTCGGTGTCTCGGTGGTGATCGGCGCCGGTATCTTCACCATCACCGTCTCGACCGCCGGAGACAAAGCGGGACCGGCGATTTCGCTGTCGTTCGTGATGGCTGCCATCGCCTGCGCGCTCGCCGCCCTCTGCTACGCCGAGTTCGCCTCCACCGTGCCCGTCGCCGGTTCGGCCTACACGTTCGGCTACGCGACCTTCGGCGAATTCCTCGCCTGGATTCTCGGCTGGGATCTCATCCTGGAGTTCGCGGTGGGCGCCGCAGTGGTGTCGAAAGGCTGGTCGAGCTACCTCGGCAGCGTGTTCGGGTTCTCCGGTGGCACCGTGAGTCTGGGCTCGTTCACCATCGACTGGGGCGCCATCCTGATCGTCGCGACGGTCACCACGCTGCTGGTGCTGGGCACCAAACTGTCGTCGCGGGTGAGCGCGGTGATCACCGCCATCAAGGTGTCCGTGGTGTTGCTCGTCATCGTCGTCGGTTTCTTCTACGTCAAGACCGCCAACTTCAGCCCCTTCGTACCGCCCGCCCAACACGCTGCGGGAGAAGGAAGGTCGGTCGATTCCACCTTGTTCTCGCTCATCACCGGTGGCGGCGACAGTTCCTACGGGTGGTACGGAGTGCTGGCCGCCGCGTCGATCGTGTTCTTCGCCTTCATCGGTTTCGACGTCGTCGCGACCACCGCCGAGGAGACCCGCGATCCCAAGAAGGACGTTCCCAAGGGCATTCTCGGATCACTGGCCATCGTCACCGTGCTGTACGTGCTCGTGACGATCGTGGTGACCGGCATGGCCAACTACAAGCAACTCGCCAGCGAGGGCGGCGACACCAAGAACCTGGCCGACGTCTTCGCGCTCAACGGTGTCACGTGGGCGGAGAAGATCATCGCGATCGGTGCGCTGGCCGGACTCACCACCGTGGTCATGGTGTTGATGCTCGGGCAGTCGCGCGTGCTGTTCGCCATGTGCCGCGACGGTCTGCTGCCGCGGCCGATGGCCAAGACCAGCCCGAGATTCGGCACACCGGTGCGGCTGACCGTCCTCATCGGTGCGGTGGTTGCGCTGGTCGCCGGGTTCTTCCCGATCAACAAACTCGAAGAGATGGTCAACGTCGGCACCCTGTTCGCCTTCGTCGTGGTCTCCGGCGGGGTGATCGTGCTGCGGCGCACCCGGCCCGACCTGTCGCGCGGATTCACCGTGCCCGGTGGCCCGGTGATCCCGGTGCTCGCGATTCTCGCGTGCCTGTGGTTGATGCTCAACCTGTCGGCGCTCACCTGGATTCGCTTCGTGGTCTGGATGATCATCGGCGTGGCGATCTACCTTCTCTACGGTATGCGGCACTCGATGGTGGGTCGGCGAGAGCGCGGCGAGGTGGACGATTCGGCGCAGGCCGCGACCGAGGGGTCCGCAGCCGACCGGTAGTGCAGATCGCCGCCATCGCATGCCCACCGGGCGGTCATGCCCGGCGTTCGGTGTCACATCAGGTCCGATAGCCTGGCACAAAGCATCACGCACGCCACCGGCACACCGGGCGGACTCGAACCTCCCGGGTGATCACTTCGCGACAAGGGGACCTGATGACGACGGTGCACGACGCACTGACCGCGGACAGCAAGAACGGGATCGACTACAAGGTGGCCGACCTCTCGCTCGCCGACTTCGGCCGCAAGGAGATCGAACTCGCCGAGAACGAGATGCCCGGACTGATGTCGCTGCGACGCGAATACGCCGACGTGGCGCCGCTCAAGGGCGCACGGATCTCCGGATCGCTGCACATGACGGTGCAGACAGCCGTCCTCATCGAGACGCTGGTGTCCCTCGGCGCCGAGGTTCGCTGGGCGTCGTGCAACATCTTCTCCACCCAGGACCATGCGGCCGCCGCGGTGGTGGTGGGCCCGCACGGCACTCCGGACGAGCCCAAGGGTGTGCCGGTGTTCGCCTGGAAGGGTGAAACACTCGAGGAGTACTGGTGGGCCGCCGAGCAGATGCTCACCTGGCCCGACTCCGATGCCGGCAGCCGCCCGGCCAACATGATCCTCGACGACGGCGGCGACGCCACCATGCTGGTGCTGCGCGGCGCCCAGTTCGAGAAGGCCGGCGTGGTACCGCCCGCCGAGGACGACGACTCGGCGGAGTACAAGATCTTCCTGGAACTCCTGCGTGACGGTTTCGAGAAGGACAAGACCAAGTGGACGACCATCGCCGAGTCGGTGCAGGGAGTCACCGAGGAGACCACGACCGGTGTGCTGCGGCTCTACCAGTTCGCCGCTGCGGGTGAGCTCACGTTCCCGGCGATCAACGTCAACGACTCGGTCACCAAGAGCAAGTTCGACAACAAGTACGGCACCCGGCACTCGCTGATCGACGGCATCAATCGCGGCACCGACGTGCTGATCGGCGGCAAGAAGGTGTTGATCTGCGGCTACGGGGACGTCGGCAAGGGTTGTGCGGAATCGCTCGCCGGGCAGGGTGCCCGCGTCCAGGTGACCGAGATCGATCCGATCAATGCCCTGCAGGCACTCATGGACGGATTCGACGTGGTGACCGTCGAGGAGGCGATCGGTAACGCCGACATCGTGATCACCTCGACCGGTAACAAGGACATCATCCTGCTCGAGCACATGCGTGCGATGAAGAATCAGGCGATCCTGGGCAACATCGGTCACTTCGACAACGAGATCGACATGGCCGGCCTCGAGGGATCGAGCGCCAAGCGCATCACCGTCAAGCCGCAGGTCGATCAGTGGATCTTCGATGACGGTCGTTCGATCATCGTGCTCAGCGAGGGACGGCTGCTCAACCTCGGCAATGCCACCGGCCACCCGTCGTTCGTGATGAGCAACAGCTTCTCCAATCAGGTCATCGCCCAGATCGAGCTGTGGACCAAGAACGACGAGTACGACAACGAGGTCTACCGGCTGCCCAAGCACCTTGACGAGAAGGTCGCGCGAATCCACGTCGAGGCTCTCGGCGGAACGCTCACCAAGCTCACCAAGGAGCAGGCCGAGTACATCAATGTCGACGTCGAGGGCCCGTACAAGCCGGAGCACTACCGCTACTGAGTCACCGACCGTTGACCGACGAGGTCGCCCCGGCGCTGCCGTGGGCGACCTCGTCGTCGATGGCCGTCAGGTACCGATGTCAGGTACCCATGGCGGTGTCAGGTGCCGATGTCCGGTTCGGTGCCCGGGCAGACGTACCAGACGGAGCCTTCCTTGGCGAAGGTCTCCTCGCTTTGCTTGGACTGTGACCGCTGCTGCCCGAGTTCGACGTGGGTCAGCACCTGGGAGGTCGCGGTGGTGCCGTCGACGGAGACGTTCAACAGGCCTTCGAGAACCACGTTGCCCGGATTGCTGGGCGCTTTGCTCACCTGCGACCGGACCTGGCTGCACACAGCCTGTTTGATCCGCGTGACGTCACGGGTATTCAGCGCGTCGATGAACTTCTGCATGGCGTCGCGAATCCCGATCAGCTCTGCCGGATCGTCCGGCAAGGACTCCTCCGCGCCGGAGCCATCGGACCCGGAGCCATCCGGTGTGGACTCGGGTTGCGATGTGGGCGTTGATGATTCGGCCGAAGTGGAGGAGTTGGCGGCGGTTGTGGCGTCCGGCGAGCCGGAGTTTCCGCCGACCGCCAGCACAACCACCAGCGCACCGAGTGCCAGGACTGCGACCACACCGGTGACCACCGCGGCGATGAGTCCCTTATTGCGGCGCGGCGGTTGCGGCGGCGGTGAGAAACCACCCCCGTACGCCTGCGCTCCGAAAGGGGGCCCACCATTCGGCGGCCACCCGCCCGGTGGTGGGCCGGGCATCGGGGGCATTCCCGTAGGGGGCATTCCCGTAGGCGGCACGCCGTACCCCGGCGGTGCCGCAGGTCCTTGCGTTCGCGGCGGAACCGCTCCCGGGGGCGTGGATGGTCCGGGTGGAGGGCCGGGACGTGGGCCGGGAACCGGGCCCCACGGCGGGACGGCGCCGCGGTCAGGCGGCGGCGGGTAGGTCATGTCGCTCCTCGGCGGACGATGGATGTATCCAGGCTAACGAACAGGGACTCCGTCATGACCCAACGGTCATTCCGACGGGCGACGTGTCCATGACGTGATCGATGTCCGATCAGCGTCGCCGGTTGTCAGGTCGTCAGGTTGTCAGGTCGTCACCCGATCATCAGACGCCGCGCGAGGTCTTCCGGTTCCGGCGAGGTATTGCCGATCTCGATCCACGGACTCACCCAACCGGCCGCCGCGAGTTCTCGATAGACGTCGTGCACCCGGAGCTGAAGTGCGGTATCGGTTTCGTACGCGTCGCGGGTGCGGCCGGGATCAGCCGATTCGCGCTTCCGTGCCCGGTTCATCGCCACGTCGGGGGAGACGCCCAGCAGGATGTGGTGGTCCGGGGTGGGCAGGCGGAAGCGGCCGAACTCCAGGTCGCTCACCCAGCGCACCACCTCCCCGTCGGCGTGCTGATGTAGCCGCGCCGCGCTGTAGGCGGCGTTGGAGGCGACATAGCGATCGAGGATCACCACGTCGGAGTCGTAGCAGGCGGCCCGGATCTCCTCGTTCGCATCGAATCGGTCGAGCGCGAACAACAGAGCCATGCCGTAGACGCTGTCGCGCATATCGCCGTGTTCGCCGTGCAGGGCCTGTGCTGCGATGTCGGCGGTCAGCGAGCGGTCGTAGCGGGGAAAGGTGAACGTCGACACGCTCACCGCCTCCCGTCGGAGGTGATCCACCAATCCGGTGACCAGTGTGTTCTTGCCGGCCCCGTCGAGTCCCTCGACCGCTATCAGTACTCCCACGCCCGAGATCGTAAGCTGCGCTCGTCGATTCTCACTCGGCGCCCGGCTGGAGTATGGCGCCGGCTCGCCTCGCTCCGAGCCTCCTCGCTGCGCTCGTCGATTCTCACTCGGCGCCCGGCGCGTCGATCACGGTGGTTGGGTCACAAAAGTGTCACCATGGACGCCATGAAGCCTCGCATCCTCGTCGTCGATGACGACGCCGCGCTTGCCGAGATGCTGACCATCGTGCTGCGTGGCGAAGGCTTTGAACCGTTCGTGGTCTCCGACGGTACCCAGGCACTGACCGCGGTCCGCGAGATCCGCCCCGACCTCGTGCTCCTCGACCTCATGCTGCCCGGGATGAACGGCATCGACGTCTGCCGCGTTCTGCGAGCCGATTCGGGCGTGCCGATCGTGATGCTCACCGCCAAATCCGACACCGTCGACGTGGTGCTCGGCCTCGAATCGGGCGCCGACGACTACATGGTGAAACCGTTCAAGCCCAAGGAACTCGTCGCGCGAGTGCGCGCCCGGTTGCGGCGCAACGACGAGGAACCCGCCGAACTGCTCTCCATCGGGCCGGTCGAGATCGACGTTCCCGCCCACAAGGTGACCCGCGACGGTGTGCCGATCTCGCTGACCCCGCTCGAGTTCGACCTGCTGGTGGCGCTCGCCCGCAAACCCCGGCAGGTGTTCACCCGCGATGTCCTGCTCGAGCAGGTGTGGGGTTACCGTCATCCGGCGGACACTAGACTCGTCAACGTGCATGTCCAGCGTTTACGGGCGAAGGTCGAAACCGACCCGGAGAATCCCGAGGTCGTCTTGACGGTGAGGGGGGTCGGCTACAAGGCCGGCCCGCCGTGATCGGCCGTTCTCGACGACGCGTCAACAGCACCTTCGGTCGGTTCACCCGCACCGCAGCCGGCATCGGAAGGGCTTTCGGGCACCTCTGGCGCCGATCTCTTCAATTGCGTGTGGTGGTGTCGACCCTGGCGCTGTCATTTGTGGTGCTCCTGATCTTGGGTTTCGTGCTGATGAGCCAGATCACCGACCGGTTGCTGGAGGTCAAACTCAGCGCCGCCACCGAGGAGGTCGAACGCGCGCGGGTCGCCGTGGAACGCGACCTGGCCAGCGGCGACGGCAACACCTCGGTCCAGAACAGGTTGCGGCAGACACGCTCGCTGCTCACCGACCGTGACGTCGACACCGGCCAGACAGCGGGGACCGTCGGCACCTTCGACACCGTGCTTCTCGTGCCCGGAACCGGACCCGACGGCTCGGAATCCGGAGTGGGCCCGATCTCGGAGATCCCGCGCAATTTGCGTGACATGGTGCAGGGCGGGCAGATCGCCTACCAGTACGCGTCGGTGCCCAACGGTTCGGGTGGACAGATCCCCGCGCTCATCGTCGGATCGCCGACCAACTCGTCGGTCCCCGGCCTCGAGCTGTACCTGGTGTTTCCCCTCACCAGCGAGCAGAACACCGTCGACCTGGTGCGCGGCACCCTGCTGACCGGTGGTGTGGTGTTGCTGGGGCTGCTCGCGGCGATCGCCTGGCTCGTGTCGCGGCAGGTGGTGATCCCGGTGCGATCCGCGTCGCGGATCGCGGTGCGTTTTGCCGACGGTCGCCTCAAGGAACGTATGCCGGTCCGCGGCGAGGACGACATGGCGCGGCTCGCGATGTCGTTCAACGACATGGCCGAGAGCCTGTCCAAACAAATCACCCACCTCGAGGAGTTCGGTGGGCTGCAACGCCAGTTCACCTCCGACGTCAGCCACGAGCTACGGACCCCGCTGACCACCGTGCGCATGGCCAGTGACGTGCTCTACGAAGGCCGCGACGATCTCGACCCCGTGCGCAAACGCTCGGTGGAACTGCTCGACAAGGAACTCGACCGCTTCGAGACGCTGCTCAACGAACTCCTCGAGATCTCCCGGCACGACGCGGGTATGGCCGAACTGGCCGCCGAGCGCATGGACATGGCCATCCCCATCGACGGGGCGCTGGCCACCGTCAGCAGACTCGCGCAGGACACCGACACCGAACTGATCCTCGACCTGCCCACCGAGCCCGTCATCGCCGAGATCGATCCGCGCCGGGTGGAGCGCATCCTGCGCAACCTGCTCGCCAACGCCATCGACCACAGCGATCGCAAACCGGTCACCCTGACGATGCGCTCGGACGGTGACGCCGTCGCGATCACGGTGCGTGACCGCGGCATCGGACTGCGTCCCGGCGAGGAGAAGCTGGTCTTCAACCGGTTCTGGCGTTCGGACCCGTCGAGATTCCGCAGGTCCGGAGGCACCGGCCTGGGTCTGGCGATCAGCATCGAGGACGCCCGCCTGCACCAGGGCCGCCTGGAAGCGTGGGGAGAGCCCGGAAACGGCGCCAACTTCCGGCTCACCCTCCCGCTCATCCGCGGGCACAAGGTGCTCGGCAGTCCGCTTCCGCTCAAACCCGTCGGCTCCGGCGCGCGGACGTCCTCGCGGAGCACGCCCGCCCTCGAGGCGCACGAGTCCCCGGCGCTGGCCTCGGGAACGGGCACCAGCTCATCTCCGTCCGGACCGCGATCACCGGCAGCACCCCAGTCGCCCGCGGCATCCGGCGAATCCGGGAGCGGCCAGCGGTGAACACACGCACTCACCCGTGGTGGCCGGTCTTGGCCGTCGTGCTCGCCGTCCTCGGATTGGTCACGGCATGCGGCGGCGTCCCCAACAGTTCGTCGCCGCAGCCGATCACCTCGTTCAAACGCGAGGCGCCGACCAATGCCGTGCCGGTCCCGCAATCCGACATGGACCCCGAGGCGCTCGTCCGCGCGTTTCTCAAGGCCACCTCCGATCCCGCCGACGGGCACGCCGCGGCCCGACGGTTCCTCACCCGCACCGCATCCCCGCAGTGGGACGAACGCGGTGACACGATGATCCTCGACGAGATCAACACGTTCGTCGATCAGCGCAGCCAGCAGTCGGTGCGGATGCGGCTGGTCGGCGACAACGTCGGCACCCTCAAGACCGACGGGCAGCTGGTGCCCGCCACCGGGCGGGTGGAGACCACCATCAGCCTTGTCCGGGTGGGTGATCAGTGGCGGATCGACGGCCCGCTACCGGACGGCGTGATGATCGACCGCACGCAGTTCGAATCCGCCTACCGTGCGGTCTCGCTCTACTTCACCGACCGCACCCGCCAGCATCTGGTCTCCGACCCGCGGTGGTTGTTCGCCGGACTCGACTCCGACCCCACGACGATCATCAACGAGCTCATCGCCGGTCCGGCCCAGGACCTCGACCCCGGGGTGGACACCGCGGTCCCCGCCGGAAGCTCGTTGCGCGGACAGGTGACCTCTATATCGGGGGGAGGAGTGCGGATCGAACTCGTCGGGGTGGGTGACCAGTCCATCCGGGACCGGACGATGCTTGCCGCACAACTCATCTGGACACTCAACGGCGCCGACATCGGCGGCCCGTACGTCATCGACGCCGACGGGGCGCCGCTGGTGGCCGATCGGGCCTCGGGCTGGCAGACCGCCGACGTGAAGTCCTATGACCCCGCGGCGGTGCCGACCACCGACGTCGGCCTCAACATCATCAGCGCCGGCGGGCTGCTCAAGGTCACCGACACCGGAACCACCCCGTCGGGAGGCACGCTGGGAACAAGCCGGCTGGTGCGCTCGGCAGCGATCTCCGCCGACGGTTCGGAGGTGGCGGCGGCTTCCGCGCGGGACGGCAACCCCGGGCTCGATCTGGTGGCCGGTACCTACGGGGGCAGCACCGCCGCGGTCGCCTCCGGCGGTTCGATCACCCGCCCGTCCTTCGGCGGATACGGCAACGACACCTTCTGGGCGGTGATCGACGGAAAACCGGTCCGGGTGACCCGCGATCCGCAAAGCGGCGCGGTGGTCGTATCCCAGGTGGACGCGATCGCGGTGCAGACCGTGGTCCGCGGTCCGATCACCGAACTTCAGGTGTCACCCGACGGTGTGCGGGTCGCCATGATCGTGGGAGGCCAGGTCGTGTTCGCGATCATCGCCGCCAACGAGGACGGTCAGGTCGCCCTGTCCAGTCCACGGATCGCCGCCTACAACATCGGAAACCGCGCGGTGTCGCTGGACTGGGCGTCGGCGAGCACTCTCATGATCGCCCGCGACGCGCCGGATTCACCAGTAGTCCAACTCGCCATCAACGGCACGCCGGCGGCGGGCCTGATCAGCGGTAACATCGCGCCGCCGGTCCGGGCGGTGGTGGCCGACACGACGACGGTCTACATCGGCGACGAACGCGGCGTGCTCCGCCTCGGCAGCACCAACGGCCAACCCGATCAGTATTGGACCGAGGTCGAACCGGCGATGTCGCCCGGCGCCATCCCGGTCCTGCCCTGACCCGGTACTGGCCTGACACCGGTCCTGCCCTGACCCCGGACTGTCCGGACACCGACGCGCTCACGCACCCGCGATCACCAGGACGAGGTCCACCCCGATGTCGCCGGTGGCCAGTACCCGCACCGATTCGGCAGCGGTGGCACCGGTGGTGAGCACGTCGTCCACCAGCACCGTGACTGCCGAGGGCACCACCCGCGCCGACGCCGGTGGCCGAGACGACGCGTCGCGGCGCAGCAGCACACGGTCGCGCAGATTCGCCGAACGCTGTCTCGCGTCGAGACCGGCGGAGTCGCGCCCGCCGGCGCGAATCACGAGCAGCGGACACACCGACACGCGCGGCCCGAGGTGGCGTGCGGCGCTCGCTGCGATCGCCGTCACGGGGTCGCCGCCGCGGCGTCGCGCCGCCAGTCGCCGGGTGGGTGCCGGGATGAGCCGCAGACGACCGGCGTCGGGAAGCTCGCCCCACCGGGCCAGCTGCACCAGCGCACCGGCCAGAGCGGTTCCCAGCGGGTTCGCGAGATCGCGTCGACCCCGCTCTTTGAGTGAGATCACCGACCGGCGGTACGGTCCGCGGTGGCGGCCCAGTGCCCAGACCGGCGCACCCACCGGGATGCGTGGCTGCAGTGACACGGGCGCGTCGGCCAGGCGCGTGGCACATCGGGCACACCACGAGGTGCCCGGCGCCTCACATCCGCCGCATGTCACCGGCAGCACCAGGTCGGCGCCGGCGCGCACCACCGCGGCCACCGAAAACTGTGGTGACGACTTGGCCATGGGCCCATCATCGCGTTCGGGGAGGGTCCGCGCGGCGTCATATCGCCTCGCCGACGACCATCCGGTGGACGCGAACTCGTCTGTGGATCGCCCGGTCGGGGACGTTGGTCCCGATTCGCTGAGAACTTCATGATCACTGGGGAGAAAGATGGCCGGGAGGCAAACTTCCGACTACCGTCATAAGTGCAGCAAGTAGCCGAGACGTCCTCGGGAGGTGAGGCCCCTGACAGTGGGTGTCAGCCGTCCGGCTGGCATGAATGAAAGTCGGCATCTCACGTGGCACCGTCACCGTGGCCCTCCCCGCAGCGGACGTCAGTCACAGCCGAAGCTGCCTTCCCCCAACGTCTTTCGCCGACGCTCGGAGAAGATCGGCCGGGTTGTTCTCGCCGTGACGGCCATCGCTCGTGAGGATGCGGACGACAGATCCCAGGAGGTAGTTGAATGTCTCAAGTCATCCATCGCAAGGGTCAGCGGGAATCGAAAGTCCTCGGCGGCAATTCGGCCGACGACAACTACGATCCCGAATTCGCCTTTGTGCGACCCCCCGGAACCGTCGAATCGGAGGAGCCCGAAGAACCCAATGCCAAGGTCGTGTTCAGCGGCCGCAACGTCGAGATCCCCGAGCACTACCGCATCTACGTCGGCGACAAGCTCGCCCGGCTCGAACGATTCGACCCCACCCTCTTCCGCTTCGACGTGGAACTCGACCACGAACGCAACCGTCGTCAGGCGAAGGCGTGTCAGCTGGTGGAGATCACCGCGATGGGCAAGGGCCCCGTGGTCCGCGCCCAGGCGTGCGGTGAGAACTTCTACGCCGCGCTCGAATTGACGCTCGACAAGCTCGAGTCGCGTCTGCGCAGGGTCAAGGATCGTCGCCGGGTACACCATGGCAATCGCCGGCCGATGTCGGTGGCCGAGGCCACCGAGGTGGGCGCGCCGCCGTTACGCGGTGACCAACTCGTGGCGCAGGACGTGCCCGACACGTCGTCGAACGCCGAGGAGAAGACCTGGGACGACGGGGTCACCGAGCACACGCCGGGGCAGATCGTGCGGATCAAGGAGCATCCGGCGGTACCGATGTCGGTGGATGACGCCCTCTACGAGATGGAACTCGTGGGGCACGACTTCTTCCTGTTCCACGACAAGGAGACCGATCAGGCGACGGTGGTGTACCGCCGTCACGCCTTCGACTACGGCCTGATCCGCCTGGCCTGAGCGCCGGTCGGTCAGGTTGCGTTCAGGCGACCTCGCTACCATGGATTCCGGTCTGTGTTTGCGCACAGGCCGGATTCCGTGTGTAAGCGACATGAGTAAGGGACTCGATCCACGGTGCTGAACAAGCTGCTGCGCGTCGGTGAAGGCCGCATGGTCAAGCGACTCGATGCCATCGCATCGCACGTCGAAGCTCGCTCCGACGAGGTGGAGGCACTCACCGACGAGGAGTTGCGTGCCAAGACCGACGAGTTCCGCGAGCGCTACAGCGAAGGCGAATCCCTCGACGAACTGCTGCCCGAGGCCTTCGCGGTGGCCCGCGAAGCGGCCTGGCGCGTGCTCGACCAGAAGCACTTCCACGTGCAGATCATGGGTGGCGCCGCACTGCACTACGGCAACATCGCCGAGATGAAGACAGGTGAGGGCAAAACCCTCACCTGCGTGCTGCCCGCCTACCTCAACGCCATCTCCGGCGACGGTGTGCACGTGGTGACCGTCAACGACTACCTCGCCAAGCGCGACTCCGAGTGGATGGGCCGCGTGCACCGCTTCCTCGGGCTCGACACCGCGGTGATCCTCACCGGCATGACCCCCGAACAGCGCAAGGTGGCCTACGCCGCGGACATCACCTACGGCACGAACAACGAGTTCGGCTTCGACTATCTGCGCGACAACATGGCCCACGCGCTCGAAGAACTCGTCCAGCGCGGCCACAACTACGCGATCGTCGACGAGGTGGACTCCATCCTGATCGACGAGGCACGTACCCCGCTGATCATCTCCGGTCCCGCCGAGGGATCGAGCAAGTGGTACAGCGAGTTCGCCCGGATCGCCCCGCTGCTCGAGCGCGACGTCCACTACGAGGTCGACATCAAGAAGAAGACCGTCGGCGTGCACGAGGCGGGCGTCGAGTTCGTCGAGGACCAGCTCGGCATCGACAACCTGTACGAGGCGGCCAACTCGCCGCTGGTCAGCTACCTCAACAACTCGATCAAGGTCAAGGAGCTGTTCCACCGCGACAAGGACTACATCGTGCGCAACGGCGAGGTCCTCATCGTCGACGAGTTCACCGGTCGTGTGCTCGACGGACGCCGCTTCAACGAGGGACTCCACCAGGCCATCGAGGCCAAGGAGCACGTGGAGATCAAGGCCGAGAACCAGACCCTGGCCACCATCACGCTGCAGAACTACTTCCGCATGTACGACAAGCTCGCGGGCATGACCGGTACCGCCGAGACCGAGGCGGCCGAGTTCGACCAGATCTACAAACTCGGTGTGCTGCCCATCCCCACCAACAAGCCGATGATCCGCAAGGACGAGACCGACCTCATCTACAAGACCGAGGAGGCCAAGTTCGCCGCGGTGGTCGACGACATCACCGAGCGCCACGAGATCGGGCAGCCGGTGCTGATCGGTACCACCAGCGTGGAGCGCTCGGAATACCTGTCGCGGCAGCTCAAGAAGCGCGACATCCCGCACAACGTGCTCAACGCCAAGTTCCACGAGCAAGAGGCGCAGATCATCGCCGAGGCGGGCCGCAGCGGCGCGGTCACCGTGGCCACCAACATGGCCGGTCGCGGCACCGACGTGGTGCTCGGCGGCAACCCCGACATCATCGCCGACACCCGGCTTCGCAAGGCGGGCCTCGATCCGGTGCGCACCCCCGACGACTACGAGGCGGCGTGGGAAGAGGCCATCGAACTCGCCCGCGCGGAGGCGGCCGAGGAAGCCGAGGCCGTCCGTGAGGCCGGGGGCCTCTACGTGCTCGGTACCGAACGGCACGAGTCGCGCCGCATCGACAACCAGTTGCGCGGACGATCCGGCCGTCAGGGCGACCCCGGCGAGTCGCGGTTCTACCTCTCCCTCGGTGACGAACTCATGCGACGGTTCAACGGCGCAGCGCTCGAGGCCATCATGAACCGCGTCAACCTGCCCGACGACGTGCCGATCGAGGCCAAGATGGTCACCAAGGCGATCCGCAGCGCGCAGACGCAGGTCGAGCAGCAGAACTTCGAGGTCCGCAAGAACGTCCTCAAGTACGACGAGGTGATGAACGAGCAGCGCAAGGTGATCTACGCCGAGCGCAAGACCATCCTCGAGGGCACCGATCACAGCGAGCAGATCCAGCAGATGATCGACGAGGTCGTCGCCGCCTACGTGGCGGGTGCGACGGCCGAGGGCTACGCGGAGGACTGGGATCTCGACGAGTTGTGGACTGCGCTTCGGTCGCTGTACCCGATCGAGCTCGACGCCAAGGAGGTTGTCGGCGAGAACGAGTACGGCGAACGCGACGACATCAGCGCCGAGGAACTGACCGAGACGCTCAGCGAGGACGCGCACAAGGCCTACGCCGCGCGCGCGGAGGAGATCGAGCAGATCGGTGGGCCCGACGCGATGCGGCAGCTCGAGCGGACCATTCTGCTGAGCGTTCTCGACCGCAAGTGGCGCGATCACCTCTACGAGATGGACTACCTGCGTGAGGGCATCCATCTGCGGTCGATGGCCCAGCGGGACCCGGTGGTCGAGTACCAGCGCGAGGGGTACGACATGTTCACCGGCATGCTCGAGGGGCTCAAGGAGGAGACCCTGCAGTTCCTGTTCAACGTGCAGGTGCAGGCCGAGCCGGCTCCAGTGGTGACGCCGGCGTCGGCGGCGGCCACAGCCGCCGCGGCAGCCCGCCAGCCGGCGATGGCCGGTGCCACAGCCCAGGGCAGCGGCTCCGGCGAGGGCTCGTCGTCGCAGGCGCCCGCGGCGCTGCGGGCGGTCGGCGTGTCCGACGAGTCCGAGCCGCCGATGACGTACTCGGGCCCCGACGAGGGCGGCGGCACCGCGGTGCACTCCGAGGACGAGGAACTCGACGACCCGGCACTGGTGTCGGCGAACCGCCGTGAGCGTCGTGCCGCCGCACGGGCCAACGCGAAGGGCACCCGTCCCAAGCCGCCCAAGTCCAAGCGCCGTCAGGGGTAGAAAAACTCATGGGAACCGAGTGGGCCCCGCCCGCGTCGGATTTCCATGGACTCCCCACGCATCCGGATACTGCCGGCCCCGTCGTGTGAACGCGCCGGGTCGGCGGTAGGTCTCGTCGACCCGCACCACGACTCCACCCTGCACCACGACCGCACCCCGTCGCGTCCTGCGGCGCCGCCGGTACCGCAACGGCCGCCATCCCAGGTGCCCCCTACCGGCTCACGGACGGTGGCCGCGGCCACGCTGGAGGCCCGACGGTTCGCAATCGCGACGGTCTCGTTGGCGTTCGAAGTGATTGATCGGCGTCGCTCACTGACCCACGTGCAGCCACGTGTCGCCCCGGCGGTACTCGACCAGCTCGGGGTACTCGTCCGGACCAACGTCGCCCGCTCCGGCGCCGACGGCGCCGACGGCGCTCGCATGCGGCGCGTCCACATCCAGATGTGCGGCTCGGGGGCGGCGGAGATCTTCGGCAGCTACGCGAGGGGACCGCGGGTGCGGGCATTCGCCGGACGCATCGAGCGGCTGCCGTGCCGGGTGCGCACACCCCAGTCGCCCGGTGACCGGCGCTATCAGAACACCGCGACCAAGGTCGAATACCGTTGGCAGTTGGTGTCTTTCATCCTCGCGTAACACGACTGGCCGCGGATGACCCGGATCGGCACCACCACGGGCCACGCGCACCGCCGACAGATCTGGGCGACCGCATTCGCCGTGCGCATCCGCGGCGATAGGATCGGTCGGTGGCGAACCGTCTGTCCGCGCGTGAGGCGGTCTCGTATTTCCTCGACGACGCGGGAACCACCACGCACCTGGGCGCGCTGCTGATCCTGCCCGGCGATTCGGGCAAGAAGCGTTCTGCGCCAAAGCCCGTCACGATCGGCTCGCTCGACTATCCGTCGCTCGCGCGGCTGGTGGAGAATCGGCTGCAACTGGCTCCCCGCTACCGGCAGGTGGTCCGTGAGGTCGCGTTGGCGCTCGGGCGGCCGGTCTGGATCGACGATCCCGACTTCGACATCAACTTCCACATCCGCCGCTCGGGATTGCCGAGGCCGGGAAACATGGGCGATCTCGACGACCTGATCTCCCGGGTGATGTCACGGCCACTCGATCGCAGCAGACCCTTGTGGGAGATGTACCTCATCGAAGGGCTCGCCGACGGCGGGCTCGCGATCCTGACGAAATCGCACAAGTGCCTCGTCGACGACGGCGATCGCGAGATCAGCACACTGATCTGCGACGACACCGCCCAGACCGCGGCACTGCCCGCCGATCTGTGGATGCCCGGCACGCCGCCCGGGGCTGCCGAACTGGCGATCGGGGCGATCACCGAGACGTTGGCGCGACCCGGCGAACTCATCGATTCGGTACTCGGGGGCAACGGTTTGCTGGGCGAGGCGCGCGCGGTGGTGTCGGGTGTGGCGCGCCGCGCGGGGAGGGTGGTGCAGCAGCTCACCGACTCCGCCCCGTCGAGCGTGCTCAACACCCCCGGATCGTCCACTCGGATGTTCACCGTCGCCACCGCACCGCGGCGCGGCGTGGCCAAGATCGCCGAGCGATACCGGTGCACGGTCAACGACGTCGAACTGGCCATCATCACCGGGTCGATGCGCCGCTGGCTGCTGTCGGTGGACGCGATGGGCGAGTTCGGTGACACAGTGCGTGCCATGCTGCCGTTGGGTGCGCGCGAGAAGGGCGTCACCGCCGATCCTGTTCCCGACAGCTGGATCAACGTGGACGAACCGACTTTCGTCACGGATCTGCCGGTGGGCGAGTCCAACCCGCAGGTTCGGTTGGCGCAGGTGGCGGGGCTGGCACATCGGTACTCGCAGTCGTCGCGTCGGGTGTCGAGTGGGGCGCAGCCGCTCTTCGCCGAACTCGGGGTGGTCCCCTTCGGCGAGTTGAGTTCGCGTGCGTTTCGTTCGCTGGACCGACGGGGGTACAACGTGCCGGTGTCGATGGGCACCGCACCCATCTCACAGCGCTACGTCCTGGGACGGCCGGTCGGCAGCCTCTACGCGGTGCCCAATCTGGTGAGTGGGCGGGCCCTGGCGGTCAGCGTTGTGGAGTACGTCGACCACCTCGGGTTCGCGTTCATCGCCGATCGCGGGGTGATGACGGATCTACCCGAAATGGCCGAGTACGTCACCGAATCGTACGAGGAACTCGTCGAGGGCAAGTGACGCGATCGCACCGACGGCATCACCGGGGCGGGTGCCATCCGCCCGCGCCTGTGGTCATCCGCCCGCGCCTGAGGCCATCCGCCCGCGCCTGTGGTCATCCGCCCGCCCGGGTGCCGCGCGGCGACACTAGGCTGAGATCTCAGAGTGTGAGTGCCGGTGTCGGCGGGGAGGAACGCAAGCGATGAGGGTGTACTTTCCGGCGACTTTGACGATGCTGATGGCACTCGCCGAGACCGGTGAATTCCGGCCGGTCGGCGGCACCGGCTTCGCCCTGACCCCGGCGCTGCGTGAGTCGTATGTGTCCGGCGACGACGAGGAACTGGCCGAGGCGGCGGTCCGCGAGGCGGCGCGTGCGTCGTTGCGGCTGCTGGCCGGTGAGCCGCCCGAGGCGGGTGATTCGTCGGCCGCCGCCGATCTCGAGGCCGATGCGCGCACCACGAAGCCCGGCGACACGCCGCGGCTTCCTCCGCGCCGCGCGGTGGTCGCCGCAGACGTCACCGAGGTCACCCTGCGCCCCGAACTCGACGACGCCGTGGTGAAGGTGGCCGGTCCGGTCCCGACCTCGGCGATCGCCTCGATCCTCGTCGACGGCGCCGACGCCGAGGACTCGGTGCGGACCGCGGTGATCGTGGTGGATGCCGCCGATCTCGGCGACGAGGATGCCGAACTCGCGATCGGTGACGTGGAGGACCACGACTTGGGGTGGTACGCCACACAAGAACTGCCGTTCCTGCTCGATCTGCTGTGACTCCTGCACGAGCCGCGGCGATCCCGATGAGCTAACCTACGGAAGCGTAGGTTGGCTTCGGCGGTGAGGAGATGTGGTCGGCGATGAGCTGGTTGGAACGCTTCGAGGCACCGGTGGCCGACGTCGCCGCCCGCCACCGGGGTGCGCAGTGGGTGCGCGCGGCGGTGTCGCGGGTCACCACACCGCTGTTGCCCGACGACTATCTCCACCTCGCCAATCCGTTGTGGTCGGCGCGCGAGCTGCGCGGCAAGGTGGTGTCGGTGGTCCGGGAGACCGACGACACCGCGACGATCCGGATCCGTCCCGGCTGGGGCTTCTCGCTTGACTACAGCGCCGGTCAGTACATCGGGATCGGGGTCCTGGTGAGCGGCCGGTGGACCTGGCGCTCGTACTCACTCACGTCCGTCCCCGATCTGACCCGCACCGACAAGACCATCGCGATCACCGTGAAGGCGATGCCCGAGGGGTTCCTGTCCAGCCACCTGGTCAACGGACTCTCGCCGGGCACCGTGGTCCGGCTGGCGGCGCCGAAAGGGGAGTTCGTGCTGCCCGACCCGCTGCCGTCGAAGATCCTGTTCCTCACCGCGGGCAGCGGTGTGACACCGATCATCTCGATGCTGAGAATGATGCGGCACCGGCAGCAATCCGGCGACGTGGTGCTCATCCACTCGACTCCCACCGACGCCGACCTGCTCTTCGGCGACGAACTGGCCGACATGGCGGCGTCGGGTCTGTTGGACCTGCACGTGCAGCACACCCGCAGCGACGGCAAGCTGACCCCGGATCTGCTCGCCGAACTGTGCCCGGACTGGCGCGAACGCGCGACGTGGGCCTGCGGCCCGGGCGGCTTCCTCGACATGCTCACCACCGCGTACGACGACGCCGGCGTGCCCGAGCTCCTGCACATCGAACGCTTCGCACTGGAGCGGGGTGCGGTGGGTGCCCAGGGCGGTGAGGTCACTTTCTCCCGAAGTGGCCGGACCGCCACGGCCGACGGCGCGACCACCCTGCTGGAATCGGGCGAATCCGCCGGCGTGATCATGCCGTTCGGATGCCGGATGGGAATCTGTCAGAGTTGCGTGGTGATGCTGGAGAAGGGCTGCGTACGCGACCTGCGCTCGGGCGTCGAACACGTCGAGGGTGAACGAATCCAGACGTGTGTGAGCGCGGCGGCGGGGGATTGCACCCTGGGCGTGTGAGACACGCGGACCGGCGAACATGCTGGTCGGCGACTCGTGCGGAGCGGGCAGCGTCCGTATTGTCCACCTCCTGCCGCGTCGACGCGTAGGCTCTTCGGGTGAAACAGTCGACCACGGAGGAGAATCCGCGTGCGAACTGAACTGACCGAGTTGACCGCGACGAGTGATGTCCCGGTATGTGATGACGGCACCGTCACGCTGCGTGCCCATCAGGCCGACGACGTCGATCGGATCGTCGAGTACGCCACCGACCCGCTGACCATGCGATGGGCGAAGATGCCGTCGCCCTACGGGCGCTCGGACGCCGAGCGGTTCATCGTCAACGCGCTGCAGGGCTGGCGCGACGGCACGTCGATGATCTGGGCGATCGAGCACGACGGCCGATTCGTCGGCAGCGTCGACCTCCGTGGACCCGGGCGCGTTGTCGACATCGGCTTCGGGCTGCACCCCGATGCCCGGGGGCAGGGTCTTGCGCGGCGCGCGATGGTGCTCGCCATGGAGTACGCCGTGGCCGAACGCGACGTCGAGGTCGTTCGGTGGCAGGCCGCCGAAGGAAATCTGACGAGTCTGCGCGCCGCACATGCTGCGGGCTTCACCCTGGTGGGACGCTTGCCCGACTGGCTTGAGATGAACAGCGGTGTGGTCGACGCCTGGTGCGGAAAATGGCATGCGGGCGACGGTTTCGAGCCCACAACCGTATGGCGCGCAACGACTTTCGAGACCGATCGGTTCCGTCTGCGACCGCTCGAGCCCAAGGACGACGAACGTATCCGGGAGACGCTCGATGATCCGATCTCGCGGAAGTACCTGTTCGGCCGGCCCGATCCGCTGACGCTCGAGCATGCCGCGGCCGAGCGGACCCGCAAGTGGTGGACGGCCGCACGAGGCGAAACGTGCACCTGGGCCGTCGCCGACAAGGAGACCGACGACTACCTCGGTGACATCTCGCTGTTCAAGATCGATCCCGTGGTCGGTGCGGAGGCGGGCTTCTACACGCACCCGGAGGCGCGTGGCTCCGGTGTGCTGGGGGAGGCCTTTCCGGCTGCCGTCGAGCACAGCTTCGATGTCCTGGGGGTGCGGCGGCTGACGATGCTCGCAGCGGACTCGAACGAGGGCAGCAAGAAGCTCGCGCAGCGCGCGGGATTCCATGAGTTCGGCGTCCAGCCGCTCGCCGCGAGCTCCGACGGCCACATCGAAGACCTCGTCGGATACGAGCTGCTCCGCGAGGAACTCGCCGACTGACCCGGCGGAGCAAGCGCCCTTCGGCTCACCGGCGGGGAACTCGATGCGGATTACGGTGTGTCCCCGAAAGCTGGGGCTTTTGCCCGCCCCGCGTCGGTGGGAGGCTGACGTGGAGGGCGGGCGAGCCGCCACCGTAAGCGGTGAGACCGGAGGAACCATGGCTGCGTCCAACGACCTCGAATCCGATGAGTTCCGCCATGTCGACCTCTGCATCGTCGGTGCGGGTGTGGCCGGCTTGAACGCGCTCGCGGTGGCCACCGGGTATCTCGACGCGGGGCAGCGCGTCGCACTCGTCGATCGTCGTGAGAACGCGGGCGGGATGTGGAACGACACGTATTCCTATGTGCGGCTGCATCAACCCTACGAGTTCTTCACCGCCGGCGATATCGCCTGGCAACTGCGGCGCGCACCTGAGTATCTCGCCACCAAGCCGGAAGTGCTCGGGCACCTCCGATACTGCCGCGACGTATTGTCCGATCGCGTCGGACTCGAGGAGTACTACGGCTGGAGCATGGTTGGCTACGACGAGGACTCCGACGGGGTCACGGTCCAACTCAGCGGACCCGACGGTCGGCGACAGATCATCCGAACGCCCCGGTTGATCAACGCCTTCGGATTCGATGTCACGCCGAACAAGCCACTGGCACTGTCGAGTTCGCAGGTCAACTCGGTCTCGCCCGATTCCTTCGACTTCACCGAGAGGCGATTCGCCGAGAGTCACACCCCGGTGTGGATCGTCGGCGGCGGCAAGACCGCCATGGACACGGCGGCGCTGATCATGGCGCGCAATCCCGGTCGTGAGGTGAACCTGGTGGCCGGTGCCGGGACGTTCTTCAACAACCGTGAGGCCGTGTTCCCGGTCGGTGTGCGCAGGTGGTTGGCAGGCAGAACCGCCAGTCAGGTGTTCGGCAAGTACGCCGACATGTACGACGGCACAAACGATCAGCAGGTCACCGACGCCTACCGCCGGGTCTATGGGATAACACCGATGCGGGAGGCCGAGAGGTTTCTCAACGGGAACCTCTCGCCGTCGGAGCGAGATGCGATCTCCGCCGGGCTCAACAGCACGGTGATGGATTATCTGTCCGACGTCGTCGACCGGAATGATCTGCCGCAGTTGGTGTTCCGTAGCGGCGAGGAGGTGCCGACGGTCCCGGGGAGTTGGGTGGTGAACTGTACCGGCTACATCCTGCGCGAGAACACGACTGACGCGCCGTATGTGTCGGCGGGCGGTCGTGTGGTCACCATCCATTCCGGGTCGGCGATTGCCCAGTTCTCCACGTATGCGTCCTATTTCCTCACCCACCTCGCCTTTCTGGGCAAGCTGGACTCCACGCCGCTCTACCAGACCGACCTGACCGTGGTGACGCGCAACCATTCGCAGTCCTCGGTCGGCATCGGGTGCTGTCTCGCGATGTACAACCTCGGCTTGATCGCCGATGAGGTCCCGCTGCGGGTTTTCACGAAATGCGGGGTTGACTTCGACCGGTGGGCACCGATGCCCCGGCGTCTCGCGGCGTCGGCCCAGTTCATGCTGACCCATCGCCGCAAGCGCGAGCACTACCGCGCCGCGTTGGACACTGCGGCGCAGCGGCTCGGCATCCGATGCGGCCCGCTCGTCGGAGTCGGCGCCACATCCTGACCGGTCCTGACCGGGCACTCCTCACACGGGTGGACAGTCCTCCCCGAATAACCTACGCTTGCGTAAGTTACGGAGTCGTAGGCAGGCGTGGTCGTAGGCAGAAGACGTCGGTACAGCCCAAGCTCCGTCGGACCGTGACCACCGGCAAGCAGGGAGGGCGCTTTCATGGCGATCACCGACATTCCCGAGTACGCGCATCTGAGCAAGGCCGACATCGAAGAACTCGGCCGTGAACTCGATCAGATCCGGGCCGACATCGAGGCCGACCGCGGCGAACGCGACGCCCGCTACATCCGCAACACCATCCGGGTGCATCGCGGCCTCGAGGCGGTCGGTAGGGCACTGATCGTCGGCTCGTCATCGCGGCCACTGTGGTGGGCGGGCGCGGGCACCCTCGGTGTCGCCAAGATCATCGAGAACATGGAACTCGGCCACAACATCATGCACGGCCAGTGGGACTGGATGAACGATCCGGAGGTCCACTCGACGTCGTGGGAATGGGACAACACCGACCCGTCGGCGCATTGGAAGCACACCCACAACTACATCCATCACAAGTACACCAACGTGCTGGGCATGGACGACGACGTGGGTTACGGGTTGCTGCGCGTCACCCGTGACCAGCGTTGGCGGCCTTTCTATCTCGGCAATCTCGCCTACAACACGCTGCTCGCGTTGCTGTTCGAGTACGGCGTGGCCGCGCAGCATCTCGAACTGGGCAAGAAGCGGCGGACCGAGGCCGACAAGGAGCAGTTCCGCCGCGACCTCGCCGACGTCGGCCGCAAGATCGGTCGACAGGTGACCAAGGACTACGTGATCCAGCCGGCGCTCGCCGCGGCCGTGACCGGTCGCCGGGTCGGCTACCGCAGAGCGTTCGGCAAGGCCGCCACGGCCACGCTGACGGCCAACGTGATCCGCAACCTGTGGACCAACGCGGTGATCTTCTGCGGTCATTTCCCCGACGGGGCAGAGAAGTTCACCAAGCAGGACGTCGACAGCGAAACCCAGGCCGAGTGGTATCTGCGGCAGATGCTGGGCAGCGCCAACTTCCGCAGCGGCTTCCTGCTCGCCTTCATGAGCGGCAACCTCTCGTACCAGATCGAACACCACATTTATCCGGACCTGCCGTCGAATCGGCTGGCCGAGATCTCGGTGCGGGTGCGGGAGCTGTGCGACAAATACGACCTGCCCTACACGACCGGCTCGTTTCCGCTGCAGTACGCCAAGTCGTGGCGGACCATCGCGAAGCTGTCGCTACCGGACAAGTACCTGCGCGCCACGTCCGACGATGCCCCCGAGACCGCATCGGAGCTCCGCTTCAAGGCCGACCTGCCCGCCGGTGCCCGGCTGCGGCCCACGATCGACCCGCACAGCGGCCGTCGACGCGGTCTGCGCTCGGCGATCGAAGCGTTGCGGGGACGACGTCGACGGGCACGCGGCAGCGTCTCGGCGCAGGCGACGATCCACGACCGCGCGGCCTGATCTAGGGACTTCCGACTTTCGGCTCTTCGTCGGGCACGACGATGTGGGCCATAATGGAACGCAATGGCGATCACCGACATCAACGAGTATGCGCACCTGACGGCTGCCGACGTGGAGGCGCTGGGTGCCGAACTCGACGCCCTGCGACGGGAGGTCGAAGCCGACCTGGGCGAGCGCGACGTGCGCTACCTGCACCGAACGATCCGCGCCCATCGCGTGCTGGAGGTGGTCGGGCGCGCGGCGCTGCTGGGCAGCAATCGGCGGTCGTTGTGGCTGCTCGGCACCGGGGCGTTGTCGCTGTCGAAGATCATCGAGAACATGGAGCTCGGGCACAACGTGATGCACGGGCAGTGGGACTGGATGAACGATCCCGAGGTGCACTCGTCCACCTATGAGTGGGACATGGTGTGCGCCGCGCCGCACTGGAAGCACTCGCACAACTACATCCATCACAAGTACACCAACGTCGTCGGGATGGATCACGACGTGGGCTACCGGACTCTTCGGGTCACCCGTGACGAGCCGTGGGAACCCAAATTCCTGTTCCAGCCACTGACAAACGTGGCGCTGGCGGCGACATTCCAGTGGGGGATCGGACTGCACGACCTCGAACTGTCCGATGTCGTACGGGGCAAGAAGCCCAAAGAGGTCGCGATCCCGCAGATCAAGACGTTTCTGCGCAAGATCGGCAAACAGGTCGGCAAGGATTACGTGCTCTTCCCGGCGCTGAGCGGACCCAACTTCGTGCACACGCTCACCGCCAATCTCACCGCCAACCTGATCCGCAACCTGTGGGCGTACGTGGTGATCTTCTGCGGACACTTCCCCGACGGTGCGGAGAAGTTCACCGTCGAGTCCCTCACCGACGAGACGCCGGGCCAGTGGTACCTGCGTCAGATGCTGGGCTCGGCTAATTTCCGCGCCGGCCCCGCCATGGCGTTCATGTCGGGGAACCTGTGCTACCAGATCGAGCACCACCTCTATCCCGACCTGCCGTCGAATCGGCTGGCCGAGATCGCCGTGCGGGTACAGGCGCTGTGCGAGAAGTACGACCTGCCCTACTCGACGGGCTCGCTGTGGATGCAGTACCTCAAGACGTTGCGGACGATCAACAAACTCGCGCTGCCCGACGAGTTCCTGCGCGACACCTCCGACGACGCACCCGAGACCGCGTCGGAGCGTCGCTTTGTCGGCATCGACCGCGCGATCGGACTCAAGACCGCGCTCTCGGAGGTGCGACACCGGCGGCGGTTGCGTCGCCGGACACGCGCTCACTGATCGTCGAGCCCCCTGCTGAGAACCGCCCGCAACAGTCGACGCACCGCCATCGCCCGACGGTGGGACGGCCCGGTGAGCTGATCGAGTGCGCACTCCGGGTCGGCAGGTGGCCCGAGGTGGGTGCACCCGCGCGGACAGTTCTCGACCGCCTCACGCAGATCGTCGAAGGCGTCGACGATGTCGTCGGGTCCCACGTGCGCGAGCCCGAACGAGCGGATCCCCGGGGTGTCGACCACCCACGTCCGTGGCCCGCCGCCGGGCAGTGGCAGCGCCACCGACGCGGTGGAGGTGTGTCGGCCCTTGCCCACCCCGGAGACCACGCCGGTCGCCCGATCCGCATCGGGCACAAGACGATTCACCAAGGTGGACTTGCCCACCCCGGAGTGTCCGATCAACGCGGTGAGGTGGCCGCGCAGCAGTGCCAGCACGTCGTCGAGGGGATCGTCGCGTCCGGCGCGGACGATGGGGATGTCGAGACCGTCGAACGATTCGACGAACCCGGTGGGGTCGGCGAGGTCGGTCTTGGTCAGGCACAGGATGGGTTCGAGCCGGCCGACGTAGGCGGCGGCCAGCGCGCGTTCGACGAATCCGGTGCGCGGGGGCGGGTCGGCGAGTGCGGTCACGATGAGTAGCCGGTCGGCGTTCGCGACGACGATCCGCTCGTAGGGGTCGGTGTCATCGGCCGTGCGGCGCAACACCGTTCGGCGCTCGGCCACCCGCACGATACGCGCGAGGGTGTCGGCCCTGCCGGACACGTCGCCCACCACGTCCACCTCGTCACCGACGACGATCGGGGTGCGGCCGAGTTCGCGCGCACGCATCGCCACGACGTGCGCGTCGGGATCGCCACCGAGTGCACAGCCCCACCTGCCCCGGTCCACCGACACCACCATCGCCTGTTCCGCGTCCTCGTGGGAGGGGCGGGTCTTGGTGCGCGGGCGGCTGCCCTTGCCGGGACGAATCCGCACATCGGATTCGTCGTAGCTGCTCGCGCGCCGGCTCACCGTCAGGCCACCACCGTGATCATGGCCACCGTGATCATGCGAGCCGCCCCGGTCACGGCTGCCCGATCATCTGCTGCCACATCCCGGGGAAGTCGGGCAGGGTCTTGGCGGTGGTCTCGATGTCGTCGACGGTGATCGCGTCCACCCGAAGCCCCAGAATCGCACCCGCCGTGGCCATCCGATGGTCGGCGTAGGACTGCCAGTGCGCCCCGTGGAGTTCGGCGGGCCGGATGATCAGTCCGTCGTCGGTTTCGGTGATGTCCCCACCGAGGCGCCCGATCTCGGTGGCGAGTGCGGCCAGCCGATCGGTCTCGTGGCCACGCAGGTGCGCGATGCCCGAGAGCACCGATTCGCCGTCGGCGAGGGCGGCGAGGGCGGCGATCGTCGGCGTGAGTTCCCCGATGTCACGCAGATCGCGGGTGATGGGCGACAGCCGCCGCGGGCCGCGCACCGTCAGCACACCGCCGTCGAGTTCGGCGGTGCACCCCATCTCGACGAGGATGTCGACGATCTGCGCGCCGGGCTGCGTGGTGGTGGCCGGCCAGCGCGGCACCCCCACCGTGCCGCCGGTGACCGCGGCGGCGGCGAGGAACGCCGCGGCGTTCGACAGGTCGGGTTCGCAGGCCACGTCGACCGCGGTGATGGTTCCCGGGGCCACCCGCCACGTGTCGGGCTCGGAGGTGTCCACCGCGACGCCCGCGGTCGCCAGCATGTCGACGGTCATGTCGATGTGAGGGGTGGACGGAACCGGTGGGCCGACGTGCTCGATGGTCATGCCCTTGTCGAAACGCGCGGCGCTGAGCAATAGTCCGGAGACGAACTGGGACGATCCGGAGGCGTCGATGGTGACGGTGCCGCCCGGCGCCGACCCACCGCCGTGCACGGTGAACGGGAGAGCATCACCGTCCACGTCGGCGCCCAGTGCGCGCAGCGCGTCGAGGATCGTGGCGAGTGGTCGGGTGCGTGCCTGCGGGTCACCGTCGAACGAGACGTCGCCATGCGCGAGTGCCGCCACCGGAGGCAGGAACCGCATCACCGTTCCGGCAAGCCCGCAGTAGACGTCACCGCCGTGCAGTGGCGCCGGTTCGATCGACACGGTGGTGGGGTCGGCGGGATCGACCCGCACGCGTGCGCCCAGTGCGGTGAGCCCGGAGAGCATGAGGTTGGTGTCACGGCTGCGCAGGGTGCCGGTGATGGTGGACGGACCGTCGGCGAGTGCGGCGAGCACCAGCGCCCGATTGGTGATCGACTTCGAGCCGGGCAGCGCCACCACGGCGTCGATCGGCTCGGTCACCGTGGGGGCGGTCCAGATGCTCATGCGCTCCAGTCTCGCACGGGCACCATCAGCGGTTGTCGAGCCGCAACGGGTGGTTGGCGGGAACCTCCACCAGGATGAGGAGTCTGCCGTCGGGGTCGTTGAGGTGCATCTCGATCAGTCCCCACGGTTCGGTCAGCGGCTCCCTGACGATCTCGACCCCGGCGGCCCGCACTTCTCGTGCCACGGCGTGAACGTCGCGAACCTGCAGCCACAGCGCAGCCCCCGATGCGTGATCGGTGGGCAGGTCGGCGCTCATGTGACCGGGAACCTCGATCAGGCCGTTGCCCGCGTGGAACACCAGTCCACCCGGATATTCTCGGGCCACCGCGAGGTGTAGGCGGTGCCGGTAGAAGAACTGGAGCTTCTCCGGGTCGCGCGACCGCAGCAGGATGCGGCTTGTCAGGACCTCCATGCCCTCTGTCTACACGGTTACCGATCGGTCGGACGCGAGATCTCGCATGGCGAGTCGCGGTGATCGGGGTGTGCGGTCACTGACCTTCGGTGGTCCCGTCGGTGCCGCCGAGTGCGTGACCGCGGTTGAGGTCGTTGCCGTGACGAGCCGCCTCGTAGATCGCCTTTTCCCGTGCGATGCGGTCGGTCTCACCGATCGGTTTCGCATCGCCGAAGGCGAAGGCCGATTCGTGCGGCGCCTCGTGCGGGATGTCGGGGTCGTCGACCTCGGGGTCGACGTTCTCGGGTTGCGGGCTAGTGGACATAGGTCAACGATAGGCCTGCAGCGGTGCCCGCACGTGTCATGTGGTGGCGTCCTCACCACGACTGGAGAACTTTCCGTCGGTGACGTCGTCCCACTGGTCGAACAGACGTTTCACCTTCGGGTCGCCCTGGCTCTTGATCCAGTCGCAGAGCTCCCGGGGCGTCGACGGATTGGTGACGATGAACGGGTGCAGACCCGCATCGTGTTCGGCGAGGATACGCAGCGTTTCGGGGCTGGTGTTCGGGTCGGCGGCGGCGAGCGCGTCGCGCGGGTCGAACGCGGCGCCACGCGGGGCATCCGATCCCGCGACCCCGGCGTTGTCGCCGGCGATGTCGATCTCGCCGGTGTTGTGGTAGTCGACCGGGTCGGTCGAGGTGCTGCGCCAGTTGAACACCAGGTTCAGCACGATCGCGCAGATGGCGCCGGCGGAGATGCCCGAATGGAAGATCGTCTGGAACCAGTCGGGGAACTTGGCGTACAGGTCGAGTGCGACCGGGATCTTGTCGTCATTGGTGTACGAGAGGCTTGCCTCGGTCAGCATCGCCACGCCGACCGAGATCGCCACGACCAGGATGTTGGAGTTGTTGAACTTGACCTTGGTGAGCGTGCGGACACCGCTCGCGGCGACCATGCCGAACAACGCCACGCCCGCGCCACCGAGGACCGGCTGCGGGATTCCCTCGATGATCGCCGCCATCTTCGGGATCAGGCCCAGGATCACCAGGATTCCGCCGGCGCAGGTCGCGACGTGGCGTGACTTGACGCCGGTGATGGCCACGAGTCCGACGTTCTGGGCGAACGCCGTGTACGGGAAGGTGTTGAAGATGCCGCCCAGCACGGTGCCCGCACCGTCCGCGCGCATGCCGTCGGCGAGGCGTTGCGGAGTGATCTTCTCGTCGACGATCTCACCGACTGCCACGATGTCGCCGGTGGTTTCGGTCATGATCACCAGGGCCACGATGATCATTGCGATGATCGAACTCAGGTCGAAGCTCGGGAAGCCGAAGTAGAAGGGTTCGGGCACCGCGAACCACGAACTCGAACCCACGCCGCTCCAGTCGGTCATCCCGAACGGGATGGCGATGAGTGTGCCCGCGACGAGTCCGAGGAGGATGGAGACGCGTTTGATCGCCGGGGTACCGAACCGTTCCAGCAGGATGATGATGAGCAGGGTGAGGAATCCGAACGCGATCGATTTGGGTGCGCCGAAGTCCTCGCCGGACGACACCCCGCCGCCGAACCAGCCGGCGGCCACGCTCATCAGCGATATGCCGATGATCAGGATGATGGTCCCGGTGACCAGCGGTGGGAAGAATCTGATGAGCCGCCCGACGATGGGTGCGACGAGCATCATGAACACGCCGCAGGCGATCACCGACCCGTAGATCGCGGTCATGCCGTGGTTGAGGCCGATCGTGATCATCGGTCCCACCGCGGCGAACGTGACACCCTGCATCAGCGGCAGCCGGACACCGAACCGCCAGAAGCCGACGGCCTGCAAGATGGTGGCGATGCCGGCCACGAACAGGTCGGCGGTGATCAGATGCACGATCTCGTTCGCCTGCATCTGCCCGGCCGAGACCATGGCCCCACCGACGATGAGCGGCACGGCCACCGCCCCCGCATACATGGCCATCACGTGCTGAAGGCCCAGGGGGAACAGCTTGGTCAGTGGTGGGATCTCGTCCACCGGTCGATCGGTCTGCTTGCCGTGCTTGATCGTGTCGAGAACCGCCATGCTCTGTATCTACTTTTTGTACGTTTCGCTTGTGCCGCACCTGTGTGACGACGATGTTTCCGACACCGGTGGACAATGGTCCGCGTGGCAGCACACGGTCTCCGACGCAGCGCCGGACTCCTCGTGTACCGAAGGCGTGGCGCCGGGGGGCCGGTGCCGTCGACCGCCGGTATCGAGGTGCTGATCGCTCATCCCGGCGGTCCGCTGTGGGCCCGGCGTGACGACGGTGCGTGGTCGATACCCAAGGGTCTACTCGAGCCAGGGGAACGCGAATACGAGACGGCCCGCCGCGAATTCGCCGAGGAGATCGGTCAGCCGCCGCCCGAGGGGCCGATGATCGAGCTCGGCGAGGTGCGACTGGCCAGCGGCAAGGTCGTCGTCGCCTTCGCAGTCGAGGGAGACCTCGACGTTGCCACCGTCACCAGCAACACGTTCGAGATGGTGTGGCCGCCGCGCTCCGGGCGTATTCAGAGCTTCCCCGAGATCGATCGCGCCCAGTGGTTCGTGCCCGCCGACGCGAAGAGGAAGCTCAATCCGGCGCAGGCGGAGTTCGTCGATCGCCTGCTCGCTACGGTGAAGCGGTGACTGGTGAAGCGATGACCGGCGGCGCGGGGGACTCGCCGCTGATCGGGCTGTTCAATTCCGTCGGCACCCGATTCGACGTGCTGACCCCGCAGCTGTGGGGACCGGTGGGCCACGCGCTTGTGGAAGCCGTCTCGATCCGCCCGGCCGAGCGGGTACTCGACATCTGCTCGGGTACCGGAGCAAGTGCGCTGCCCGCTGCGCGGTCGGCGGGACCCGGTGGCCACGTGGTATCCGTCGACTTCGCCGGCGAGCTTCTCGACGTCGCGCGACGCAACGCCGTCGCACAAGGACTCGACGGGATCGAGTTCGTCCGCGCCGACGTCACCACGCTCACGCCCGGAGTGCCGCCGTGCGCGGAGGCGTTCGACGCGATCGTCTGCTCCTTCGGGGTGTTCTTCCTCCCCGAGATGGACGACGCGGTCCGCCGGTTGCTGACCCTGCTACGGCCCGGCGGTCGCATGGGCGTATCGATCTGGCACACGGGTTCGATGCGCGAGTTCAGCGAGGCGTTCTTCGACTCGGTCACCGCGATCGCCGGACCCACGTCGCACCGCGGCCCGCGCAGTGCGGGAGCGGAGAGTCCCATCGCCCGCATCGACACCGAACCGGCTGTGTCGCAATGGTTCACCTCGCTCGGCGCGCGTGCCGTCGAGACCTCGGTCTTTCGTCTCCGCATCCCCTGCACCGATGAGTTCGCCTGGTCGATGGTGGGCAACAGCGGAATGCGCGGTGCGCTCGCGCCCCTCACCGCCGATCAGGTGGACGAGATCCGCACCGATTTCCTGGCGCGGCTGGCCGAACGCGATGTGGCGGAGGTCAATTGCGACACCCTGATCGCGGTTGCCACCGTCTGACCACGGGTGCTAGGTGATGGTGATGCCGCCGTCGACAGCGATGGTCTGACCGGTCACGTAGCCGCCGGCGGCCGAACTGAGCCAGATGGCGGTGGCGGCCAGCTCAGCGGGATCACCCATGCGGCCCACGATGACCCGGGGCATCTGCGAGTCGATGTAGCCGGGTACGTAGGTGTCGGTCATCTCGCTCTCGAAGAAGCCCGGGGCCAGGGCATTGACGCGGATACCCTTGCGCGCACCCCACTGCTGGGCGAGGTCGCGGGTGAGTCCGACGATCGCGGCCTTGCTCGCCGAGTACGCGGCCTGTGGCAGGCCGGCGGTGGTGAGGCCCAGGATGCTGGAGATGTTGACGATGGAGCTTCCGGGCTGCATCGCCCGCGCGGCGGCCTGTGCCATCCAGTACGAGCCGTTGAGGTTGATGTCCACCACCGACCGGAACTGGTCGGGGGTTTCGCGGGTGGCCGGCACGGCGGTCCCCACACCGGCGTTGTTGATGAGGATGTCGACACGGCCGAAGGTCTCCATCGCCGAGTCGATCGCGTGCTGGCACGCCGCCGGATCGACGACGTCGGTGGTCACCGACAAGGCTTTGCGGCCCCGGGCCTCCACCGCGGCGGCGGTCGAGGCCAGCCGGTCGGCGCGGCGGGCGGCGAGTACGACGTCGGCTCCCGCCTCGGCGAAGGCGGTCGCGAAGGCCACCCCGAGCCCGGACGAGGCGCCGGTGACGACGACCACCTTGTCGGTCACGCTGAACAGATCGAGCACAGACATTTCGGTTCCTCTCGAGAAGGGTCGGGGGGTTCAGAAGATCTCGGGCCGTGCGTCGAGGGTGGTGCGGTCGAGCGCGGCCAGCAGGTCGAACTGGGCGTCCACCTTGGGTAGCTCGTAGGTGAAGAAGTACTGTGCCGCGGCACGTTTGCCATCATAGAAGTCGCCGGCGCAACCGTCGGCGGCCAGCAACTGCTCCAACCACATCCAGGCGACGACGATGTGTCCGGTCGCCTCCAGATATGCGGTGGCGTTGGCCAGCGACACCGCGACATCGCCGGCCGACCACACCTGCGCGGTCACCGACACCAGCCGGTCCACCCGGCGGCGCAGCATGTCCGCCCAGCGTTGGGCATCGGCCGATTCCGCGGCCCGCGCGATCGTCGCACCGATGGTGTCGGCGAGCAGCCGCAGACCGGCGCCGCCGTTCATGATCACCTTGCGGCCCAACAGATCCAGGCCGTGAATGCCGTGCGTGCCCTCGTGAATGGGATTGAGCCGGTTGTCGCGGTAGAACTGTTCGACCGGGAACTCCCGGGTGTAGCCGTAACCACCGTGAATCTGGATCGCCAGGTCATTGGCGGCCAGGCACCATTGCGAGGGCCACGATTTGGCAATCGGGGTCAGCACGTCGAGCAGCAGACCCGCGGTGGCGGCTTCCGCCTCGTCGCCGGTCTGCTGCTGGTCGACGAGTTTGCTGCTGTAGAGGCCGAGCGCCAATGCGCCCTCCACATAGGATTTCTGGGCCAGCAACATGCGTTTGACGTCGGCGTGCTCGATGATCGGGACCGGCTTGCTGGTCGGGTCCTTGTGGCCGATGGGCCGTCCCTGGGTGCGGACCCTGGCGTACTCGAGTGATGCGAGGTAGCCGGCGTAACCCAGTGCGGTGGCGAGGAATCCGACGCCGATGCGCGCCTCGTTCATCATGTGGAACATGTAGGCCAGGCCCTTGTGTTCCTCGCCGACGAGATATCCCACTGCGCCGTTGCCGGTCTCGCCGAGGTTCAGCAGGCAGTTGGTGGTGGCGTGCTGACCCATCTTGTGATTGAGGCCGACCAGTGCGACGTCGTTGCGGGTGCCGTCGGTCAGGTATTTGGGGACGATGAACAGCGAGATGCCCTTGACGCCGGGCCCGCCGCCGGGCGCCTTCGCGAGGACGAGATGCACGATGTTCTCGCCGAGTTCGTGGTCGCCCGCGGAGATCCACATCTTGGTTCCGGTGACCCGGTAGCTGCCGTCGCCGGCGGGGACGGCCTTGGTGGTGATGTCGGCAAGCGACGATCCGGCCTGTGGTTCCGACAGGCACATCGTGCCGAAGTAGCGCCCCTCCACCATGGGTCGCACCCAGGTGTCGATCTGCTCGGGAGTGCCGTACTCGGTGAGCAGGTTGGCGTTGCCGACGGTGAGAAATGCATACGACGACATCGCGGCGTTGGCCGCCTGGAACCAGGCCATCGCCGCGCGGTTGACCACTGTGGGCAACTGCATGCCGCCGAGATCCTCGTCGAAGGGGCCGGCGATCAGTCCCGCCTTGAGGAACTCGGTGATCCCGCCGGTGATCTCATCGGGCAGCACGACGGTGCCGTCGTCGCCCACGTAGGGCTCCGCCACGTCGCCGATCTTGTTGGCGGGCGCGAAGCATTTGGTCGCGATGTCGGCGGACAGGTCGAGGACGGCGTCGAAGGTCTCGCGAGTGTGCTCGGCGAATCGTGCACGCGTGGTCAGCGATTCCACGTCGAGCCATTCGTACAGCAGGAATTCGAGGTCGCGGCGGGACAGGGCCTCGGCCATGGCACTCCTTCGGGTGACGTCGGGGACATTCACGAACGGGGGCATTCGCGAAAGGGGGCATTCACGAACGGGGGCATTCGCTAAGCGGTCGCTCATTTCTGAGCACTCGCTTATACTGCCCTGATGGCGGCCGGGGGTCAAGGTCGCGCGCATTGACGACCTGGGAGGAGAGGGACGGTGGCGGCTGGGGTGCGTGAATCGGTGGCAGCTCAGCGCATCCGGGCAGCGGCCACCGCGTCGTTCGCCGAGTTGGGTTACTCCGGTTCGTCCACCCGGCAGATCGCGGCACGTCTGAACATGAGCGCCGCCGCGATGTACCCGCACTTCCGGTCCAAGGAGGAACTGCTCTACTCGATCGCGCTGGAGGGACACCAGGGTGTGTACGACACCCTGGCCGCCGTCGACGACGCCCAACTGCCGTATCGGGCACGGCTGCGCGCGGTGGTCGGCGCCTTCGCGCGGTGGCAGGCCGAGCATCATCAGCTCGCCAAGGTGGTGCAGTACGAACTCGGGGCACTGACCCCCGAGCACTTCCGCGCCATCGCTGCGGTGCGACGGAAGACCACCGCGATCCTGGATCGCATCGTGTCGGCCGGGGTACAGGCGGGGGAGTTTGGTGCCGACGATCCAGGCGACGTGGTGCTGGCGATCTCGTCACTGTGTGTCGACGTGTGTCGCTGGTTCCCCAGTCGGGGCCACGATGATCCGGCGGCACTGGGTGAGGTCTATGCCCGCATGGCTGAGCGCATGGCACTCGCCGATTGAGCTGTCCCGCACGCTGATTGAGCTGCCCACCCGCTCCTACGTCGATCACGGGTGCGCTCCCGCGGCGCCATTTCCTTCCCGCGCATCGAATCACGTGCGCGGGAGGGAAATCGATCCGCGGGAGGCAGTGCTCTCGTGGGGCGAGGTGCGTTCCGTGCTCAGACGCCGAGCAGCCGGTGCCGTAGGGGAGTGTCGGCCGCGGCGTCGACCACCGTACCCGCCAGCGCCAGCGCGCCCTGCGCGATCGCCACCTCGGCCGCGGGCGTGAGGGTGGCGGCGGCGAACTCGGGCTGATGGTTGACCGCGGGCAGCGAGTCGATGCCGATGTACGGGTGGATCGCCGAAATCTGTTGTGACACATTGCCCATGTCGGTGGAGGCCCGTGCCATGGTGGCGTCGGGTCCCGTGCCGAACCGACGCCCTGCCGCCACGGCACGCCGCTCGTAGCAGGCCAGCAGATCCTCGTCGGTGCGGAACTCGGCGTACGGCCTGGATTCGGGGGTCACGGTGAGTTCGGCGCCGGTGGCCAGTGCACCCGCCTCGAAGCAGCGCAGCACCTTTGGCTCCACCTCGGCGAGTTCGGCCAGCGTCTCGGCCCGCACATACCAGCGGCCCTCGGTGTGTTCGGCGATGGCGTTGGGTGCCTCACCGCCCCGGGTCATCATCCCGTGCACTCGCACCGACGCCGGAAGCTGCTGTCGCAGAAGGCCGATCGCCACTTGCGCGATGGTGAACGCGTCGGCCGCGTTGACACCTCGTTCGGGGTACGCGGCAGCGTGGGCGGATTTCCCGCGATAGTCGATGTGGCTGTGGGAGACGGCAAACGGCTGTGCCCGCGCAACGTCGGCGGGACCGGGATGAACCATGGCCGCCGCGTGCTGCCCGACGAACCCGCCGCGCTCGAGCAACTCGATCTTGCCGCCGCCGCCCTCCTCGGCGGGCGTCCCGATCACGGAGAGGGTCAGGCCGAGGTCGTCGACGAGCGGAGCGAGCGCGGCCGCGGCACCCACGGTGATGGCGGAGATCAGATTGTGGCCGCACGCGTGCCCGAGTCCGGGCAACGCGTCGTACTCCGCGCAGAGTGCGACGTGCAGATCGCCGTCGCCGATCCGCGCCGCGAATGCGGTGTCGAGGCCGCAGAAGCGTTCGGTGACGTCGAAGCCGTACCCCGCGAGCCGGGTCGCCACCTGCGTGGCCGAACGAACCTCCTCCCAAGCGATCTCGGGATGATCGTAGAGATCCCGGGACAACTCGATCAGTGCGGGCAACGCGGTGTCCACGCCGCTGCGCAGCGCCGCGTCCAGGCCGCTCACCGGTCACCCGGCACGCCGTAGGAGGGGGCGCGCGTGGGATCCACGCCACGTACCCGGTAGTCGTTCTTCTGTGGCCGCCACACCTCCCACAGGCGGTCGAGTTCGGCGAGGGGATCGTCGGCATGGTCGACGCGCAGATCGGTCACCGGCCAGGGCACATCCGATACGACGCTCAGTCCGGCGGAATGCACGGGTCCTTCCTCCCCGCCCGCGGCCAGCGCCGCGTGGAGACCGTCAAGCAGGCGCCGCTCGAAGTCCTCCGCCGCGCTGCGAGTGAAACCGCTGAGCAGCGTGTCGATCACATCGGCGTCGGCGAGCAGATTGCCGGCCGCGACGGCCTGATCCCCGCGCACCTGCGCGTGCACCCCGAGACTGCGCGCTCCCGAGTGGGCGGCGGTGCCGCCCGCGGTGTCGACGACCGTCACCTGCCGATACTCGGGGAACGGTTCGGTGGCCAGCGCAGCGTCGAGTGCGGTCTGGGCGTCGGCGCCACCGGCGAGCAGGTCGAGGATCTGCGGACCCAGAGCGGGATTGGTGACATTCTGCGATGCCACCACCCCGACGCCCGCTCGCAGATGGGGGCACCGTGCGGCCACCGCGGGACTCGACGAACACACGATGATCCCGAACGAACCGGTGGCGGGGTCGCGGGCGACCAGCGACATGGTCATCGGGCGGCGCGTTCCGGGTCGCTGAGGACGGCGGTGGCGTCGATCTCCACGAGCCACTCCGGGCGCGCCAGCGCGTGGACCACCAGCCCGGTCGACACCGGGTACACACCCTTGAGCCAGCGGCCCATCACCCGGTAGACGGTTTCGCGGTAACGGATGTCGGTGAGGTAGACCGTGACCTTGACGATGTCGCGCAGCGAACTGCCCGTCTCGTCGAGCAGCATGGCGATGTTGCTCATCGCCTTCTCGGTCTGCGCGGCGACGTCGCCGATGCCGACCGATTCGCGGGTGTCGAGGTCTTGCCCGATTTGTCCGCGCAGGTACACCACGCCGCCGGCGACCACCGCCTGGCACAGGTCGTTGTCCAGGTTCTGTTCGGGGTAGGTGTCACGGGTGTTGAACGGCCGTATCCGGGTGTGGGTGACCTCGGGACCGGTGGCTGCGCTCATGCCGATACTCCTGTCCGAGCGGTGCAGGGGGTCTGGGTCTGCGGACGGTACGCGAGGTAGCCGCGTTGGATGGCGATCTGGTCGGCGAGGTATCGGGCGTCGTGCCACACCCCCCAGATGAAACTCGAGCCGCGCCGGGACAGCCAGGGCAGTCCCAGGAAGTAGATGCCGGGCTCCGGCGACACGCCGCGCTGGTGGCGTGGCCGACCGTTCTCGTCGACGGCGGCGTCGACCTGCAACCAGTCGTAGTCGTAGGCGAATCCGGTGGCCCACACGATCGATGTCACGCCGGCGGCGCCGAGATCGAGTGCCGCGATCGGGTCGGTCACGCATTCGGGCAGCGGCCCCAACGCCCGGGCCAGCGGCTCGGCAGGCAGGTCGAGACCGTTGCGGGCGATGTGCTCGTCGGCCTCGTCGAGCATGGAAAGATATGTGGCGTCGCCGTTCTCGATGTTGGTGCGCAGGTCCGGAGCGAAACGCATCACTCCCGCGTCGAAGTGTTCGGCACGGCCCAGCAGGGTGATCCCGTCGGCGGCGAGATCGCGGAAGTCCACCGTGTGTCCGCCGCGTGCGCCACTGACCGCGATGGTCACGTGCTCCGCGCCGGCCGGTGGTGTCGCGGCATCCCACTTGCCCAGAACGCCGAGCCACCAACAGAAGTCGCGGCCCCGATAGTGCCGGGGTGGTCGATCGTGCGGTCCCACGGCGAGATACACCTCGCGACCCGATGAGCGCAGTTCGTCGGCGATCTGGACCCCTGATGAGCCGGCGCCGACGACGAGTACCGCACCGGCCGGTAGCTGCTGCGGATTGTGGTAGTCACTCGAATGCAATTGGTGCAGTCCTGCGGTGTCGGGTACCAACGGCGGGATGACCGGCTTCTGGAATGCGCCGGTCGCCGACACCACGAAGCGGGCGTCGATGATTCCCTCGGAGGTCTCGACCCGAAAACCACTCGCGCCGTTGGTCTTCCGCACCGAGATCACGTCGACGCCGGTGCGGATCGGTGCGTCGATCCGTCGCGCATAAGCGGCCAGGTAGTCGGCGACCTCGTCCTTGGACGCGAAGGCGTCGGGATCGATGTCGAACTCCATGCCGGGGAAGCGATCGTGCCAGGCGGGGCCGTTGGCGACGAGCGAATCCCACCGCCACGTGCGCCACCGCTCGGCCACCCGGTCGCGTTCGAGAACCACGTGCGAAATGCCCTGCGCACCGAGGTGTTCACTCATCGCGATGCCGGCCTGCCCGCCACCCACGACGACAACCTCGATCGGGTTCTGCGTCATCTCGGCCTCCACTGGTCTGGCATCTGCGGTGTCGGTATTCATGATTCCCGTCCAGCTCTGCATCTGTACAGCGGATAGACCTGGGGTAATACATCGGTTGGGCCGAAGTAGCGGCATGGTGGTGCCTCAGCGATGCATTCGAGTGGCATGCCGTCAGGCGGTCGCCGCCCCCGACATCTCGGCCCACGTGAAGCCGCCGTGATCGCTGCCGAGTCCCTCGGCCACCTGTCCGGCCACCGCGCAGCCGACCTGGGCCGATTGCAGCAGCGACAGCCCGTGACCGCGAGCCACCAGGAATGCCGCGGAAAAGGCGTCGCCGCAGCCGCTGGTGTCCACCACATCGACGCCGGCGCGGGCCGGGGCGTGTTCGGTGTCGTCGGCCGTCACCACCCATGCCCCGTCGGCGCCCGCGGTCACCGCCACACAGGAGACGCCGTGAGCGATCAGCGCGCGCGAAGCGGTCACCAGATCGCTTTCGCCGGTCAGCCCACGCACCTGATCGTCGTTGGGCAGCAGGTAATCCAGCCGCGACAGCACGGGTTCGAGCCAGGCGAGCATGCCGGCGTTGCCGTCGGCCAGGATGTCGGCGGATATCGTGACCCCCGCCGCCCGGATGTCGTCGATCACCGGGGCGAGCTCGGGCGGATTGAGCAGTTCCGGAGCCCCGAGGTGGACGTGGTCGGCGCCGGTGAGCAGGTCGATCGGGAGCTCGGCAAGCGGATAGGCGAGATTCGCTCCGGGCATGTGCAGGGCCGGGCGGTCACCGTTGGGTCTGATCGGCAGCACACTCATCGACGTCGGCAGGTCCACCCGCACCAGATGCGTGGTGTCCACCCCGAAGCGCTGCAATGCCGTGGCGAGCATTCGGCCCGGATCGTCGTCGCCCACCGCGCCCACCGTCGCCACCTCGGCGCCCAGTTTGGCGGCGGTGAGAGCGGTGCCGCCCGCCGGGCCGGCCGGCGACATCCGGATGTGCTCGACGAGCGCTGCGCCCTGACCGGCGGGGATGTGTTCGACGGGCGCCGCCAGCACATCGAGTACGTGTGCGCCGACGGTCACCAGCCTCATCGGTCGTGTCCGGGGAAGGGCGTGTACTGGCGTCGCGCCGCGGTGGCGACCACCTCGGTCAGTTGTGCGGAGTCGAGGACGGCCGGGGTGCCTGCGGGCAGTGAGCGCAGATACACCTCGGCCAGCCAGTCCAGCAGTTCGATGTGTTCGCAGGCGGTTTCGAGGTTGCCGCCGATGGCCACCGACCCGTGGTTGCGCATCAGCGCCGCGGTGCGTTCGTGCAGCGCGGTGGTGACCGCGTCGCTGAGCTCCTGGCTGCCGAACACCGCGTAGGGAGCCACCCGCACCGATCCACCGATCATGGCCGCGGTGTAGTGGATCGGCGGCAACTCGTCGACGATGTTGGCCAGTGCCACCGACGCGACGGGATGGGCGTGTGCGACCGCCGAGGCCGACGTGGTGCGGTAGATGTCGAGGTGGAATCGCAGTTCCGACGTGGGCCGGTAGGGGGTGGGGACCACCACCGAACCCTCGAGGTCGACGATGACGAGCTGCTCGGGTTTCACCGACTCGAGGCGGCATCCGGACGGGGTGAGGAGGACGGCGTCCTCGACGCGGATCGACAGGTTGCCGCCGGTTCCCACGGTCAATCCGGCCGCCGCGAGTTGATGAGCGGCGGCACACAGCGATTCCCGCTGCTCCTCTATGTCCACGACTTCGACGGTAGTCCTCGGCGGGTGGTCGTGACAGCCCGTGGCGCCGACGATCTCGGGCGTCGATCTCAGGTGTCGATGCCGAACTCGCGGATCTTGCGGTAGATGGTGGCCCGGGAGATACCGAGCGCGTGCGCCGCCGCGGCCTTGCTGTGTGCGTTCTCTTCCAGACTGCGCACGATCGCGTCGCGTTCGAGTGCTTCGATGCGGGTGAGGGTGTGCCGGGTGAGCGCGCGGCACCGCGGCGGCAATTGGCGCACCCCGATCACGCCGGAGCGTTGGTGGGTCACCACCTCGCGAAGGATCTGGCGCAGTTCGGCGACGTTGCCGGGCCACGGATACCTGCTGAGCTGGGTGATGGCCTCGGCGGACACCGACAGCTCGCGGCCACGGGTGAGTTGGCGCAGCAGTGCGGGGATCAGATCGTGGAGGTCCTCGATGCGGTGGCGCAGCGGCGGGATCTCCACCGTGTGGGCGAAGAACGGCATCACCGTCGACTGCACCATGGTGGATGGCGCCGATCCGGCGTCGACCCCGGTGGTCACCCCGATCCAGCCGGCGTGTTCGCGGCCGGGCAGCATGTCGGCGATTGCCGCCACCGCTTCGTCGGGTACCCGGTCGAGATCGGTGATGATGATGCAGAAGCCGTCACGTTCGAGTTCGGTGGCCAGGGTGTCGAGGGTTTCCTCGGCGGTGAAGTCGTCGGCGGCGAACACCCGTGTGGTGCTCCGCACGTGGCGGTCACAGCAGGCACGCAGCACGGTGCTGCGGCCGGTGCCCGGCTCACCGGACACCGCCAGCCATTCGCCGGCGCCGACGGCACGCGAGATCTGCTCGCACGCCAGCCGCCACGAGGAGCTGTGGCCCGCAACGCCGGGCAGGGTCGCCCGGGCCGGACGAGCGGCCGCCGCCGGTGCAGGTGCTGTGTCGAGCAGATGTACGCGAAACACGGCGATCTGGGCTGCGGCGTCGGAGAACTCGGCGACCGGTGAGAGTCGCGCCACCTGGCCACTGGGCAACGCGTTGACCCGCTGGGCGGCCGTGGCGACGAGCGAGTGGTCGACGGCCTGCTCGAGGATCGCGAGCTGATCGCGCGGATCCACCGACAAGCGCAGGCGGCGGTTCATCAGCACCACGTCGCCGGCGATGGCCAGCACCATCGCCTGGGGCGCTCGTCGGCAGGTGGCGAGGTAGGCGTTGAGCAGCCGCGACTCGCGTTCACTTGCCTGCGACATCATCCGCTGCACGATCTGCGCCGTCGCCGACTTCGCCAGCGACATCAGCAGCGACCCCGATTCGTCGTCCCACCCCGTCAGGTCCAGCGCCCCCACCATCGCACCCGAGACCGGGTGGATGATCGGCACGCCTGCGCAGGACAGTTGGTCGAGGCAGCCGGCGTAGTGCTCGGCACCGGCCACCAGGGTGGGCTTGCGGGTCTCGAGGGCGGTACCGATGCCATTGGTGCCCGCGAACTCCTCGCTGTAGCTGTAACCGGGGGCGAGATTCACGTCGTCGAGCATCGAGCGGAGACGACGATTCGCCGACGCGCGCGACAGCACCACACCGTCGGGTGAGGTCAGGATGACGCTGACCGCATCGTCGGCGAGGTCGTCGACGAGTGCGGAGAGCACCGGCCGCGCCGCGGAAACCAGAGGACTCTCGAGGTTGGGTTCGCGGACGAACGGCAACTGCAGACGATCGGCATCGACGTTGAAGGAACGTGAGCGGCGCCACGAGGTGGAGATGGCCTCCCGGACCGCGGCGTCCAGGTCATCGTCGCTGAGAAAGCGCTCGCGGGCGCGCGCTACCTCCCGGGACATCGCAGCATCGCGGGTTGGTCGGGCCTGGTCGTTCTGGCCTGGGCTGGGCTGACATTTCACCGAGCGCGTGGACTCCTCTGTGATCTAGATCTCACCTCTGCTCCCGAGTGTATCCGAACGGGACCGGCCACCGAACCGGTTCGCACGTGGGGAGGGCCGGTCGCGATCAACGCCGAGGACACGTGTGCGTGTCCGGATCGCGACCGGCCCAGTTCTGGGGCCGACGAGGTCAGGGATGGTTCACGGTCAGTAGATGTTCGACGGGCGGACCATGCCTTCGGCGAGATCGCCGAATCCGGGTGCCGGGATGGCGCCCGGGTTGATCATCACCTCTTCGACCACCGCGGTCTCCGTGGTGATCAGCAGTGCTGCGATGGAGGCGGCGCTCTCCAGCGCGGCACGCGTCACCTTGCACGGATCGATGACGCCCTCGTCGAACATGTCGCCGTACTCGCCCGAGAGCGCGTTGAATCCGTGCCCGAGGGGCAGACCGGTGACCACGTTGACCACCTCGTCGCCGTCGAAGCCGGCATTGGTGGCGATCCACCGCAGCGGCTCGGCCAGCGACCGGCGCACCACGTCGATGCCGACCGCCTCGTCGCCGGTGGCCTCGAGTGATTCGAGCGCCCGGTGTGCCTGGGCCAGCGCGGTGCCGCCGCCGGACACGATGCCGGCCTCCACCGCGGCGCGGGTGGCGGCCAGCGCGTCCTCGACCCGCAGCATCCGTTCCTTGAGTTCCACGCTGGTGACGCCACCCACCCGGATCACCGCGACCCGACCGGTGAGCCGGGCGATCCGCAGTTCGAGTGCGTCGCGGTCGGCGTCGATGCGGGCGCGCTCGAGTTGGGCTTCCAGATGCCGGACGCGGGCGTCGACGAGGTCCTGTTGTCCGTGCGCGCCCACCATGGTGGTCTCGTTCTCGGTGACGGTCACCCGGTCGCACGTGCCGAGATGGTCGATGGTGATCTCGTGCAACTCGATGCCGGTGTCCTTGGCCACCACGTGCCCGCCGAGTGCCACCGCGAGATCCTCGAGTTCGGCGATGCGCCGATGCCCGAATCCGGGGGCGCGCACCACCACCGACTGCATCGTCTTGTGCATGTTGCCGCCCACGAGTAGTTGCAGGGCGGGGCCGTCGACGTCCTCGGCCAGCACCAGCAGCGGGCGGTCGGCGCGTTTGGCCGTTTCGATCGCCGGCATCACGTCCTGCACCGAGGTGATCTTCTTGTTGGTCAGCAGCACCACCGGGTTGTCCAGGACCGCTTCCATGCGTTCGGGATTGGTCACCATGTACCCGGAGATGTAGCCGTGGTCGAACTCGATCCCGTCGACCACATCCACCGCAAGTCCGATGGTGTCGCTCTCCTCGGTGGTGATGACCCCGGTGCGGCCGACGTGTTCGACGGCGGCCGCGATCACCTCGCCGATCACCTCGTCGTCGCTGGCCGCCAGCGACGCGATCCGTTCCAGGTCGCCGCGTCCTCCGATCTGGACTGCCTGTGTATCAAGAGATTCCACCACCGAGGTCACCGCGCGTTCGATGCCGCGGCGTACCCGCATGGGGTTGGCGCCCTGTTCGACGGCACGCAGCCCCTCGCGCACCATCGCCTGGGCGAGCACGGTGGCGGTGGTGGTGCCGTCGCCGACCACCCCGTTGGTCTTCATCGCCACCTCCTTGACCAGTTGGGCGCCCATGTTGGCGAACGGGTCGCGCAGCTGGATCTCACGGGCGATGGTGACCCCGTCATTGGTGATGGTCGGTGGGCCGGTCAGTTTCTCCAGCACCGCATTGCGTCCCTTGGGACCCAAGGTGACCTTGACCGCGTCGGCGAGGGCATTGACGCCCCGTTCCAGCCGCAGCCGCGCTTCGGCGTTGTAGCGCAACTCCTTGGCCATGTTCTCAACCTTCTTTCGATGTGTGTTCTCAGGTGGATTGGGGAAGGGGTGATCTCGACAAGCTCGATCAGCGAAGGGGCCCGATCAGGGGATCAGGATCGCCCGGCCGCGTACCCGGCCGGAATCCAGATCGTCGAGGGCGCTCTGGAAGTCGTCGAGCGCGTAGGTTGCGGTGTGCAGTTTGACCTTTCCCTGTGCGGCGAGTGTCATCAGCTCGGTGAGGTCGTTGTACGAACCCACCAGATTGCCGATGAAATTGATCTCGGTGGAGATGATGTCGATCGTGGGGACGTTGATGTTCTCGCCGTAACCGACGACGAAGTAGTTGCCCGCGCGGTGCAGCATCGCAACACCTTCGGCGGTCGCGCCGCCCTCACCGACGAAGTCGAGGACCGCCTCGGCGCCCTTCCCGTCGGTCAGATCCAGGACCTGCTGCACCTGCGTGCTCTGCTGATTCGGTCCGCTCGCCTCGCTCCCGGCGCCGTCGGCGACGATGCCCTTGTGGGCACCGACCTCCACGGCCAGTGCCACCGCCTCCGGATTGCGGTCGACCACCACGATGGTCACCCCGGAGATGGCGGCCAGAACCTGAATTCCGATGTGGCCCAAGCCGCCTGCCCCGATCACCACGCAGGTGTCACCGGGCCGGGTCATCGCGGCCACCTTGGCCGCGGCGTGGTAGGCGGTCAGGCCGGCGTCGGCGAGGGCCGCCACGTCCGACGGTTCGAGCGAATCGTCGATGCGCACCACGCTGCGGGCCGTCGTCTTGAGATAGTCGGCGTATCCGCCGTCGGTGTCGATGCCCGGGAAAAGACTGTTCTCGCAATGCACGTCGTCGCCCGCCCGGCAGGCGCGGCACAGTCCGCAGGTGATCAGCGGATGCAGGATCACCTTGTCGCCGACGGCGACATTGGTGACGGCGTCACCCACCGCCTCGACCCACCCGGCGTTCTCGTGGCCGATCGTGTACGGCAGGCTGACACCGCTCTTCTCGGCCCACTGGCCCTCGAGGATGTGCAGATCGGTGCGGCACACACCGGCACCGCCGATCCGCACGATCACGTCGAGCGGTCCGGTGATCTGTGGATCGGGAACCTCGTTGAGTTGCAGTTTGTCGTGATAACCGACGACCTGTACGGCCCTCATGATGACCTCTCCTCGGTGGAATGTGATGTGGTGGTCGCGCCTGCGGCCGAACGGATGTCGGTGATCACCGGTCCGCTGGTGCCGTCGCATTCGCCGTCGTCGGCATACCGGGTGGCCAGCAGGCCGCGGCAGAAGTGGGAGTTGCCCTCCATCGAGATGCGCACCGACCGCGCGAACCGCAGCCGCAGCGGCACCTGGTCGGCGGGCAGCGGGTGGCCCTCCTCGTCGACCACCACCCGCGCATTGGGGCAGACACCCAGACCGATCTGCACCCGACGACGCAGCAGCGCGTACTTCGACCGCCCGTCCGGGAGGTCGCGCAGCAGCAGGTGACCGCAGTCCTCCACGCCGCACCGGCCCGACGAGATCAGTGGGGCCACACAGCGTTCCATCGCCGCGGTGTGTGCCTTACGCAGAAACGTCATGCGCAGCTCGTCGAGATCGTCTTGCGCCTCGACACCGAACGTGCCCTTGTATCCGGCGTGCGCGGCGAGACCCGCGTTGATCTTGTCGGAGTCGTGATGATCGTCGAGCATCACCCGCACCTCGCCGATGCCGTCGACACATTCGAGGGCGTCGAGTGCATCCGACGCCATCAGGTAGGCGAAGTTCGGCGAGCAGAACGAGGTGGGCAGCCGCAGGTGAACGGTGACGCCGCGGTCGTCGAGGAACACCGACCGCACGAAGTTGAGATCGGTGATCGGCTCGTCGAGTTCCGGGTCGAGCACCGTGCCGAGTGCGGCGAGCACCGCAGACGGCAACGGCTGTGCCGCCTCGAGCGGGGCGTCGTCGGCGTGGACGTGCCCGTGATCGGCCAGCGCGGTCATGCGTTCACCGGGTCGTGTGCGGCGGCGTCCGGCGCTCCCGGGGCCACCTCGGCACCCGGATCGGCGGCGGCGGTCGGGATACGCAGCTCCTCGGGCACCTCGATGTGCGGGTAGAGAGCCGCAGCATTGAGTCCCAGGATCTTTCGCTTCTGGTCGGTGGTCAGCGGAGCGTATTCGGTCATGTCCTCGGGGATCTGGAAGTCGACGAACCGCTCCACCAGCCACTGTGGGGTCCACAGCGCGTAGTCGCTGGCGAAGAGGATCTTGTCCTCACCGATCCAGTACATGAGTTCACCGATGATCTGCGCGAAGTAGCGGGGCCGGGTGTGGATGAACGGGATCGCCACCGCCAGACCGCCGTACACGTTGGATTCCTGGGTGGCGATCCAGCAGAAGTCCTCGAGCCGGGGGAGTCCGACGTGCTCGATGATGAAGTTCAGATCGGTGTAGTCGGTGGCCACCTTGTCGACGTCGGCAACGTCGAACGCGTCGCGGTCCAGCGGACGGATGGTGGGGCCCTTGTGCACGTGAACGTTCTTGATACCCAACTCGATGCACTCTTCCAGATAGCGCCGCGACCAGTGGTCGTCGAGTTTGTAGCCGCGTGAGTCACCGTGCCACTCGGCGGTGTAGAGCTTCACCCCGCGCAGGTTCATCGTCTCCGCGTCCTTGCGCAATTGCACCAGGCCGTCCTCGCCGTCGCGCGGATCGTAGGCGTGGTTGTAGGTGAGCTTGTCGGGATTGTCGGCGGCCAGCTTGAGCGAGTCGTCCACCTGCGCGAATCCGTTGACGTAGAAGTCTTTCAGGATGGTCGCCTGGAAGATCGCGTGGTCGGCCGGGCCGTCGACGAACAGATCCTGCATCAGGCGGTCGGCGCCGTAGTAGCAGTAGGTGTCGTAGTCCCACACCTGTTCTTCGGGGCTGAGGTTGCGGTGGTAGTCGTAGAAGCAGTCGATGAACTGTTTGCCGTGGATGTTGCGCTGGTTGGACTCGCGGCCGTCCCACAGGTGGACGTGGGCATCGACGATGAAGTACTTCTCGCCATTCTTCTCGTACATCTTTCACTCGCTCTCTCGCGGCGTTGTCGGGGGCTGTGGGGTTGAAAGAAACTGGGGCTGAAAGAAACTGGGGCTGAAAGAAACTGGTGGTCCAGACCATCTCCGATGATGGTGATCGTCGCCGGGGCCGAACCGAGGTCATGGCCCCGGCGACGATGTCTCTAGGAGGTTGCGGTCTCTATGAGGTTGCGGTCAGATCGAATCCGATGAACTCGGCCGCGTCCTCGGGGCTGGCGAACAGGATGGTGCGGTCGTCGAGATGCACCATCCGTCCGTAGTGGGTGGAACTGATCTCCTCGAAGACCGATCCGTCGAAATCCTGGCCGAGGGCGTCGGTGAGTTCGTCGTAGTCGAAGTCGAGGCGGTTGACACCGTCGACCCGGATCATCGACGGGTACTCGGTGAGGGTGACGCCCTCCTTGTCGCCCATCACGTCGGCGACCACACGTCCGATGGGTGTGTTCATCAGCGTGACGCCGCACATGTTGGAGAACTCGGTCTGCGCGCCGAATTGCATGCCGTCAGATTGCAAGGTGCTCACTGGTTCAACTCCTCGGGGATATCGACTTCGATGTCCGACAGCACGTCGGCGAACTTGGTCTTCGCGGCCGACAGACTCGCGGAGAACGTGACCGACTTGTCGGCCGGCTGCGACCAGATCGGCTGCAGGGTGTGCGCGGCGTCGAGGCAGCGTGGCACCCATTCGGCCATCCAGTCGGCAGCCAGTTTGCGGTTGTCGATCGCGAATTTCTCGTCCCGGCACAGCATCTGGAACAGCGACCTCGTGTAGTTGAGGTCGCGGGCGTAGTCGTACTCGCCGGTGCCGACGATCGTCGGGGTGATGTAGTCGCCGTTGCGGGCGGCCACCTGCATCACCAGTTCGCTGCGGAACAACGACCCGATGAGCTGTTCGAACACGATGTTCGTCACGAACAACAGTTGTGCCCAGTCGCCGATCGCGGTGATCCGCTCGAGCGTCTCACGCACTCCCTGCCACTCCGGTGCCGACTGCCAGACCTCCTTGTGGACCGATCCGTCGAACCGCTCCTCGGCCTCGGACAGGTCGAGGTTGAACAACGCCAGATCCTGCGCGAAACGCAGTTTGTGGGCCGCGGTGACGGCGACCGCGTTGTTGATCATGTTCGTCGGCGCCGACCGCTGGATGGAGGTGAACACGTGCAACCCCATCCCGCTCTCGGCGTGCATCCACGCACCCAGGTTGCGTTCGATGAAGGTGAGCCAGGCCGAGTTCCAGCCGTCGTAGGCGCGAGCGCGCTTGGCATTCTGCAGACACAGATCCACCTGGTGCACCACCGCGGAGTTGTTGCGGTAGATGGTCTGTTCCCACTCCTCGTTGGGATCGAGGAAGGCGTGCCAGTTGCTCGAGCGGGCCACCGTCCACTCCTGCGGGTATCCGCCGGGTCCGTTGCCGAATCCGTAGATCCATCCCTGCGTGAGATGGCGTTCGGGATCGGGCTGGACGTCGACGGTGACGTCCTCGTAGGTGGTGGCGCGCTTCTTGGCCGGCTGATAGTAGTTGTACTTCCGGCTGCGGCTGCTGGGGAACTCCTTGGCGCCTGCCTCTGCGTCCGTGAACTCGATGGTGGGGAAGCTGCGTTCCCGTGGTTGTGCTGGTGCGGACATACCTTTCGTTCCTGTCGTTCTGGCCTGACTTCTCAGTCAAATGCCGGGCTGGTGAACTTGTCGTAGAAGATCTGGTCTCTGGGCATCGCGTGCTGGTCGGCGAGCGCGAGCGCGGCGTCGACCATCGGTGGGGGGCCGCAGAAATACACCTCCGTTCGGGCCAGGTCTGATTCGTTGCCGTTGACGATGTCGGTGACGTTGCCGGCGGCCACGGTCACCCCCTCGGGAGCGTCCGTGGTCGATTCCGACAGGCACGCCGTGAACGAGAAGTCGGCGATCTTCTCTCCGAGAGAAGCGATCTCGTCGAGATAGAACAGATCACCGGCAGTTCGGGCGCCGTAGTAGAAGCGCACCGGACGATTGATCTGCTCCTCGGCGATGTGCCGCAGCAGCGACAGCAGGGGCGCCATGCCGGCGCCGCCGCCGATGCACACGATCGGCAGCACGTGTCCGTTGCGCAGCGAGCACGATCCGTACGGACCGTTGATCATGATCTCGTCGCCAGGTGACAGTCCGCCGTCCTCGAGCATCCCCGCGAACCTGCCGCCGGGATACTTCTTGATGAGGAACTCGAGGCGGTCGGGGGTGCTCTGCGTGGTGGCGATCGAGAACGACCGCGTCTCGTCGGTTCCCGGGATGGTCAGATCGACGTACTGGCCGGGTTTGAACTCGAACGTCTCGGGTTCGACGACGTCGAGTCGCAGCGACACGATGTCCTTGGTCATCGGTTCGATGCCCGCCACCCGGGTACGGACGTCCTGGATCGGTGCCCCGCCGAGAAGCTCGTCCTCGTCGAAGTTGAGCAACTCGATCTCGCAGTCGCTGTAGGCGTAGGTGCGGCACAGCAGTACGTAGCCCTCGGCCTCCTCGGCCTCGTTGCAGGCGAAGGTCGAGTAGTCGTCCATCTGCACGTCGCCGTCGAGCATGTACGACTTGCACGCCGAACACCGGCCCTCCCGGCATCCGTGCATGAGGTGGATGCCCTGCCGGAACGCGGCGTCGAGGATCGTCTCGTCCTCCGTGACCTCCATCTCGATGTCGACGGGAGCAAAGTTGATGCGGTGAATGTCGGCCAAGGCGATCTCCTGGGCTGGACCGCCCCGCCGGCCGAGGTGACTCGACCGGCGGGTCGGCTGGATGCGGACGTGTGGGATCGGACCGATCAGACGGTCACGGCCCCGTTCTTGTTGGCCATGTACGCGGCGATGTGCTCCGTGCGTTCCTCGTCGCTCATCTCGTTCAGCAACACGTTGGGACTGCCGAACTGGATGCCACGCACATCGTCGAGCGTCCACATCTTCTTGGGATCGAGATCCAGATGTGGCTGCGGGATCAGGGTCTTGCCGTCATCGCGGACGTAGCCGAGATCCTTGATGATGTCGGCGAGGTCCTTGCCGTGGTGCAGCGTCTCCCATTCGCGGAATCCGGTGAGGCGCCCCATGTTCGGGGTGGGACGTCCCTCGTATTCGGGGCGGAAGGCCACCTTGTCGGTCCACGCGCAGGTTTCCGAGCAGTAGGTGCGCCACTGGCCGTCGACCTTGTCGGTCACCATGTCCTCACGGATCAGACACGGCACCATGCAAGTCCAGCAGCGGTGCGGGTACTCGTAGTCGACGTCCTCGAAGGCGATCGGCTTGTTCTTGCCGGGGTAGGCCAGCCGGTTGTAGTTCTCCCACCACTTGCCGAACTTGTTGTACCAGCCGGGGTACTTCTCCTCGAACCACTCGAAGTCCTTGTCGGTCATGGCGTCAATGCGCCAGTAGTTGACCGGCCAGCCGGTGGCGAAGAAGCGGGCCACTTCGTGCACGTAGTGCTTGTTGACGATCCGGTTCCACGCCTCCTCGACCAGGTCGTGCGGGATCGTCAGGCCGTACTTCTCCAGCGGCAACAGGTAGCTGCGGTAGTAGTCGTCGTAGATCCAGCGCCGCCACATCTCGGCGTAGCTCTCCCGGTCCTTGCGGCGGTCCTTGGTGCCGTACTCGATGAACGTGCCGATCGCGGCGTCCACCACGCAGTGGTTGTTCCACCACGCGTAGCGCAGGTCGCGTTCGAGCAGCGGCCGGTTGCGTTCGTCGGCCAAGGCCATCAGCAGGATGGAGTAGCCGTTGGAGATGTGGCGCGACTCGTCGGACTGCACCGAGTGGAACACCGTCGGCAGCAGGTAGTCGCCGTTGGCGGCCGCCTCGTCGGGCATCGCGACGAACAGGGTGTTGGTGAACGCGGTCTCGGCCACCACGGTCAGGTAGATGTTGGCCGCGGTGATCGCGTCGCCGGTGATGAATCCCTCACCGAACTGGCGGCCGATGGTGCCCGCGTAGTTGTTCGCGAACGCCTTCTCGGTGATGTCGAACCCCGCCGGGTCGATGTAGTTGTTCATGTACAGCTTTTTGAGGTTCATCTGGATCGTCGAGTGCCGCACCTCGTCGATCATCTGCACCGCGAGCCCGTTGTGGATCTCCGGGTTGGGCACGGCGTCGATGGCCATCGGCATGGCGCGGGCCGCCGAGATCTCCGGGAACGGGATGATCGACAAGAAGAGTTTCTGCCATTCCAGCCAGCGCTCCTGCACCTGCCGGAACATGTTGCCGCGGATGGCGCCGTCCATGGCGCCGAACACGCGGTTGTCCTTCTCCTCCTCCATCGGGAAGTAGGACCGCATGATCTGCTTGAGAGGGTCCTTCTTGGGTGCCTTCTCGAACGTGTAGTCGGTTCCGAAACGGGTTGCCGGGGTGGCAAAGGTGGGCTCCCACGACAGCTCGGTGATCTTCGCATGGGCTTTGGTCAAGCTCTGCCTGCTCAATGTGCGCCTCCTCGTATAGAAGGCCGACGACATGCCGGCCTGCTGGGCTGGAGCGCCTTCGATACAACATGGTGATCCACGCCACATCCGTCTCACTGTGAGACGAGCGACATGTTTGCTGATCTGCATAGGGCATTTCGGCCCATCTCGAGGCGCTGCTTCCGGGTGCTGGCGGAGAATCCGGGTGCTGCAGCGCCCGGATTCTCCGGCACCACCCAGGTTGTGAACGCGCCGGCGTGACAAGGGTGATTGTCGGAACCGAGGCGCCGGGCGCCGCGTCCAAGGCGGCATGCCGAACTACCCCACCGACGACCACGGACTCATCCACCGCGCGGAGGTAATCGCCGTCGGGTTCACCGACGACGATCTGCGCAGATCGCTCCGGGAAGGAGACATCGTGCGGATCGCGCGCGGGGTCTACGCCGTCGGGGCCACGCGTAGCCGCCGCGAATGGCACCGCGTGCGCGCCCTTGCCGCCGTGTCGACGAGCACCATCTCGTTCCCGCTGAGTCATCAGTCGGCGGCCGTGCTGCACGGCATCGAGATGCTGATGCCCAATCTCCGGCGGGTGCACACCGTGGCCACCACGGGCAAGGGCTACCGAACCGCAATGCAACACTGCCACGGCGGAGATGTCGACGATGCCGACATCGTCCGTATCCGGGGCGTCGCGGTCACATCCGTCGAACGCACCGCCGTCGACGTGGCCTGCGCCGCCTCGGGTTTCGCGCAGGCGCTCGCCGTCTTCGACTCCGCGCTGCGGCACGGTGCGGATCGCTCGGCGATGGCGTCGATGCTGACCAGCCGACGTCGCGGCGTTGCCATGGCGCGGCGCGCGTTGCACTTCGCCGACGCCGGGGCCGAGAATCCCGGTGAATCATGGAGTCGCGCACAGATGATCGAGGCCGGACTACCGGTGGCGCGCCTGCAACACGACTTCTATGACGGTGATCAGCACGTGGCCCGTTCGGATTTCGACTGGCAGGGACGCCTCGTCGGCGAGTTCGACGGTAAGGTCAAGTACCAGAAGCTGCTTCGGCCCGGTGAGGACGTGACCGAGGTGGTGCTGCGGGAGAAGGCGCGTGAGGATCACCTCCGCAGCATGGGCGTCATGGTGGTCCGCTGGACGTGGAAAGACCTGGAGGCCGGACGTGTGGCCGGCCTCGTGCGGCAGTGGTTGGTGACACTGAACCTGCTGGCCGCGTAGACGTCGCGGTCCCCGCGAGGTGCGGTATCGGAGGAGTTGGGTGGTGCTGGAGAATCCGGGTGCTGCAGCATCCGGGTTCTCCAGCACCACCCGAATTCAGCCGGCTCGCAGGGCGCGGTAGACGGCCGTCTCGAAGTCCAGGTAGCGCGCCAGCGCGGTCGGGTCGAAGAACGGGAAGAGTTGGGTGGCCCAGAAACCGCCGATGCCGTTGTGCCGGTCGATCCAGAAGTACAGATTGGCCAGGCCGGCCCAGCCCAGTGACCCGGCGGGCCGACCGGTGGGTGCGTCGGCCTCGTTGATCAGGAAACCCAGGCCCCAACTCTTCGGCACACCGGGAAAGAAGTCGACGTCGTGAGAGAGTTTCGGTTTCACCCCGGGTAGCACGGTGACGGTCAGCGGCCCGATCTGGTCGCGGGTGGCGGCGGCGACGGTGCCGGCGCGCAGGATCTGCTCGCCGGAGTCGGCGCGACCGTCGTTGAGCCACATCCGGATGAAGGCCAGGTAGTCGCCGACGGTGGAGTAGAGGCCCTGCCCGCCCATGTGGATCTGCGGGTCGTCGGGAAGGGCGAAGCGTGGATTGGCACGCAGAGAGCCGTCGGGGTTGCGGTGATACATCGTCGCCGTGCGTGTGCGCATGTCGACGGTGCGGGTGAATCCGGTGTCGCGCATACCCAGTGGACGCAGAAGGCGTTCGGCGAGTACCTCGCCGAGTCGTTGGCCGGTAACGGCCTCCACCACCAGTCCGGCCCAGTCGACGCCCGACCCGTACCGCCATTCGGTTCCCGGATCGAAGAGCAGCGGCGTGGTGAGTGCGGGCAGTGTTGCGGTGGCGATGTCGGGCAACTGCTGCTCGCGGAACAGGCGCAGATAGGTCTCGTCGAAGAAGTCGTATCCGAATCCGGCAGTGTGCGTGAGCAATTCGCGGGTCGTCGGAGATCGGCGTGCGGGCCGCAGTCGCGGGGTGCCGTCGGCGTCGAATCCCTCGATCACTTGTGGGTTGGCGAGGCGGGGTTCGTACTCGCTCGCCGGTGCATCGAGGTCGAGAAGTCCGTCGTCGACCACACTCAGTGCGGCGGCGGTGGTGAGTGGTTTGGTGGCCGAGAAGATCGCGAACACCGTGTCGTCGGTAACCGGATCGGAGCCGGGCGCCGTCGCGTGTACCCGCATGAGGGTCTTTGTGGCGTCGGTGACCCCGGCGACCACGCCGGGTAGTGCCGGTGCCTCGGTCATCTTGTCCTGCAGTGACTTTCGTACGCCGTCACGCAGTGCGTGCACGTCGAATGCCGACGGCATCACCGGGCCACGCCCAGCGACGCGACGAACTCACCCAGACGTTCGATGCCCAGCGTGAGGTCCGCGGTGGAGGCGGCATAGGACAGCCGCACGTATCGGTCGGCGCCGTCGACCCCGAAGTCTTTTCCGGGGGTCAGCGCCACGCGCGCCTCCGACAGGGCGCGTTCGCAGAACTCCCACGACGACAAGCCCGTCGACCCGACGTCGATGTACACGTAGAAGGCGCCGTCGGGGGTCACCGGAACGTCGAGGCCGATGGCGGCGAGGCCGTCGAGCACCTGCACGCGGCGCCGCGTGAACTCGCGTCTGCGTTCCTCGGTGACCGCGAGCGACTCCGGGTCGAAGCAGGTGAGCGCCGCGTACTGCGCCGGCGTCGGCGGGCAGACGTAGAAGTTCTGGGCCAATCGTTCGACGGGTTCGACGAGTTTGTCGGGCAGGATGCACCAGCCCAGACGCCATCCGGTCATCCCGAAGTATTTGGAGAAGCTGTTGATCACCACTACGTCGGAGGCCAGTGACGGTTCGGCGAGCACGCTGCGTGGCGGGCGACCGTCGGGTTCCGGGTCGGACAGACCCAGGTAGATCTCGTCGACCACATTCCACCCGCCGCGCGACCCAACCCGCCGGCACATGTCGGTGAGGTCGTCGAACCGCATCGACGTCCCGGTCGGATTCGACGGCGACGCCACGATCACACCCCGGGTGTCCGGCCTCCAGAACTCGTCGACCAGATCCGGGGTGAGTTGAAATCGGTCGGCCGCGGTGGTGGGCACCAGCGACACCGACGCCCCGAAACTCTCCGCGAACTGCCGGTTACACGGGTACGAGGGATCACCGATGAGGACGCCGTCACCGGGGTCGATGAGCGCCGCGCACGCCAGTAGCAACGCGGCGGAGGCGCCGGCGGTGACCGCCACGTTCGCGGCGTCCACCTCGGCCCGAAAATGGTGACGGTAGAAGTCGGCGATCGCCGACCGCAGGTCGGGTAGGCCCAGCGCGGCGGTGTAGGCCATCGGGCGGCCGTCGGCGATCTCGCGAATCCGGGACAAGAATTGTGGTGGCGCGCCGAAGTCGGGTTCACCGATGTTGAGGCGCACCACGCGGTGCCCTTCGGCCTCGACGGCGGCCGCGTTCTTCGCGAATTCCATCGCGTAGAACGGGGCCACCCGCTGTGCGCGCCGCGAGATCTTCATCCCCCCATTCTGCGCGGCGCGCCTCTCCTCAGTTCGCGGGCACCGAGTTGAAGGTGTCCGGGTCGGGGCCGCGGCGCTCGTCCTTGTTGAGGCCGTCGATCGCGGCCATGTCCTCGGGGGAGAGTTCGAAGTCGAAGATGGCGAAATTCTCCTCCACGCGCTTGCGGGTCACCGACTTCGGGAAGATGATGTCGCCGCGCTGGATGTGCCACCGCAGGGTGACCTGGGCGGTCGACCGCCCCTTCTCGGTGGCGATCTTCTGTAGCACCGGATCACCGAGAACGTCCCCCTGGGCGATGGGCGACCACGCTTCGGTGGCGATGCCGTGATCGGCATTGAACGCCCGTACCTTGGTCTGGGTGAGGTAGGGGTGCACCTCGATCTGGTTGACCGCGGGCACCACCTCGGTCTCGGCGAGCAACCGCTCGAGGTGATGCGGCTGGAAATTGGAGACGCCGATCGCCCGGGCCTTGCCGTCGGCGTAGATCTTCTCCATCGCCTTCCAGGTCTCGACGAAATCGCCCACCTCGGGCAGCGGCCAGTGGATCAGGAACAGATCCACCGCGTCCACGCCGAGCGCCGACAGCGTGCCGTCGGTGGCCGTGAGCGCGTCGTCGTAGGCGTGGAAGGAGTTGTTCAGCTTGGAGGTGATGAACACCTCGTCGCGGGGCAGGCCCGAGGCACGGACGGCCTCGCCGACCTCCTTCTCGTTGCCGTACATCTCCGCGGTGTCGATGTGGCGGTAGCCGACCTCAAGTGCCATGGTGGTGGCCTCGACCGTGTCGGCGGGGTCGATCTGGAAGACACCGAATCCGAGCTGCGGAATCTGTACCCCGTTGTTGAGGGTGATGAATGGGACTGTCATGACATACCTTTCACTTCGATGTCGGTGGACGGACGGATCTCGTGCCGACGCCGGGTGGCGCCGGTGTTCAGGCAACGATGACGAGCTTGCCCCGCTGGTGGGATTCGAGAACGTCGTGCAGTGCCTGACCTGCCTGGTCGAGCGAGTAGGTGGCCGCGACGTCGGTGACGATCGCTCCTGACGCTGCGTCACCGATCAGGGGTTCGATCGCGGCGGCGCGGTTCTCCTTGCTCTGCGGTTTCTGGCCGTCGACCACGACGATGCCGTCGTCGGCGCGGCCGAACGCGGCGATGCTCACGATGCGGCTGTGGTCGGCGACCAGTTCGAGGGACACATCGATCGCCTCGTCGGTGCCCACCGTGTCGATCGCGGCGGTGATCGCGCCGGGCGCGGCCGCCCGCACGCGGTCGGCGAGGCCCTCACCGTAGGTCACCGGGATGGCGCCGAGTGCCCGGAGGTGATCGTGGTTGACCTCGGCGGCGGTGGCGATCACGGTGGCGCCGCGGCGCGCCGCGAGTTGCACGGCGATCGAGCCGACCGATCCGGCGCCGCCGTGGATCAGGACGGTGTCCGAACCGGTGACACCGGCGGTGGCGATGGTGTCCGCGGCGGTGACCCCCACCAGCAGCAGCCCGGCGGCGTGCTCGTCGTCGAGTTCTGCCGGTTTGTGATGGACCGAACCACTGTCGACGACGACGTGGTCGGCGTAGGCGCCGGAAATCGGGTAGGCGATCACCGCGTCGCCGGGGGAGAAGGGCTGCTCGGCGCCGTCGACGGGGTCGCCGACAGCGCGGACGACGCCGGCGAGTTCGGAGCCCACGGGGCGCGGGAGCACGGACTCGTCGGTGCCCATGGAGCCGTTGACGACCTTCGCGTCGAACGGATTGACGCCGATCGCCCGGACGTCGATGACGACCTGCCCGGGGTCGGGTAGCGGCAGTTCGGTCTTGACCACCTCGACCACGTCGATCGGGTCTCCGTAGGCGGTGGCCACCACTTGACGGGCGGTGACAGCGGCGGAGGTGATGTCGAGGGTGTTCTCGTTCGTCGGGGTGGTGCTCGAGTTCTCGGCCATGTTCGGTTCAAGGCGACCCGCCCCCGGCGGTATTCCGGCAATCGTGGAATCGATTCCACCAAGATTGGTAACTTATGGGTTACCATTGGGTTGTGGGTGACGTGTTCGATGCTCTCGCCGACGAGGTTCGCAGGCAGATTCTGCGAGACCTTCGCGACGGACCGCTGCGGGTGGTCGATCTCACTCGGCTGCTTCGCGACGTCCATCCGATCTCGCGGCCCGCGGTCAGCAGGCATCTGCGTGTGCTCGCCGAGGCGGGTCTGGTGGTCGGCGACGACCGCGGCAGGGAACGGCACTACCGACTCGACATCGGTCCGTTGGACTCGGTGACGGCGTTCGTCGGTCAGCTGCGCACGCGTGCCTCGGGCACGGAGCCACCGATCACCGCGGCCATGCTCGACGCGCTCGGCACCGAGGTTCATCGGGCACGACGAGATCGCCGCGCGCCACCGGCTCCCGGGGACCGCTCAACGCCGCATGACGCACGAGAGGACACCGCATGACACACAACCCCAGTGGCGAACATCGCAGAATCGGCGACGCGGACGCAGTGGTGCTGCACCGCACGTATCGGGCCGGTATCGACGACGTCTGGGCAGCGGTCACCGAGTCGGATCGGCTGGCTCGATGGTTCGGTACGTATGCCGGTGACCCGGCGTCCGGCGCGGTCGACGTGACGATGACCGCGGAGGGCGACGACGTGGAGCCCTCGCGCTGGATGATCGCGGACTGTGTGCCACCGCGCCTACTCGGCGTGGTGAGCGATGGCGGCACCGGCTGGCATCTCGTGCTCGAACTCGTCGAGGTCGACGGCGGCACCGCGTTGTCGTTGACGCAGTTCATCGACGACCCGGGAATCGTCGAAAGCGTGGGTCCCGGTTGGGAGTACTACCTCGACCGGCTCGGCGCGGCGCTGGCCGGTACCGACCCGGGTGCCGTCGACTTCGACGACTACTACCCGGGGCAGGCCGCGTTCTACGCGCGGCTGATCCCGCACGCGGATGGCCCGGCGCGGTGACGTCTCAGGTGCGGAACCATGCCTCCGGGTTGTCGGCGAGGGCCTTCTCGATGCGCAGCCGCGAGGTGTCGGCGAGATCGGCGGGAAGCGAGTCGGGGGCGAACCACGCGACGTCGGTGTTCTCGTCGTCGGCCACCCGTGGTTCGCCGCCGAGGTGGCGTGCGAGGAAGCACACGTCGAGGTAGCGGGTCTGGTCGCCGTTGGGGTAGGTGATGAGCGGTGTCACGTCCACGCTGGTGAGCCGCACGATCTCGGCGTCGATGCCGGTCTCCTCGCCGATCTCGCGCCGGATGGCGCGCGCCGGCTCCTCGCCCGGTTCGAGTACCCCGGACACCACTGCCCACTCGCCGGTGTCGGCGCGGCGCGTGAGCAGAATGCGCCCGGCGTCGTCGCGCACCACCGCACTCACCCCCGACAACCACAGCGGCCGATGGCCGATATGAGCGCGCAGATCGGTGATGAACCCGGGAATCGGCATGGCTGCCATCATGCCGTCCGACGCGGTGGGCCACAGGGCGAGGCGGGCCGTCCCGCCGTGGCAAGCGGGGTGGCAAAATCCCATCCGGATGATCTGTGGGACGCGACGTGAGGAGCGGAGATGCGGAACGTGGGAGTCTGGGTGGTGCTGGTCGGCATCGGAGCGGTCGGCGTGATCTGGGCGATCGTCGACATCGTCAACAAGGGCTGGTCGCAGGTACCGGGCAGCACGTGGCTATGCGGCGCGCTCGGGCTGATACTCGCGGTCGGCGCCCTCTACCGCGAGTTCGGCGGTCAGCCTCTCGTGACCGTCGACCACGAGAACATCGCCGAGGAATACGAAGCCCAGAAGCGTGCCGACGGCCTGGAGGCGAACTGGATCACCAAACCCGGCTTCGAAGACGGTCAAACGGCCGCCGCCGAGGGCATCGAGCCCCCTGACCAGCGTTGACGACGGAACTCTGAGCAAAGTCACAGCGCAGCGTGCGCCTGTCGATCCGGTTTTGTCGGTGCCGGGTGTTTGACTGAGAACAACAGTCAACCCACGCTCCGGCGACGCGTTGAAGCCGAGCTCGGAGCCGACGACAGGGAGATGCCGGTGAGCACGCCACAAGTCCCGCACGACGCGTCCACCCCATGCACCGACTGGGACGACATGTCCGAATGGCTGCACCGCGAGCTGTCCACGATGCCGCGGGGTGCGTTGCTCGACATCGGCCCCGCCGAGTACGACCCGATCGTTTATGGCGACGACGTCTGCTGCGCACAGATCCAGGTGCTGCGCGGGCGCACCCTGCTCATCCGGCTGTCCACCACGCTGATGGATGCTCCGACGGCGCTGTCGGGCTACTCGGTTCCCCGCGTGGTGCTCGACCGGTGGCATCACGACGACCGATTCGACGACTGCACCCATGGTTACCTGATGACACGTTCGGCGAGTCTGGTCGCCGGCATCTGCGTCGGATGGTTCCGCGACCGCTGCGATTCGCCGGCGCCGAATGTGCTCGGCTACTCCTATCGCGCTCCGAGCCGCGGGGCGCCACCCTCGGACGGGCTGGGCGGCAGTCTGGGGGAGAGCCCTGATCTTTTCCCTGAGTCACCCCAGAAATAGGCCGCGAACAGGTGATTTCGTGTCGATCCGGGTTCAGGATGGGGTCATGGCAACAACACAGGGAGACACCGACATGACCACTCCGCACACATCCGGGGACCCGCAGAAACCCAACGGTTCGGGACTCGGCTTCTGGAAGATCCTCGGCATCATCGTGGTCGCGCTCCTGGCGCTTGCGATGATCGGCCCGCTCCTCAAGGGACTCTTCTGGGTTGCGCTGATCGCACTGGCCGGATACGGCGGCTACATGCTCTACCGGTCGTCGCGATCGTCGTCGGGTAGCTGACGAACAGAGACGCACAGCAACGCGCCGGGACCGGAGGGCGGCGCATCGGAGTCCATCACCCATCCGCCCCCGATCTCGCGTGCGGCGCGCACGTCCACCACCGTTCCGTCCAGTCGACCGCGAGGCTCGGCGATACCCGGAACGGTCAGGCGTTCGTCGTCGAGATCGAGGATGACTCGCGCGCCGACGGCAGGGACCCCGGACCCGAATGCGACCGGCGGCCCGATGACGTCCACGACCTCGTCGGAGAGGGATATCCGGCGGCGCATCGACTCGGTTGGCCGCGGTGTTCGAGATCGGGGCGGCGTGTAGCCGGTGATCCGCAGATCCACGACGGTTGCACCGTGCACTCGCGTCCAGTGCGGGTCCGACGGTTCGTCACATCTCGACGCCTCGCATCCCGACTCGTCCCATCGCGGGTCATCACCGGCACGCATCACCTGGCATCGGGTTTCGGTCCCCGGCACCGCAACGTACTGCCCGCGCACCCGGCGGACACAGTGAGACGTCGTCCACACCGCCTCGACGATCCCACGGACGGCGGGTGCCCGATCGTGATCGGTGTGCCATGAGAGGCCCAATGCCAACGGCACCGACAAGGGATCGCCGCAGTGCGGGCTCAGGTAGGCCGAAACCGAACCCGTGCGGACCAGACCGTCCTCGGTGTCCCAGCCGAGGACCGGCACTGCCCGCCAGGAGTCGCCCACGTCCCCGAGTGGGTACGCCGACAGCGTCCCCGACAGCTCCGCGCCGGTGGCCGGAACCGTTCCGCAACAACCGAATTCCGATTCGGCCACGGAGACGCGGATCGTGCTGCCGACCGGCTCGGCGGCCGTCACGACGGCTCCATCAGCAGGCGGATGAACACGGTGTCGCCCTCGAGGTCGGTGGCCGGGGTGTGCGGCGTCACTGTGGCGAGCGCCGACCAGCCGGCCCCGGAAACCCGAATCCGACTGACCTGCAGCGCCTTTCCCCTGACGACTCCGGTTGCCGCCGAACTCGACCCGTCCACGTCGATGCGCGGGTCGTCGAGGTCGACGGTCATCGTCGACCCCTCGCCCGGGAGCAACTCGCCGAACGCCTCCGGCCGCCCCGTCAGGTGCACGGTGCGCGACGCGCGTTCTTGCCGACCGTGATATGCCTCGATATCGGCCGCGGTCGGTTCTCGCAGTGCCAGCACATCGAATCCGACGACCGTCGCCGCGCTGCCGTGGCCCACGCCGTCGGTGCGGGTGCCGGTATCGAACACGTCGAAACGTTCGGCAGCGGGCACCCGGGTGTGTTTCCGGGTGCCCGGGATCGCCACCCAGCCGTTCTCGCCGGGGCGGTAGTCCTGCTCGGTGGTGTACACCTCGCGCACGACCGCGCTGACCTCCGGATCCACTCCCTGGTCGGCATGCCAGGAGAGGGCGAGGACGAACCGCCTGCCATGAGGATCGCCCAGCGCAGGGTCGAGGTGGGTGGGGTCGACGTGTGCGGACACCGCGCCGAATCGCGCCACTTCCAGATCCCGATCCCAACCGGTGATCGCGGGCGCGACGAACAAGTCGTCGGTGCCGGCGGGGGAGGCGGTCAGGGTGCCGGTGACAGTGACGCCTTCGGCGGGAGTGGTTCCGCAGCAGCCGTATTCCCACGTGGAGATCATCGCGTACGCGAGCGGGCCGCCCATCCGATCATCGTCTGTGTGCACGTAACGCATCGGGGGTTCGACGGACCCGGCACGAACCCCGGGGGCCCCGATGTACCGGCGACAACTTTACGCGGGCCCGGTCAGGTGCGTCGCGACGATTCGGGCGACACCAACTCGGCCGGCACCTCACCGACGTCGGCGGCGACCGCTGCCAGTTCCTCGCCCAGCGACTCTGCCGGCCGAGTGCCGGTGCCGGCCTGATCGCGACCGCTCTGCTCGCCCGTGGTGTCGTCGATCGACGTTTCCACCATCGGCCGTTGCGGCCCTCCGGTGAAGAGGGAGGCGATGGCCCCGAGCACGCAGCAGATCAGTGCGAAGGTGAACGCTGCGGTGAGGCCGTCGGAGAACGGGTCGCTGATCAGGTGCGGGAAGAACTCCAGGCCGGTGAGGTGCTCGACGCTGGCCTGCGGCAGGCCCTGCAGCGCCGGACCGGCGACCATCTGGATCGGGTTGTAGCCCAGGAACGCGGCGAACAGGATGCCGACGGTCGGGATGTGTGAGATCTCGCTCGCCGCTGCCGAGGGCATACCGTTCGCGGTGAGGCCGCTGTACATCGCCGTGGGCAGGTGCTGGCTGAGGCCCGCGATCATCAGCGAGAAGAACAGGCCGATCGAGAGCACCATCGCGGCGTTCTGGAACGTCGTCATCATGCCGGCGCCCGAACCGCGCGACGTGATCGGCAGGCTGTTCATCACCTCGGCGCGGTTCGGTGATGCGAACAGACCCATGCCGATGCCGTTGATGAGCAGGATCAGCGCGAACACCCAGTAGGTGAAGTCCACCGGGATGGCGATCAGTGCGGCGAAGGTGCCCGCCGTGATGAGCATGCCCATCGTGGTGAACCACTTGGTGCCCAGCTTGTCGCTCAGCGCTCCCGACAACGGTGCGCTCAGCAGGAAGCCGATGGTCATCGGCACCATGTAGATGCCCGCCCACAGTGGGGTCCGGGAGTAGTCGTAGCCGTGCTGGGGCAACCAGATGCCCTGCAGCCAGATGATCAACAGGAACTGGAGCCCGCCCCGACCGATCGACGCCATGAGGTTGGCGAGATTGCCGAACGCGAACGACCGGTTGCGGAACAGCGACAGCTCGAAGAGCGGGCTGTCGACCCTGGCTTCGATGACGACGAAGATCGCCAGCACGAGTGCGCCGCCGATGAGTCCGGCGAGCACCCATGGATTGGTCCAGCCCATGTTCGACGTGCCGTAGGGCTGGATGCCGTAGGTGATCGCCACGAGAATCGCGACCAATCCGACCGCGAAGGTGAGATTGCCCCACCAGTCCATCTTCGCGTGCTTGCGGACACCGGTGTCGCGCAGCTTCAGGTACGCCCAGATGGTGCCGATGACTCCGAAGGGCACCGACACCAGAAAGATGTAGTGCCACTGGATGGGTGCGAGCACACCACCGATCAGCAGACCGAGGAACGAGCCGGCGATGGCGGCCACGCCGTTGATGCCCATGGCCAGGCCGCGCTGGTTGGCCGGGAACGCGTCGGTGAGGATGGCCGACGAGTTGGCCATCAGGAACGCGCCGCCGACGCCCTGGATGACGCGCCAGAAGATGAGCCAGATGGCTGCTTCGCTTCCGTCGAACCAGGTGATCGCCAGAAAGATCGACGAGATCGTGAAGATCAGGAACCCCATGTTGTACATGCGTGCGCGGCCGAACATGTCGCCGAGACGACCGAAACTCACCACCAGGACGGCGGTGACCACGAGGAAGCCCATCATCATCCACAGCAGGTAGCTGGTGTTCTCCGGCTCGAGGGGGTTGAGATGGATGCCCTTGAAGATGTCGGGTAGTGCGATCAACACGATCGACGAGTTGATCGTGGCGATCAGCATGCCGAGCGTGGTGTTCGACAGGGCGATCCACTTGTAGTGCGGATCGTGTGCGGGTGTGCCGGCGGTGGAGGCCGGTGCGGCGCTGGCAGTCATCGGTGTCCTCGTGTGCCTATCGGGGGTCGGTGGTGGACGGGGTGCGGACGGTTCGCTCGCAGACGGTGTCCGACAATGCGTCGGCCAGTGTCTCGACGGAGCGCACCACCTCCTCCTGCTCGGCCGCGTCGAGCCTGCCGATCGCGGCGGCGAGCAGTTGCGCCTTTGCCGACCGGGCATGCCGGATGAGTTCGGTCCCGGCGTCGGTGGCCACGAGCAAACGCGCGCGACCGTCCTCGGGATCGGGCGTGCGCGCCACGAGTCCCTGTTGTTCGAGCCCCGCGACGATGCGGGACATGGTCGGCATCGTCACCGATTCACGTTCTGCCAGTTCGGAAAGCCGCAGCGGTCCGTGGCCGATCACCGACCACAGCGCCGACGCGACGCCCGCGCTGAGGTTGCCGGTACCGCTGGTGCGCAGCGAGCGGGTGATGCGCACGAGGTGATGGTGCAGCGCAGCCACGTCGGTGGTGTCGGTTCCGATGGTGGCGGCTCCGGCGGTGTCACTGGAAACACTGGGCATGGGTGACCGGCTCTCGGTGATGAAGGGGTGAACGACCACCCAAATATAGTTGCTTGATGCTAAGTAATCGAACCGTAAAGACTGCCGCGGCGGTCCGTCTGCGGGGTAACCTCGGTGCACCACGACGACATTCTGGGAGGCAGAAATGCTCGCACTCGGCTTTTTCGGCTGGATCATCATCGGCGGTCTCGCGGGGTGGATCGCGAGCAAGATCCTCAAGACCGACGATCAGATGGGCATCCTGCTCAACATCGTCGTCGGTATCGTCGGCGGCCTGGTGGGCGGCTGGATTCTGAAACTGTTCGGCGTCGACGTGTCCGGCGGCGGCCTGATCTTCAGCTTCCTCACCTGCCTCGCGGGCGCCTGCCTGCTGCTGTGGATCGTGGGAATGATCCGCGGCCGATCCAAGGTGTGACGCGGTCCCGGCGTCGGGAACAGGGCCGTCGGGAACAGGTCGGTACGTTGGAAAGCGAACCGACTCTCACCGACGGAACGAGGACATCATGACGCAGGTCATCATCATCGGCGGACACGGCAAGGTGGCATTGCGGCTGGCCAGGATTCTGGCCGACCGCGGTGACAAGGTCACCTCGGTGATCCGTTCGGAAGCACAGTCCGACGATGTCACCGCGGCAGGGGCCACCCCGTTGGTGGCCGACGTCGAGAAACTCGATGTGGCCGGCCTGGCATCGGTACTCGCCGGCCAAGAGGCGGTGGTGTGGTCGGCAGGCGCCGGTGGGGGCGAGGCATCGCGCACCTACGCAGTCGACCGCGACGCGGCCATCCGTTCCATGGACGCCGCGCAATCGGCGGGTGTGCGCCGGTACATCATGGTCTCCTACTTCGGCGCGGGCCCCGACCACGGTGTGCCAGAAGATGATCCCTTTTATGCCTACGCCGAGTCCAAGGCGCAGGCCGACGAATACCTCAAGGGCACCGATCTCGACTGGACGATCCTGGGACCCAGCCGGCTCACCGACGACCCGGGCACCGGACGAATTGACGTGACGCACAAGGGAACCTGGACCAAGGGCAGTGCCAGTCGCGACAATGTGGCACAGGTCGCGGCCGCGGTCATCGCAGAGCCGTCGACAACCGGGATGTTCATCGAGTTCAACGACGGCGACCTGCCGATCGACGAGGCGATCACGCCCTGATCGGGGGACAATCGGGCGGTGCACGCCTCTGATGCTTCCGTCCTTGATTCACTCCGAGAGATCGTCGGTGATTCGCACGTCCTCACCGATCCCGACGCGATGGCGGGTTTCCTGACCGACTGGACCGGACGCTGGACGGGCACCGCGCTGGCCGTGCTGCGTCCGCGCACCACCGAGGAGGTGGCCCGCGTGGTCGGGGTCTGTGCGGCGGCCGGGGTCGCCATCTGCCCGCAGGGGGGCAACACCGGACTGGTGGGCGGGTCGGTGCCGCCGAGTGACAGCAGCGGGCCGCTGGTGGTGCTGAGCACCACCCGGATGACCGACATCGGGGACATCGACACCGTGGGCCGGTGCGTCGGGGTCCAGGCCGGGGTCACGATCGAGGCGCTCGATGCGACCGCGGCGCAGGCCGGGCTGGCCTTCGGCGTCGACCTCGCCTCGCGCGCCTCGGCCACCGCCGGCGGCGTGGTGTCGACGAACGCGGGCGGGGTGCGGATGATCCGGCACGGCAATACGCGCGCCCAGGTCCTGGGCATCGAGGCCGTGCGCGCCGACGGTGCGATCCTCCGGCGATGGAAGTCGTTGGTGAAGGACAACATCGGCTACGACATCCCCGGTCTGCTGACCGGCAGCGAGGGCACCCTGGCGATCGTCACCGCGGTCCTGTTCCGGTTGGTGCCGGTCCTGGGCGACACCGTGGTGCTGGTTGCGGCCGTGGATCGGGTGGCCGGCGCCATCGAGCTGATCGGGGCCGCACAGGAACGCGGGCTGACCGTCGAGGCGGCCGAGATCATGACCCAGGACGGTGTGGACCTCGTGCGCGAGCACGGGGCCCGCAGTCCGGTGGCCACACCGGCACCCTTCTACGCACTGATCGAGCTATCCGGGCCCGAGGCTCTCGAGGAAACCGTCGTGGAGATCCTGGAGAACTGCGATCGCGTCGTGGACGCTGTACTCGAGGCCGGACCTGCGCGCGCGCTGTGGCAGGTGCGGGAGAGCCACACCGAATCGATCGCGCGTTCCTCGGCCACACCGGTGGTCAAACTCGACATCTCGGTACCGCTGCGGGAACTGCCCGCGGCCTTCGATGAACTCGCATCGATCGCCTCCCGGGTAGATCACCCGTGCCGCCCGATCCTCTTCGGCCACATCGGCGACGGCAACATCCACGTCAATCTGCTCGACGTGCCGGAGTCCGCGGTGCAGTCGGTGACGACCACCGTGTTCGAGATCGTCACCGCCCGCGGTGGCAGCCTCAGCGCGGAACACGGGATCGGGCGCGCGAAGGCGGCGTGGGTCGGCCTGGGTCGTTCGGACGTCGACCTCGACACCATGCGCATGATCAAGGATGCCCTCGATCCGGCCGGACTGCTCAACCCCGGCGTGCTGTTCGGTCCCTGAGTGCTGTAGCCCTGAACGATTCGCCGACACCGAGGTGTTCGGGGACACACGGCACCGGGAACGAGAGGGCGGCCATCGCCACGCGATCGCCACGATCGCGACGCATCGTTGGTCGTCGTCGCGGGGAACGGGCATAGGCTCATCGCGATCGATACGTCAGCCACGATGCGGGGAGCGACATGGCATTTCGGAAGTTCTGGAGAACGCGGACATTGTTGGCGCACAACACCTCTGCGCAGCGTGCGCGCATGCGGTCGGCGGCGGTGTTGGGTGGCGCCGCTCTCGCCACGCTGGCCCTGTGCGCACCGCCCGCGCATGCGGCATTCGTCAGCGTCTCGCGTGATCCGGTGGGGTCGGGCCCCACCGCGAGCACCTTCCGATCGGCGGCGGCGTATCCGCATCCGGAGGCGAATCCGCCCGGCGCCAACGCGTGGGGATGCCGGCCCACCGCCGCCCATCCGAATCCGGTGGTCCTGGTGCACGGGACGTGGGAGTCGGCATATCAGACCTGGGCGGGCCTCGCGCCGAAGCTGGCCGCGCTCGGATTCTGTGTGTTCGCACCGAATGTGGGCATTCTCCCCGCCGACGCGGGTGGGGGAGTACCGGCGGCGCAGAACGGCGGCGAATACGGCGCCGGTCCGGTCGACGAGAGCGCCGCCCAACTCGCCGCCTTCGTGGCGCGGGTCCGCGCGGCCACGCACGCGGACAAGGTCGACCTCATCGGTCATTCCCAGGGTGGGGTCATCGCCCGGGACTATCTCCGGTTCCACGGTGGTGCCGGTCGGGTGGCGCGGGTGGTCACCATGGTCGCGACCAATCACGGCACCACGTTCGACGGTCTGGTGAACATGCAGCAGTCGGCGCGGTCGGTGGGGATCGACGTCGGACCCGAGGTGATGGTGGCAGCCGGGGCGGCCGGTGCCGATCAAGAGGTCGGCTCCAAGTTCATCACCACGCTGAACCGTGGCGGCGACACCGAGCCGGGAATCGCCTACACCGCGCTTGCCAGTCGCTATGACGAGATCACCACGCCCTACACGTCGACCTTCCTCGCCGCGGGGCCCGGGGCGACGGTACACAACGTCGTCATCCAGGACGGGTGCACCGGCGACCACACCGACCACACCGATTTCATGTATTCGCCACGCGCCCAGTCCCTGGCGATGCACGCCCTCGATCCGGCCGTTCCGATTCGCTGTGTCGCGCGCTGAACCGCGCAATGATCACCGCGCAATGATCACCGCGCAATGATCACAGTGCGGCGAGCACCTCGCCGGACTCGACGGGCCGGGAGAACATCGGATAGTCGAAGGAGATCGCGTTGTCGTGCTCGGCCGTCGAGGTCGCCGCGGTGCAGTCGGTCAGCGTGATCACGCGGTAGCCGTTCTCGTAACCCGACCGCATCGTCGACTCGACACAGCAGTTGGTGAGGAAGCCGCCGAGGATGATGGTGTCGATTCCCTTGCTGCGCAGGATGAAATCGAGGTTGGTGCTGGCAAACGTGTCCAGTCCGCGCTTTCCCTCGATGAGGATGTCGCCGTCGGCAGGCCGCAGATCGTCCACGATGTCGGCGCCCCAGGAACCCTTGACGAACGCGTTGCCGTCGACGACTCCCTTGAGGATGCCGTAGGGGTGGCGGGTGAGCTCGCCGTATCCGGGGGCGAAGGTGATGGGTGCGTGCATGATCGTCACACCGGCCGCGCGGGCCTTGTCCACCAGCGTCACCGTGTTGGCAAGCATGCCGGTGGCCGCCATCACCTCGGCGACCGCCGGATGCAGAACGCCGCCCTCGGTGGCGAACTCGTTCTGGTACTCGATCAGCACGAGTGCGGTCCGCGAGGGATCGAGGGACAGGGTGTCGTCGGTCATCGGTACCTCCCGATACGAGAATGGTGATGCGGGTCACATTGATTCAACTGCCTGTCCGGCGGGGGCGCAAGCACGGGTCGGCGGTCACGGGCGCGCGGCCCGCTCCGATCGGTGAGACGATGCTGACGTGACGACCGACGTGAGCGAAGGGCTCGCCGAACTCGCCCGGCGATGCGGAGTGACCACCGGATACACCGGCTGGGACGAGGATTACCACGCGGTGAGTCGGGAGACACTTGTCAGCGTCCTCGACTCGCTGGGCATCGCCGCCTCAACCGACGCCGAGGTGGAGCAGTCGTTGCTCGACCTCGACGACGCACCGTGGCGCAGATTTCTCCCCCCGGTCACGGTGGTGACGGAGGGCACCGGCGCGGTTGTGGAAATCCATGTGCCGCACGGTGATCCGGTCGCGGTGTGTATCCGCACCGAAGCCGGCGAGATCGTCACCCCGCGTCAGCTCGACATCTGGGTTGCGCCCCGCGTCGTCGACGACGTGCTGACCGGACGGGCCAGCTTCGCGGTTCCCGACGACCTCCCGTACGGGTATCACGAGATCATCGCGGTCAACCCGGCCCGCGACCTGCAGGCCCAGGCTCCGCTGATCGTCACCCCGCGCCGCCTGTCCACCGCCGACGAGTTGCTGGGCGCCCAGCGGTGGGGACTGGCGATCCAGTTGTACTCGGTGCGTTCGGCCGGCTCCTGGGGTGTCGGCGACTTCGCCGACCTCGCCGACATCTGCGAGGTGGCGGCGAGCACCTACGGAGCCGACTTCGTCCAGGTGAATCCGCTGCACGCGTCGGTGCCGCGCGCGCCGATCGAGGCGTCGCCGTATCTGCCGATCACGCGGCGTTTCGTCAACCCGCTCTACATCCGCGTGGCGAACGTCCCCGAGTTCGACGATCTCCCCAAGCAGCAGCGAAAGGCGTTGCGCGGGTTGGAGAAGGCGTTCTTCGCCGACAATCTGGATGCCGAACGGATCAAACGCAACAAGTCCTACCGGGCCAAACTCGATGTGCTCGAGCTGGTTCATCAGGTCCCGCGCAGTGCTGCCCGGGACGACGCCTATCGGACGTTCCGCAAGCGTGAGGGTCGCGGATTGCGCGACTTCGCGACGTGGTGCGCACTGGCCGAGCGTTATGAACCCGATGACCCGCGGTGGTCGACCAAGTTGCTGGACAAGCATGTGATCAAACGCAAACGTCGCAAACTCGCCGACCGCGTCGAGTTCTACATGTGGCTGCAGTGGATCTGCGACGAGCAACTCGCCGCCGCACAGCACGCCGCCCGCTCGGCGGGCATGAGCATCGGGGTGGTCGCCGACCTCGCCGTGGGGGTGGCACGCCACAGTGCCGACGCCTGGATGCTCGGCGACGTCCTCGCGCGCGGGGCCACCGTCGGCGCCCCGCCCGACGGCTTCAACCAGCAGGGGCAGGGCTGGGATCAGCCGCCCTGGCATCCCGGTCGTCTCGCCGAGGCCGGTTATGCGCCCTACCGCGACATGCTGCGGACCGTGCTCCGCCACGCCGGCGGGCTGCGCGTGGACCATATCCTCGGGCTCTTCCGGCTCTGGTGGATCCCGGACGGCAAGACGCCCGCCGACGGCACCTATGTCCACTACGACCACGACGCGCTACTCGGCATCCTCGCTCTCGAGGCGCAGCGGGCCGGGGCGGTGGTGATCGGCGAGGATCTCGGTGTGTTCGAGCCGACGGTGCAGCGGAGCCTGGCCGAGCGCGGCATCCTCGGGACGTCGATCCTCTGGTTCGAACACGGGTCCTACGCCCCGATCCCGCCCGAGGAGTACCGCGAGCTGTGTCTCACCTCGGTGACCACCCACGACCTTCCGCCCACGGTGGGTTACCTCGCCGGTGACCACATCGACCTGCAGTCGCGGTTGGGTTTGCTCGAGGCCGACGAGGACACCGAGCGTGCACGCGACGCCCGCAATCGCAACGCCATCGTCGCCATGGCGACCGACCGCCATCTGTTACCCGACGGGGTGGAACCGACCGATCCACGTACCGTCGAATCGCTCTATCAGCTCATTGCGGCAAGCCCGTCGGTGCTGCTCAGCGTGGCGCTGGTCGACGCGGTGGGCGAACGCCGGATCCAGAATCAGCCGGGCACCAACGCCGACCAGTACCCCAACTGGAGCATCCCGCTGGCCGATGCCGACGGAAAGGCGGTGCTCGTGGAGGATCTCGCGAGCAACCAGCGCTTCACCTCGCTCGTGGACGCGCTGCACGCCGCCGGGGTGGGCGCCGACAACTCCTGAGCGGTTCAGGCGCCGTCGGGGGACTCCGCCTGCGTACTGCGACGGCGAGTCGCCATCACGGTCAATGCCAGCGCGATCAGCGCCAGCACACCGACGGCGATGTTGAACACCACTCCGGAGGTGCGTAGCCCCCAGTGTGCGGCGGCGATGCCCTCACCGACGATGGGCAGCGAGATCGCGACGTAGGCGACGACGAAGTAGGTGGAGGTCACCTCGGCGCGCCGCTGCGGCGGGCTCGCGGCCACGATCGACGCGAGTCCCTTGCTGAACGAGAGTCCTTGTCCGACGCCGCTGACGATGGCGCCGGCCACCAGCAGCCACAGCGCGGCGGCGAGCAACCCGGCAACCAGCAGCGCCATGCCCGCGGTCAGCACGGCACACCCGGCGATCAGTGCCCGGTCGGTCGGCATCTGCCGCCCGAGAACCTGGGCGGTCGCCGACGCGCCGAAGAGGAGGAACACGAGAACGCCGGTGACCGCGTGGTTGTCGATGTGCAGCACGTGCGCGACGAACGAGGGCGTGACGCCGGTGAACGTGCCCATCACGGCGAAACCGGCGAACGCCGCGATCGCGCCGCGGACGAACACCTCACGGATCTCCGGCGGCACCGACAGTCGCTGGACCGTCAGTCGGGCGCCGGTCGGCCGGGTGCCCGACTCGGTGATGAGCAGAATCCCGGCGAAGACGATCGCGAGCAGCGCCAGGTCGACCACGAACGGTAGGCGTAGCGGGGCGGGCGCGTACTGGGCGAGAAGTCCGGCCACCGGAGGGCCGAGACCGAGGCCACCGATGTTGGCGGCGGTGGCGATGGCCGGTGCGCGGTGTCGCCAGTCCGGTGGCGCGAACTCGATCACCGCGGCGGTGGCTGCACCCGCATAGATGCCCGCCGACAGCCCCGACAGCACGCGCCCGATCATCAGTTGCCATACCGGTCCCGCAGTCAGGAAGACCACGGCACTCGCCATCGACAGCAGCGCCCCCGCGATCAGGAGGGGGCGCCGGCCGAGCACGTCGGACCATCGACCGAAGCAGATCAGCGCGACGATCACGCCCGCGGCGTACACCGCGAAGATCACCGTGGTGGTGGTGACCCCGAAGTCGAGTCGGGCCGCGTAGATCGAGTACAGCGGGGTGGGCAGGGTGGTGCCCATCATCACCACCGCGAACGCGGCCACCGCGGCCGCGAAGGACCGGCCGGCCGAGGTGTCCGGACCGCTTGCGGTCGCAGCGGTGTCTTTGGCCGTCATGATGTGGGTCAGCGTGCCATGGCTGCGTGGTATTCCGTGCCGTTGTCACGGTGCCCCACCCGTGGTTCGGGCAAATCAGATTATTCTGAGCCGATGTCCGACACCTCTCCCGTGGTCCTGGCCACCACTTCACGCATGCCGTTCGCGGTCGACGAAATCCACAAGCTCGGTGTCACCGGACGCACCGTGATCGCGTCGGACACGTTCCGGGCGGCCCCGGGTAGCCATTCCCGTGGTGCCGCCAAGCACGTCACCGTGCCGGCGCCCACGCAGGAGACCGAGGCGTTCATCGACGCCGTCATCGACATCATCGACACCGACAAGGTCACCTGGCTCCTGCCCATGTTCGAAGAGGTGTTCTACCTCGCCTACCACCGAGACCGCCTCACCGCCGGCCACGACGACCTCGAGCTGTTCTTCCCGCCCTTCGATGTGCTCAGGCAGGTACACGACAAGGTCACCTTTGCCGAGTTGTGTCGCACACTGGGGCTGCCGGTGGCCGAATCGATCACCGCGACCACCCAGGACGAACTGCGCGCCGCCACCGAGCACTGGGACCATTGGTTCGCGCGGGCGGCCTTCGGGCGCGGCGGGCTCGACATCATCACCAACACCGGCCCGCTGGCCGGCGAGAGCAGCGTCGACGACATCCATCCGTCGGCCGATGATCCCTGGATGGTGCAGGAATACCTCACCGGTGTCGACAGGTGCAGCTGGAGCGTGGTGCATCACGGCGAGGTGGTGCTGCACTCCTGCTACGAGCATCCGCTGAGCATCGATGGCCGCGGCGGCATCGTGTTCGAATCGGTGGACTCGCCGGAGTCGCTGCACGCAGCGCAGACGATCGCGCGCGAACTCAACTGGCACGGCCAGCTCAGTTTCGACTTCCTGATGACCGACGACGGTGTGCACCACATGGTGGAGTGCAACCCGCGACCCACCGCGGGATGCACCCTCGCGACGGCCGAGGAGTTCGACACGGCGTTGTTCAACCCGTCGGTGTCCGATTCCTCTGGGCTGGTCGTCGTGCCACCGGGCCGCAAGAAGATGATCAAGGCGGCCATCGTGCGCGACGCGCTGATGCACCCCTCACATCTGCACGACGACCTCGCCGCGGCCAAGGGCGGCAAGGGCGTCTACGACCAGCGCAAGGATCACCTGCCGCTGCTCTATTCGGCCCTCTCGCTGCAGCATGTCCTCGCTTACCGCAAACAGCTCGGTATCAACCGGGAAAAGGGCGAGCAACTCGTCGCCACCCAGTTCTTCGACGTGCTCTACGACGGGTCGGCGATCAGCTGAGGGCCGTCCGGCGATTGCCGCGGCTCTGTGAGCTGCATTACTGTGAGCTGCATTACTGTGAGCGCCGGTAACGGCAATTCTCCGGGAGGTGGGCCCCGATGCAACCCGACCACGACGTGGTGATCGTCGGCGCCGGCTTCGGCGGAATGGGCGCGGCGATCGAGTTCAAGAGGCTGGGCATCGACTCGATCGCGATCCTCGAGCGTGAGGACGACCTCGGGGGCACGTGGCACGTGAACCACTACCCGGGCCTCGCCGTCGACATCGCCTCGGTGACGTACTCCTATTCGTTCGAACCCAACCCCAACTGGTCGAGACTGTTCGCGCCCGGTCCCGAACTCAAACGTTATGCGTGTCATGTCGCCGAGAGGTACGACCTCAAACGGCACATGGAGCTCGGCACCGCCGTCGAGGCCGCTGAATGGCACGACGACGACCGGATGTGGGTGGTTCGCACGGCCGACGGGTCCATCCGCACCTGCCGCTACTTCGTCACCGCGACCGGGTTTCTCTCCCAGCCGCACATGCCCGACTTCGACGGGCTGGACACCTTCGCCGGCACGATCCTGCACACCGCCAAGTGGGAGGACGGCTTCGACTTCACCGGTCGCCGCGTGGCCGTGATCGGCACCGGGGCGACGGCGGTACAGTTGATCCCGGAGGCGGCGACGACCGCCGAACACCTCACGGTGTTCCAGCGCACACCGATCTGGGTGGTGCCCAAGATCGACTTTCCGATCCCGCGCGCCGTGCAGCGACTGTTCGCGCGGGTACCGCTGACACAGCGCGTGGCGAGACTCGCGAACACCTCGCTGCTGGAGATGCTGATGGTGTTCGGCGTGCTGCGGTTCAAACAGTTCAAGCTCGGCAACAAGGGGGCCGCGCTGCTGTCGAAGGCGCATCTACGGGCACAGGTGCCCGACCGCGCCGTGCGGCGTGCGCTGACCCCCGACTACGACTTCGGCTGCAAACGTCCGACGTTCTCCAACAAGTACTTCCGGGCCTTCGCCAAGCCCAACGTGGCGCTGGAGACCGGGGGCATCGGACACGTCGAACCCGACGCCATCGTGACCGGCGACGGAAAGCGCATCGAGATCGACACCCTGGTGCTCGCGACCGGATTCGACCTGTGGGACACCAACTTCCCCGCGCTCGACATCGTCGGACTCGACGGCAGGGATCTCGGGAAGTGGTGGCGCGAGAACCGTTTTCAGGCGTACGAGGGCATCACCGTGCCGCGGTTCCCGAACTTCCTGTCGCTCAACAGTCCCTACTCCTACAGCGGGCTGTCGTACTTCACCACCATCGAGGGCCAGATGAAGCACATCGGCAGGCTCTTCGGTGAGCTGCGCCGTCGCGGCGCGCGCACCTTCGAGGTCACCGACGAGGCCAACGCCCGTTTCCTCGACGAGGCCACCGAACGTCTGCAGTCGTCGGTGTTCTACCGCGGAGACTGTGCCACCTCACGCAGCTACTATTTCGACCCGCACGGCGAAGCCACCCTGCTGCGGCCGAACTCGACGCTGACCACCCTGCACGAGATGGACACCTTCCCGCTCGACGCCTACGCCTACCGCTGAGGCGGCCGCCCCCGGCTGGTGGTGCGCTCCCCGCTGGTGCTGCGCCCCCGCTGGTGGTGCGCCTCCCGCTGGTGGTGCGCCCTCCCGCTGGTGGTGCGCCTCCCGCTGGTGGTGGCCCCCCGCTGGTGGTGGCCCCCCGCTGGTGGTGCGCCCTCCCGCTGGTGGTGCGCCCTCCCGCTGGTGGTGCGCCCCCCGCTGGTCGAGCTTGTCGAGACCACCTCAGGTCCCGATGTTGGCGGTCAGGTTCACCAGCAGCGCCACGATGACCGTGCCGAACAGGTAGCTCAGCAGTGCGTGGAACACGATCACCCGCCGAAACCGCGACGCGCCGACGTCGGTGTCGGAAATCGCAAAGCTCATCCCCACGGTGATGGCGACGTAGGCGAAATCGCTGTAGCGGGGCGGCTCCTCCTGGTGGAAGTCGATGCCGCCGGTCGGTTCGTCGCCGTAGTACATGCGCGCGTAGTGGGTGGCATACATGGTGTGAATCGACGCCCACGACGCCACCACGCACACCAGGGCGATGAAGATCAGGATGGTGCGATCGCGGTGGGCGAGCACCTCCACCACCCCGACCAGACTCACGAACGCGGCGACCACCACGATCACGAAGGTGCCCACATGGGTGGGTTCCTCCTTCGACGCGTGGGCGTTGGTCTGGGTGTGGTCCATCGGCCACAGGCGCAGCCAGGTCCATGACACGAACAGCCACGCCCCGATGGCCCAGCCGACGAGCACCGCCCCGTGCGGCACGATCAACCCGATCGTCACCCCGCTCGCCACGCCCACCGCGGCGCTGACCGCGAGTCGCAGCAGCGGCGGACCGTCGCCTGCGCGGAAGGGGTGACGGGTGATGTGCGCGGCCATGCGATCAAGTAGACAACGAGGTGCGCGCAATAGAGTGGAGGCATGCGCGCGTGGGCAGTCAACCGACCCGGACCCATCTCGACTCGTCCACTGGATTTCGTGGACAAACCACTACCGCAACCCGGCACGGGTGAGTTGCTGGTGAAGGTGCGGGCATGCGGGGTGTGCCGCACGGACCTGCATGTCAGCGAGGGCGATCTGCCCGTGCACCAGCCGGGCGTCACTCCCGGGCACGAGGTGGTGGGGGAGGTGGCCGCGTTCGGCGCGGATGCCGAGGCCGCCGGATTCACGATCGGCGAGCGTGTCGGGGTGGCGTGGCTGCATCACACCGACGGCACGTGTACCTATTGCCGCCGCGGCAACGAGAACCTTTGTCCTGCATCGACATACACCGGCTGGGATGTCGACGGCGGATACGCCGAATACACCACGGTGCCGGCCACGTTCGCCTATCACCTGCCCGAGGAGGTCGACGACGTCACCCTCGCGCCGTTGCTGTGCGCGGGCATCATCGGGTACCGGGCGCTCAAGCGTGCATCGCTGCCGCCCGGCGGACGGCTGGGCCTCTACGGCTTCGGTGGCAGCGCGCATCTGTGCGCCCAACTCGCCATCGCGCAGGGTGCCGAGGTGCACGTGATGACGCGTGGCGAACGCGCGCGTGATCTCGCCCGGTCGCTGGGTGCCGCGTCGGTCGGTGACGCCTACGACGCGCCGCCGGTGCCGCTCGACGCGGCGATCACCTTCGCCCCGGTGGGAGAACTGGTGCCGGTGGCCATGCGCGCCCTCGACCGTGGCGGCATCCTCTCCATCGCCGGCATCCACCTCTCCGACGTCCCGCCACTGAACTATGAGCGGGAACTGTTCTACGAGAAGGAGATCCGGTCGGTGACCGCCAATACCCGCGCCGACGGCCGCGAGTTCCTCGACCTGGCCGCACGCTATGGCGTGACCGCCATCACTCACGTCTATCCGCTGTCTCGCGCCGACGAGGCACTCGCCGACCTGCAGGCCGGACGATTCGACGGTGCCGCGGTGCTCGTGCCCGACGCGTGATCGGGCGGCGAGCCGAGGGAGCGGCGATGTCGCGGTTCACACCGGTTCGAGCAGCTCCGGACCGTTGTTGGCCACCCGGTTCACCAGCGGTGCGACCTCGCGGATCGCGATCGCCGCAGCCACCTGATCGCTCGGTGGATTGAGCAGGTCGGCGGGGGCGGGATGGTCGGGATCGAGCCAGTCGTCCCAGTTGCCGAACGGCATGATCAGCGGCATGCGGTCGTGCACCTCGCGGAGCTCGCCCACCGCGTCGGTGGTGAGGATGCTGCAGCTCAGCAGGGGAGCGGAGTCGGGCGCCGACCTGTCGTGCCACACCGACCACAGTCCGGCCATGAACAGCCTGGTGCCGTCGCGCGGCGACATGAAGAACGGCACCTTGGTCGGCTTGCCCTTCGCGTCGGGGGGACCTTTTTTCCACTCGTACCAGCCGTCCATCGGTACCAGGCACCGCTTGGACTTCACCGCCGCACGAAACGAACTCTTCTGCGCGGCGGTCTCGGCGCGCGCGTTGAACAGCAGCGGTCCCTTGCCGATCTCCTTGGCCCACGGCGGCACCAGTCCCCACCGCATGGCGCGCACGCGCAGCAGCGGATCGTCGTCGGGATCGTCGGGGGCATGCCGTTTGACCACGGTCATCACCGTCGACGTCGGCGCGACGTTGTAGTTGGGTCCGAGGGATCGCCGGGCCCGTTCGCGCTCAGGGTTCTCGCCCGAATCCGACGCCGTGTCGGCTGATTCCGAGGCGTCGAGCGAGGCGGGCACCTCGTTGACGGCGTCGATCTCCGCCGCGAGTTTCGCCGGATCGGTGGTCACCGCATAGCGTCCGCACATGGTGTCCATGCTGTCACGCCGCGCCGACACCGTGCGCTGACCGCGGTGGCACCACAACCCGGCAGGTGAACTCAGGCCGTGATGGACGCGGTGACCGCCGAGGTCAGCGCCACCAGGTCGGCCGGCGCGAGCGATACCTCGAGTCCGCGGCGGCCGGCACTGACGAAGATCTGCGGCCACTGCTGAGCGGAACCGTCGACCACCGTGGGTAGCGGGGTGCGTTGGCCCAGCGGGGATACTCCCCCGAGCACGTAACCGGTGGACCGGGTGACGTCCTTGGGGTCGGCCATGGCGGCCTTCGCCGCTCCCAACGCGGCGGCGGCCGCCTTCAGCGACAACTTGCACGGAACGGGGATCACCGCCACCGCGAGGTGCCCGCGACGACCGGTCGCCTCGACGGTGCCACCAGCGAGCTCGATGACGAGTGTCTTGAAGATCTGTTCCGGCGCGACGTCGAGCGTGGCGGCGAGCGCCGCGACGGCTTCGGGACCGTAGGCATCCGAGCGCGGATCGTGCGCGTATCGATGCACGGTGTGTGCGACCGCGGCGCTGCCGAGGGCCGCGATGGCCGGGGTGGCGGACATCGGTGGGGTTCCTCCTCCTCGCGAACAAAAGGATCCCGGGTCGGAACAATTGTCGCTCCGGTCATGTTGTGACGGTTGTTCAGGTGCGCGCAACCAGCGACTTCGACGACGAAGGAGGAAGACGGCCGATGACTACAGCCCTGCTCGAGCGACCTCGTCCGGTCGCGTCCAGCGGTCGGTCGGTAAGCTTGACCGACACCTCAGGGCACGGCATGAGGCCGCTGACCGGGGTCACGAGCGAAGGGATCGACGTGGCCGAATCCAAGTCACCCGGGTCCACCGCACCCCGCCGGGCCGATCCGGATGAGTCCGTCGGCGACCTCACCGAACGCTTCGAACGTGATGCGCTGCCGCTGCTCGACCAGATGTACGGCGCGGCACTGCGGATGACACGCAATCCCGCCGACGCCGAAGACCTGGTGCAGGAAACCTACGTGAAGGCGTTCTCCGCGTTCGCCTCGTTCCGTGAGGGCACCAACCTCAAGGCGTGGCTCTACCGCATCCTCACCAACACCTACATCAACGGATACCGCAAGAAGCAGCGTCAGCCCGCCCAGTATCCGACCGATGAGATCACCGACTGGCAGCTCGCGGCCACCGCGGAGCACACGTCGACGGGGCTGCGTTCGGCCGAGATCGAAGCGCTCGACGCGCTGCCCGACGACGAGATCAAGGCGGCGCTGCAGGCGCTGCCCGAGGATTTCCGCATGGCCGTCTATTACGCCGACGTGGAAGGTCTGCCGTACAAGGAGATCGCCGAGATCATGGACACGCCCATCGGGACGGTGATGTCGCGGCTGCACCGCGGACGTCGTCAACTGCGTGAACTGCTCGCCGACGTCGCCCGCGAACGCGGGTTCAACCGTCGTCAGACCTCCGAGAGCACCCCCGAAAGCGAGGTGGCGCGATGAGCGAGGTACACACCGGCGCGCAGCCGCCCGCCGACGATCCCGAGTTCACCAGCCTCGACTGCTCCGCTGTGATCGCCGACGTCTGGCTGCTCCTGGACAACGAATGCGATTCCGGTGCTCGGGCACGGTTGCAGGACCACCTCGACAACTGCCCGTCGTGCCTGGCCCATTACGGCATCGAACGTCAGCTCAAGGCGTTGATCAACCGCAAATGCGGCGGCGACCAGGCGCCGGCCGGGTTGCGTGACCGGTTGCGGGTGGAGATCCGCAAGACCGTGATCGTGCAGGAGACCACCTACACGACCGACGAGGGCTGACCGGCCGGACCACAAGGAGAAACGCCCCAGCGGTTGGTCTCGACGACCGACGTCTTGGCCGAGAACGGCTCCTGGGGCCGGCGGCAGCGAGATCGGCCGGTAGGACGTCATCCGCCTGAGCTGGAGGCTGCCGTGCGTGCCGGTCGTCTCAGCATCGCGGCCATCCCGATGACGAGATACCCGGCTCCCAGCACCCACGACCCCACCTGCGTCGCCTCGGCGTGCGGGGTGATGAAGATCAGGAAACTGGCCGCGAGATTGTTCAGGGCGTGCAGCCAGATCGCGATGGCCGGGCGACCACGCGTGACCTCGAGTGTGCGCGCCAGGAGCAGCGAAAAGCCGACCGTGAACATCGCGAAGGCGGGCATCGGCACATACGTCTGGATCGCGCCGGGAGTCCACCACAGGGGAAGGTGCCAGCAGAACCAGATGACACCGAGGATCAGGGGCGCGCGCCAGCGTCCGGCCCGAGCACGCAGAGCCGGCTGCAGCCAACCGCGCCAGCCGAGCTCCTCTTGGCCTCCCCCGGCGACAAGCATCACCAGCAATTGCGGCACGACGAGCCAGGGCGAGGCCGCCGCTGGGACCGGATCGCCCCAGAGTCGCTGCGACCAGGACGCGACCGTGACCACGGCGAGGACAGCCAGAGATGCGACGACCCACGCAATCCACGGGCCTGCTGGGATCAAGCACCGCCCGAGCGTGCGCCATGCCTCGCGCGTGCTGCCAGATCGCCGCCACATCGTCCACGCGGCGACGGCGGGACCACACGTGCCGAGAAAGTCCGTGGCTGCCGCGAACGGCGAACCCGGATCGTTTTCGAGCAGCAGGATCGAGAGCATCCACCACGCCCAGGCCCAGCCAAAGGCGATGGCGAGGAACGTCCCGATCCTCGCAGGGCTGCGAAAAGCCCGGGCGGATGCTGTCGTTGACACCGGCATCCGCCCGGGCTTCTCGCTGGACTGCTGAGCCGAGGGCTCAGGAGTTGGGGCGCTTGCCGTGGTTGGCTGCGTTCTTCTTACGAGCACGCTTCTTGCGTCCGCGCTTTCCCATGACGGAACTCCCTTGTTCTTGTGGTGTCCTGGTTCACCGGTGTTGTCCTGGTTCACCATCGCTGGTTCACCGTTCGGTGTCCGACCCGGTTTCCGGGTGGGTGACCGTGTTCGGCGAACCACATTGTCCCACGTCGAGGGGCATCGGCCCCAATCGCCCATCGCGATGACCATGTGAGCGGGGTGGGCTAGGTTGTGTGCATGGCAGAAGACGTGGTGGCCGAGATCGTGGCCAGTGTCCTCGAGGTCAAGGCGGTACCGGGCCTCCACGTCGAGGTCGGGGACACATTGGTGCTGCTGGAGTCGATGAAGATGGAGATCCCGGTGCTGGCCGAGGAATCCGGCACCATCTCGGAGGTGCGGGTCACGGTGGGCGACGTGATCCAGGCCGGCGACGTCATCGCCGTCTACGAGTAGCCTCGTTCATCCCGGCACCCGATGTCGACCCTGGCGGATCTGCTCGCCGAGCACACCACCCTTTCCGATCGTGCCGCCGCCCACCTGCAGCGACTGGTGGCCGAATGGCAACTGCTCGCCGACCTCTCCTTTGCGGATTTTCTGCTCGCGGTGCGCGCCGAGAGCGGTGAGATCGCCACTGTCGCCCAATGCCGCCCCAACACCGCCTCGACGGTGTTTCCCAGCGACGAGGTGGGCACCCTCGTCGAACGCGGCGCCAATCCGCAGGTGGCGCGGGCGTTCGACGAGGCGCGCATCCTGCGGGACGAGGATCCCACCTGGGTGGGCGCACTCGCCATCCGGCGCGAGGCGGTGCCGGTGGGTTTCGAGGGCCGGCCCATCGCCGTGCTCACGCGCGCGAGCGACCTCACCCATCCGCGACTGCCGTCGCCGCTGGAACTGGCCTACCAGGACTCCGCGAACGACCTGTGCCAGATGGTGTCCGACGGGACCTTTCCGCATTTCGAGGGCAACCCGCGCGGACTCTCGACGCCGCGTGCCGGCGACGGATTCGTCCGCGTCGATGCAGCCGGGATCGTGGTCTACACCAGCCCCAACGCGTTGTCGGCGTTCCATCGGATGGGCTGGACGGCCGAACTCGTGGGCACCCGGCTCTCGGAGGTCACCGCGTCGCTGCTGACCGATCCTTTCGAGTCCGAGGACGCCGCGGTGATGATCGACGTCGCCGCCGGTGCCCTCACCCCGCCGGCGGGGCCCTACCGGGACGTGGGCACCCGCATGGAGGTCGACGCACGACGGGCCACGGCGCTGATGCGCGCGGTTCCGCTGCGGCCGCGGGGAGACAGCACCGGGGCGGTGATCCTGATCCGTGACGTCACGGAGGTCAAACGCCGTGATCTGGCTCTGATCAGCAAGGACGCGACGATCCGGGAGATCCATCACCGCGTCAAGAACAATCTGCAGTCGGTGTCGGCGCTGCTGCGGCTGCAGGCCCGTCGCACCGGCAACGCCGAGGCGCGATGGGCGCTGACCGAGGCGGTCCGACGGGTGGCGGCGATCGCCACCGTGCACGAGTTGTTGTCGGGGAGCGTGGACGAGGAAGTCGACATGGACGAGGCGGTGCAGCGGCTGCTGCCGATCCTGGTCGACGTCGCTTCCGGCGAGAATCCCGTGCCGGTGCGCCAACCGGACCGGCTCGGTGTGCTCCCGGCCGAACGGGCGATGCCGTTGGTGATGGTGCTCACCGAACTCATCCAGAACGCCATCGAGCACGGCTTCGCGCAGCCGCGCGACGACGCCCGGATCGAGATCCGTGCGACACGCGACGTTCGGCGGATGGTCGTCGCGGTCCGCGACAACGGTGCGGGGCTGCCCGGTGGGTTCGTCCTCGCCGAGTCCGAGCGGCTCGGCCTGCAGATCGTGCACACACTGGTGACGATCGAGCTCGCCGGTGAACTCGAGGTGGGCCCCAATCCCGACGGTCGGGGCACGGAGGTCCGGGTCACCCTGCCCCTCTGGTGAGGGGCTGATCCGCACCCGGTGTTGTCCCGTGGCCGCGCAAAAAAAGAGACCCGGCGTGAGCCGGGTCTCCCTACGCCGCCTCGCGGGCGGCCGAATGCCAACGCAATCAGACGCTGCTGCGAGTGCGCGTCCGCGCCGTACGGCGCTTGAGCGCACGACGCTCGTCTTCGCTCATGCCTCCCCAGACACCCGCGTCCTGGCCGGACTCGAGGGCCCACGACAGACATTCCGCTGTGACCGGGCACCGCGCGCAGACGAGCTTCGCATCGGCGATCTGAGCGATGGCCGGACCGCTGGTTCCCACCGGGAAGAACAGCTCGGGGTCCTCGTCGCGACAGATTGCCTTGTGACGCCAGTCCATTCCTTCTCCTTCAGGTGCTCACCGCACCACTCGCTCACTACTATTTCGGGCTTTTTGCGGTTGTAACCGCCAGTTCACGTAGACACACCAAATGTTTCCGTGCTGTTGCTTGTGAATACTTTCACGAATCCAGCCGAAGTCAATGGTGTTCCGTTAACACGTGTGCAATATCACTCTCGACCGGTACCGGCGCCGAGGGGGGTGCTGCACTTGTTCACACGCCGATGTTCTATGCTACGCCGTTTGTGGTCGTCTGGCGAGGAATTCTCGCAGGTCCGGGGTCAGTCGGCAGGTATCGGGGCGACGACGTCGAGGACGTCGCGTCGGTGCCCGAAGTCGATCTCGGTGAACGCGCCGATGTAGTCGCCGTCCATCTGCACGTCGACCGGCTCGTCGGCGCGCATACGCACCCATGCCACGTCGTCGTCGCGGATGAGGCGTCGCCCCCGCGGGGGACGATGAGCGAGCAGTCGCAGGGCCACCGGCAGGTTGGGCAGAATCCGCACCGACGTCGACGCGAAAACCCCGAGTCGAGAGCCGAAGTCGGTGTTCGGGTTGGTCCGGATCTCGTGGTTGCCCAGGAACGTCCACGGTGTGGTGTTGCTGACGAACGCGAACCGCACGTCGTCGATGGGCGCGTGGCCGTCGAACTCGACGCGGAATTCGAGCGGACTGGCGCTGTGACGCAGAAAGGACGCGACCGTGGTCCACAGGTACCGTCCCGCGGTGGCGCGGCGGCCCGCGTCGCGCTTGTTCTCCATCGCGTGTACCACGATGGCGTCGATACCCATCCCCGCGTTGAACAGGAACCAGCGGTCGTTGGTGCAGCCCAGGCCGATCCGCCGGACGGCGCCCTTGTCGAGGAGGTCGATGAGCTGGCGTGTGGCACGCAGGGGATCGGCCTCGATGCCCAATGTCCGTGCGAACACGTTCGCGCTACCGCCGGGAATGATCGCCAGCGCCGGACGATCGTCGTTGCGAGCGGTGGCCGCAGGCGGGCCGAGCAGCCCGTTGGCCACCTCATTCACCGATCCGTCACCGCCGTGCACCACCACGACGTCGTATCCGTGCCGGGCGGCGCGCACGGCCAGCTCGCCGGCATGACCGCGGTGCGTGGTGTGCTCGACATCCACCGGCACGTGGGACCCGAGGGTATTGACGAGTGCGTCACGCCCCGCGGGGCTGGTCGCGGTCGCGAACGGGTTGACGATGAGCATGACGCGCACGGCATCCGAGGATATGGGGTCTCCGGCCGATCCGCGCCATCACCCCCGCATCCACCGCGCGACCCGACCCATAGGCTGGAGCGGTGAGCACAGAGCGTGACCGGACCAGCCGCGACACCGGTGGGTCCGAGGGAGACGGCGATGCGACCCGGGTGCGTCCGCCCCGCCAGATACAGATCGCGGGGGCGGTCACGACGGCCGAGGGCGTGGTGGCGGTGGCCATCGCGGTGATCCTGGTGATCCGGGCGGCCACCGGACATACGGCCGCCTACAACGGCTACGGCACCGCGGCGTGGCTGGCAATCATCTTCGGGGCGGTGATCGCCGGAGGCGTCGCGCTGATGTCGGGACGGCGATGGGGACGCGCGATCTCGCTGGTCGCCCAGATCCTGCTGCTCGGGGTGTCGTACTACTTCTTCACCAGTGGTGTGCCCTACATCGGGGCGCCGCTGGCGCTGATCACCATCGTGGTGCTGGTGCTGTTGTTCCACCCCGCATCGCTGCGCTGGATCTCTGCGGACTACGTCGACGACGGCGAGAACCCCTGAGCTCGAGCGTGCCCGGAATCGCGTTGAGCGTGCCCAGAATCTGGTTGAGCGTGCCCGGAATCGCGTTGAGCGTGCCCAGAATCTGGTTGAGCGTGCCCAGAGAAGCGTTCGACGAGCCACCGCGGGCACGCTCGACGCGGATGTGGGCACACTCGACCGGCTGAATCCGCCACCTGGATGTGGGCACATACACGTCGCCGACCGGTATCACCGACGACCGGGACGTGGGCCACGCAACGGCCGTAGAGTGGTGCCCATGACGCGCATGCTCGCGGTTGCCAACCAAAAGGGTGGGGTGGCCAAGACCACCACGGTGGAGTCGTTGGGCGCCGCGCTCGCCGACCTGGATGTCTCGGTCCTCGTCGTCGATCTCGATCCTCAAGGCTGCCTTACGTTTTCGCTCGGTCACGATCCGGATCAGCTCGAGACGTCGGTACACGACGTGTTGCTCGGCGAGGAGGAGATCGCCGACGTGCTCCTCGACACGGCCGACAACGTCACCCTCCTCCCGGCGACGATCGACCTGGCCGGCGCCGAGGCGTTGCTGCTGATGCGTCCGGGGCGCGAGTACGCACTCAAGCGTGCGCTCAACGAGGTCGCGGAGGATTTCGACGTGATCCTCATCGACTGCCCGCCGTCGCTGGGGGTGCTCACCCTCAACGGACTGACCGCCGCCGACGAGGTGATCGTGCCGCTGCAATGTGAAACCCTCGCGCACCGCGGGGTGGGGCAGCTGCTGCGCACCGTGACCGAGGTGCAGCAGATCACCAATCCGTCGCTGCAGATGCTCGGCGCGGTTGCCACACTGTTCGACGCCCGCACCACGCACAGTCGTGACGTTCTCGCCGACGTGTCCGACCGCTACGATCTGCCGGTCCTCGATCCGCCCATCCCGCGCACGGTGCGCTTCGCGGAGGCCTCGGCCTCCGGGGCGTCGGTGATGCGCGGACGAAAGAACAAGGGCGCCACCGCATATCGGGAGCTCGCCGAGAACCTGTGGAAGCACTGGGACGCCGGTGAGGACGTCCGCAGCTTCGACTTCGGCTGACGCGGATCAGCCCGCGGGCGCCAGCGTCACGATCGTCGTACCGCGCTGCTCGACGACGCGATCGCCGAGCACCCGGAGGCTCACGGTGCCCGTGGCCTTGTCGCCACCGTCGATGTCGGCCACCGCGATCGACCGGGTCTCCCGGCCGGTGGCCGGGTCGCGGACACTGATGCCCGCCGGTGTCGGCAGCAACAACTGGCCGGCCATCGTCTCGCCCGGCCCGGCGGTACCGGGTACCTGGTAGATCGGCCGCATCGTCTGGCCGTTGAGCACCACGGTGGCGGTCCCGGTGAAGAAGGTCACCAGCCCGTCGTCGGCCTGCGCCACACTGTCGGCCGGCGGTGCTGCGCCTCCCTCCACGGTGTTGGTGGTGGTCGGCGCACCGTCGGAGTTGAACCCCCGGATGGTCGGCGGTGTGGGCTCGGGTGAATTGCCGCCCCCGTCGTAGACCGCGATCGCCGAGCCACTCATCGCGACCAGCACCGGCGGCGGTCCCGAGGTGCCGCTGGTGATGACCGACGAACCGAACTGCTGAACCTTCTCGTCGCTGTCGAGAACCGCTCCGAGCACGGTGAGACGGTAGCCGGGATCGTTGCGGCAGTGTTCGATCAGCGCGATCCGTGAGCCGCCGATCGCCGCCGACTCGATGCGACAGTCGACTCGTCCGGGTTGCACACCGGGCTTCACCGGCGCGCTGACGCGCCCGTATTCCACACCGCGGACCAGATTCGATCCCCACGTCTCCACGCGGGTCGGCCCGGCGGCCACCACATAGCCGGAATCGGTGATCAGGCGCAGCGTGTCATCGGCGTCGCTGGTCCGTGCGCCGAGCCGTCGGCCCGACGCGGCGTCGAGCGCGGTGACCTCGGAGCATCCGCGTGAGTTGCGGTAGACCGCGAGGATCTCGTCGGTGCTCGCACGCCAGGCCGCCGCCGCCGTGCACAACGGCAGGTTGCGCCGGTACTCCCACAGCACCCGTCCGCTCGCGGGGTCGCGGCCGCTGACCGTGCCGCCGTCGGCGCTGACGATCACCGACCGGGCCACGGCAGGTGTCTCGGTGGCGGACGACGCGGCGCGCCAGGCAACCCGGAATCCGGTCGGCACACTCGTCGCCGGTGCGACGTCGGGTGGAGCGGTGGCCGCTCGCGCATCCTCGGTGTGCCGTACCGGGCTGACGTACCAGACGGCGATGCCCGCGACGACGAGCACCACCACGATGGCAGCACTGATCGCCAGATCGACGGGAGTTCGTCGTTCGGGCAGTATTCGGGCCACGCGCGCTCCGGTGCGGCGATTCGAGGTGAGTGTCGTTACTCGCCGGCGGCCGCGGTGGCCGGTGTGGCCGAATCGTCGGCGGAATGGGTCGCGGTGCCGGTGCGCTTGGCTCCGCCGCGGCGGCGACGGCGACGACGCCGCGGTTCACCCGAGCCGCCCTCGGAGCCCTGGTTCGCGCCGGCGGGTGCCCCGTCCTTCGCGGACCCGTCCTTCGCGGACCCGTCACCGGCCGGCCCGTCGCTGGTGGCGGTGTCGTTCGTGGTGGCCGACGCCTGGCCCGAGCCGGATGATCGGCCCGACGTCGTGCCGCCGCGGGTACGGCGCCGGGTGCGCGTGGACGCCTCGCGTCCCGACCGTGGGCGGCGTTCGGCGCGCTCACCGTCGGTGCGCTCTCGCTTCGGGGCGGCGATCCGGCCGGTCGCCGACTCCGGGATGCCCAGGTCGCTGCGCAGGTGCTCGGAGGTGGAGTAGGTCTCGGCGGGCTCGGGCACACCGAGCTTGAGCGCGGAGTTGATCAGCTCCCAGCGGTGCAGTTCGTCCCAGTCGACCAGGGTCACCGCGATGCCGGTGCGGCCCGCGCGGCCGGTGCGGCCGATTCGGTGCACGTAGGTCTTGTCGTCCTCGGGGCTCTGGTAGTTGATCACGTGGGTGACGTCGTCGATGTCGATACCGCGCGCGGCGACGTCGGTGGCCACCAGCACGTCGATCTCGCCGGTCCGGAACTTCTTGAGTGCCTTCTCGCGGGCCACCTGGCCGAGGTCGCCGTGCACCGCGCCCACCGAGAAACCGCGCTCGGCGAGATCGTCGGCCACCTTCTGGGCGGTGCGCTTGGTGCGGGTGAAGATCATCGTCGCGCCGCGCCCGTCGGCCTGCAGGATGCGGGCGACGAGTTCGGCCTTGTCGAGGGCGTGGGCGCGGTAGACGAACTGGGTGGTGCGCTCGTGCACGGCGGAGTCGTTGGCGTGTTCGGCGCGGATGTGGGTGGGCCGGTGCAGGAAGGTGCGGGCCAGGGTGACGATCGGGCCGGGCATGGTGGCCGAGAACAGCATGGTCTGCTTCTTCTCCGGCAGCGCCGCCATGATCCGTTCGATGTCCGGCAGGAAGCCGAGGTCGAGCATCTCGTCGGCCTCGTCGAGCACCAGGATCTCCACCTTGCCGAGAATCAGGTGACCCTGCTGGGCCAGGTCGAGCAGCCGGCCCGGCGTACCGACCACCACGTCGACGCCCGCGCGCAGCTCCGCGATCTGCGACTCGTAGGGCCGCCCACCGTAGATCGACGTGATCTTCAGCGGCCGCTCGTCGCCGTTGTCGAGATGAACGTCGAGGGTTTTCGCCGCAACCGCGAGGTCGCCGGTGACCTGCAGACACAGTTCGCGCGTCGGCACGATGACCAGCGCGCGGGGGGTGTTGTCCAGCGGGCGGATGCCGGTGTCGGCCGCGTTGACCAGCCGGTGCAGCAACGGGACGCCGAAGCCGAAGGTCTTGCCCATGCCGGTGCGGGCCTGGCCGATCAGATCGTCGCCGGCCATCGCCAGCGGAAGGGTGAGTTCCTGGATCGCAAAGGTGTGGGTCTTGCCGTCTCGGGCCAACGCGTCGACGATGCGTGCGTCGACGCCGAGCTCGGCGAACGTGGGGGAGGTGTGGGTCTCGTCGACGACGGTCGTCTGCACGCCGTCGGTCTCGGTTCCGGGTTCGCTCATGTGATGTTGTGTGCCTTTCGCATCTGTTCCAGCACGCACGAAAAGGCTCCACCCGATGTCGTCGCGACGAACGTCGCGGGTGACTCGCTGACTCGCCCCGCGTGGGGCGGACGTGGGCTCGATGTGTGCGCGCACAATGTCCGGTGCCCGCGATCTGTGATTCCCGGTGAACCCCGCCCCGAGGAACTGTGTCCCGGTCGGGGCGTGCTCGTTGGCCGAAACGTCACGTTCGCGTCAGTGCACCGTCGACAAGTGTACTTGGTCAACCAGTGAGTGCCGCCTACCATCGCCTCATGTCGTCCACAGCAGCTTCCCCCGAACCCGTTCCGGTCTCCACGATCGACGAGAACTCACCGGCGATCGGGAAGCTGTACGCGGTGCTGCTCGCCGGCGAATACGCGGCGTTCTACCGGTTGATCGAGGAGTCGGAGATGGCGCCCGACGTGGACGGCCGCATCAACATCGCGCGGATGGTCGCCTCGGAGATCAAGCATTTCGAACGTCTCGCCGACGAGGTGACCCGCTGGGGTATCGACCCCACCGAGGCCGTGGTGCGCTACCGGCAGGTGTTCGACGAGTACCACTCGGTGACCAAGCCGAAGACCTGGTACGAGGCGCTGGTCAAGGCGTACGTGGGCGACGGCCTCGCCGCCGACGTGTACAACGAGTTGGCCGGAGTGCTGCCGGCCGAGCCCCGCGCGGTGGTCGCCGAGGTGATGTCGGCGACCGGGGGGTCGGAGTTCGCCCGCGACGCGGTGCGCGCGGCCATCGCCGCCGACCCCGCATTGCGGTCCCCGCTGACCCTGTGGGGTCGGCGACTGCTGGGCGAGGCCATCACCCACGCCCAATGGGTGCTCGCCGCCGAGGAGGAGGTCACCGACCTGTTGTTCGCCGGTGCCGCATCGCTGCAGAACATGGCCGGGTTTTTCGACACCGTCGCCGACCGCCACGCGCGGCGCATGGCGGATCTCGGACTCGGTTGACCCGAGCCGGTGCGCACGACCACCGGTCGCGCGTTTCGCTGTCAGCGGAGCCGGTGTCCGAGCGATCGCACGCTGCACTAGCCTTGTCCGGCAAGGGTGTGATGCGTCCGGTCGATGCCGGGGCATCCGTTTTCCCACCGCGCGCGCCCGCCGCGCGCGGCGACCACGGAAGGGTGGCCATGACCGTCGAAGTCAAGATCGGCATCACCGACAGCCCGCGAGAGCTGTCCATCCAGTCCACGCTGAGCAGCGAGAAGGCGCTGGCCGCCGTCGAGTCCGCGCTCGGGGGCAAGGAACCGTTGCTGACGCTGGTCGACGACAAGGGATCGCGGTTCCTCGTCCCGGTGACCAAGATCGCCTACGTGGAGGTCGGCGCCTCGGAGACCCGTCGGGTCGGTTTCGGTTCCTGACGGGACCGCCCGGTTCACTCGTTCGGTGCGGTGACCTCGTCGACCGACGACAGTTCGGCGTCGTCCTGCATCGGCACGTGGGACAACCCGCCCCACAGCAGCGCGACCGTCGTGTCGACCGCGGACTGCTTGTCGATGGGCCGTTTGGCCTCGAGCCAGTAGCGCGCGTTGACCTGACTCGCCCCGACCAGGCCCGCCGCCAGCATGCGCGAACGGTGCGGATCGAGACCGGAGTCGTGCATGACGAGGCCGTAGACGGCGTCCACGCAGGCCTCCGTGGCCCCTTCGACCCGGCGGATTACGGCGGGATCGAGCGCATCGGAGGAGAAGATGAGCCGATACCCCGAATTGTCCTCGTCGATGAAGTCGAAGAACGCCTGGACGGCGGCCCGGACGCGCTTGCGGTTGTCGGTGGTGGTCAGCAGTGCGTTGTTCACGTCGGTGACCAACTTCTCCGCATGCGAGTCGACCACCGCGATGTAGAGGTCCAGCTTTGACGGGAAGTGTTGGTAGAGAACGGGTTTGCTGACTCCGGCGTGCACCGCGATCTCGTCCATGCCGGCCGAGTGGTAACCGCGCTCGACGAAGATCTCGCTGGCCGCGTCGAGCAGTTGCCGACGGCGCGCGCTGCGGGGTAGGCGGGTCCCGTTTCTTCCCGCGTGCGGTGAGGCGCTGGCAGCAGACATGAGGACGAGATTACTCGGCGTCGCGTCGGCGGTGATGTGCGCGGTCACAGCAGTGGCAGCAGTGTCGGGTTCGTCTCGTCCCGGGTCGGCGAACAGCGGCCGGTCGCCTCCGCCGAATCGGAGACCGACTGTGAGAAAGTTGACGCGTGAGCCACACAGAGGGTGGGCCCGGCGAGTCGCAGACCGGGGACGGTCGGGGTCGGGTCAGGGCCAGGGACGTGGGTCCGCGCGCACCGCGTGCCACCACCGGCGGGTCCGCCACCACCGACAGGGCGGTCACCATTGACGGGCCGGCCACCACCGGGACACCGCGTCCGCGACCGCGCCCGGAACCGGGTCAGCCGCTGCGGGCGCGGTGGGATCCCACCGACGACCGTGGCAGGCAGCGGGTCGACCGTGACGCGCAACCAGAACGACGCAAACAAAGCGCGCTGGGCAGATTCGTGTCGACCTACGGCTGGCGTGCGTACGCGATCCCGGTGCTGGTGGTGCTCACCATCGTGTTGATCGTGGTCACCCTGCGCGACGGCGGGTCGTCGTCGGACGCGTCGGGCGCCGACGTCAGTCCGGTGGCCTCTCGCAACACCGACGTCACCCGCGAGACCACGCCGGTCGGCGCTCCGAACAAGTCCATCAAAGAGGTGTCGCTGCCCGCGGGCACACTTCCCGACGGCGGCCCCTTCACCCAGAAGGGCAAGGAGACCTTCCGCGTGATTGCCGGCAGCGGTGCGCAGGTGGGCCGGGGCGGGCAGGTGTACACCTACTCCGTGGAGGTGGAGAACGGCGTCAACCCGCAGGACTACGGCGGAGACCGCTCGTTCGCGAAGATGGTCGACGCCACCCTGGCCAACAGCCGCAGCTGGATCGGTGACGGCAAGGTGTCGTTTCGCCGGGTCGACTCCAATGACCCCGACCTGCGTATCTCGCTGACCTCGCCGGCGACCGCGCGCGAGCTGTGCGGTTATCAGATCAAGCTCGAGACCTCATGCTTCTACCCGCCCGACAAGCGGGTCACCCTCAACGAGGCGCGGTGGGTGCGCGGGGCGCTGTCCTATCAGGGCGACGACATGGCCTACCGCCAGTACCTGGTCAACCACGAGACCGGCCACGGCATCGGCTACGACCACCACGAACCCTGCAAGGAGAACGGCGCGCTCGCGCCGATCATGATGCAGCAGTCGTTCGGCACCTCCAACAGCGAGATCCTCGCGCTCGACCCGGACATCAAGGCGAACCCGTCGTTCGTGTGCAAGCCCAACCCCTGGCCGTACCCGACACGCTGACCGCGTCGGGGTGAGGGAATGCCCTCGCGGCCCGAGTCGTTGATCCCACCGAAGTCGATCCACCCCAATCTCTCTTGGAGGCGCCACGTGTCGTCCTTGCCGCCGCTGGTCACGCCAGCAGCCGAACTGTCCAACGACGAGGTCGCGCGCTACAGCAGGCATCTGATCATCCCCGACGTCGGCATGGAAGGGCAGAAGCGGCTCAAGAACGCGAAAGTCCTCGTCATCGGTGCCGGCGGCCTGGGATCGCCCACTCTGCTGTACCTCGCCGCGGCCGGGGTGGGCACCATCGGGATCGTCGAATTCGACGTCGTCGACGAGTCGAATCTGCAGCGCCAGGTCATTCACGGGCAGTCCGACATCGGACGGCCGAAAGCCGAGAGTGCTCGCGACTCGATCCTGGAGATCAACCCGTACGTGACCGTCAACATCCACGACGAGCGGCTCGAACCCGAAGGTGCGATCGAGCTGTTCTCCGCCTACGACCTGATCATCGACGGCACCGACAACTTCGCGACCCGTTATCTGGTCAACGACGCCGCGGTGTTGGCGCACAAGCCGTACGTGTGGGGGTCGATCTACCGTTTCGAAGGTCAGGCGTCGGTGTTCTGGGAGGACGCCCCCGACGGCCGCGGCATCAATTACCGCGACCTCTACCCGCAGGCGCCGCCGCCGGGCATGGTGCCCTCGTGCGCCGAGGGCGGTGTACTCGGCATCCTGTGCGCGTCGATCGGTTCGATCATGGGTACCGAGGCCATCAAGCTGATCTGCGGCATCGGAGAGCCACTGCTCGGTCGTCTGATGGTGTACGACGCCCTGGACATGACCTACCGCACCATCAAGATCCGCAAGGACCCCGAGGGCGAGACGATCACCGGGCTCATCGACTACGAGGAGTTCTGCGGAGTCGTCTCCGACGAGGCGGCGCTCGCGGCGGCCGGATCGACGCTGACCCCCGTCGAACTGAAGGACAAGCTCGACGCGGGTGAGCAACTCGCGCTCATCGACGTCCGCGAGCCCGTCGAATGGGACATCGTGCACATCGACGGCGCCACCCTGATCCCCAAGGGCGACATCCTCTCCGGCGCCGCGCTGGCACAGATTCCGCAGGACCGTCCGACGGTGCTCTACTGCAAGACCGGCATCCGTTCGGCGGAGGCACTCGCCGCGCTCAAGCGCGCCGGATTCGCCGACGCGCGGCATCTGCAGGGCGGGGTGACCGCGTGGGCCAACCAGGTGGACAAGGATCTACCGACGTACTGAGCCTTTTCGGGGCCGAGTCGCTGCGCCGATATGGGCCCCACGCTGGGTAATCTCTGCACTGTGACCTCTGTGATTACCGTCGAGCCACCCGAACACGTGCTCAACACGTTCGGGCTGACCGCGCATCCGCCCATCGCGATGGGCGACTCGTGGGTCGGTGGCTGGCGTGTCGGCGAGGTGGTGCTGTCCCTGGTCCCCGACCACGCCCGTGCGGCGTGGTCGGCGTCGGTGCGCGAAAACCTCTACGTGGCGGGCCTGCGGATCGCGCGGCCCTTCCGCGCCACCGACGGCCGATACGTTGTGTCCGGCTGGCGCGCCGACACCTACATCGCCGGATCACCCGAACCGCGGCACGACGAGGTGGTGTCGGTGGCCGAGCGTCTGCACGAGGCCCTCGTCGACCTCGAACGTCCCCGCTTCCTGCTGCAGCAGCCCGCACCACCGCACACCGACGTCGACGTGTTCGCCGCCGCCGACCGGGCGGCGTGGGAAGACGTGCCGCTGCGTTCGGCGCGGGCCGCAGCGATGCCCGAGCCCGCCACCGAGGACGGCCGCGAGAGCGTGGCGATGCTCAAGACGCTTGCCACGCTGCGCACACCGGTGGACCTGCCGTCGCAGGTGGTGCACGGCGACCTGTTCGGCACCGTGCTCTTCGCCGGTGCGGCCGCCCCGGGGATCACCGACATCGTGCCGTACTGGCGGCCCGCGTCGTGGGCGGCTGCCGTGGTGGTGGTCGATTCGCTGGCGTGGGGCGGCGCCGACGAGGACCTGGTGCAGCGATGGTCCGACCAGCCGGAATGGCCGCAGATGATGTTGCGCGCCACCATGTTCCGGCTTGCGGTGCATGCCCTGCACCCGCGGTCCACCGCCGGCGCTCTGCCGGGTCTGGCCCGTGTTGTCGATCTCGTGCGCCTGATGGTGTGACGCCGACGGACCGAGCCGCGATCACCGGCGTCCGGCCGTGGCCAGCGCCTTGTCGCGTGCCTGCCCTACCGCGTCGCGCACCGAGTCGGAGTCGTAAGCGCCGTAGTGGCGTCGGCCGTTGACGAAGAATGTCGGGGTGCCCGCCACGTCGCTGCGCAGGGCGGATTCGACGTCGCGGTCGATCCGGTCGCGGTGCACCCCACCGGTCAGTTCCGCGGTGAACCGATCCACGTCGAGTCCCAATTCGCGTGCATAGCCGACGAGATCACGCATGCTCAGGTCGTCCTGATTGGTGAGGAGCACATCGTGCATCTCCCAGAACGCGCCCTGCGCCGCAGCGGCCTCGGCGGCCTCGGCGGCGAGTTGTGCGTGCGGGTGCACGTCGGTGAGCGGCAGGTGTCGCCACACGTAGCGGACCCGGCGGTCCTCGGCGAGTTCGCGCCGGGCGGCGAACTCGGCCTGCCCACAGTGCGGGCATTCGAAATCGCCGTATTCGACCACCGTGACGTCGGAGTCGACGGCGCCCCGGATGTGGTCGTCGCCCTCGTCCACCGGATCGTTGAGATCGGTCAGTCCGCTCGCGGTACCCAGCAGTAGCCGGGCGCGACGTGCGCGGGGCAGACGCCGAATCATCCGCCCGACCACCGCGGTGAGCACCGTGGCCAGCAGTGCCGCCAGCAGAATGCCGATCTTGGCCTCCGCGAGGCGATCACCGCTGCGACCCGGTCCGCCCAGGGCCACATCGGCGATCAGCAGGGACAGGGTGAACGGCGCGGCCGCGGCGAATCCCGCGACCAGGACTCCGCCACCACCGACCGATGACCGGATTCGTCCGCGGCTCACCGCGGCGACCACCCCCGTGCCGATCAGGTGGCCGAGTGGTTTGCCGAGCAGCATCGCGATCACGATTCCCCAGGTGATCGGTGAGGTCGCCGCGCCGCGCAGTGCGCTGCCGTCGATCCGCACTCCCGCGTTGCACAACCCGAATAGCGGAACCACCAGGAAGGTGCTCCACGGTACGCAGATGCGTTGCAGGCGTGCGTTCATCGACTGGGTGACCGCGACCGCAACCGTCGCGGTGCGAGCCAGTTCGGGCGTCGGTTCCTCGCGGAAGGCCCGGAAGGTGGCGGTTGCGTTCTCGAGGCGATCGCGTCGCGGCACATAAGCCGAGGCCAGCAGTCCGGCGAGCAGTCCGGCGGCGATCGGGTCGACGCCGCTGCCGAACAGCGTCGCCCACAGTGCGAACGTCAGCACGGTGAACGGCAGCAGCCGATTGACGCCCGACCATGCCAGGACCAGCATCACCGCGAAGATGGATGCTGCGACAAGAAGATTGGGCCAGGAGACCGAGCTGCTGTACACCGTGGCGATCACGAGGACCGAGGCGAGGTCATCGACCACCAGGATCGTCACCAGATGGACCCGCAGGCGGTCCCCGATCCCGTCCCCGAGCACTCCGAGTACCCCGAGCGCGACGGCGGTGTCGGTGGACATCGCGACGGCCCACGCATGGGTGGCACCCGAGTGCGTGTTGAGCGCCACGAAGATGCCGACCGGCAGGGCCATCGCCGTCAGGCCGACCACCAGCGGCATCACGAATCGGGCGCGTTCACGCAGTTCGCCCAGGTCGAACTCGCGTCGCGCCTCCAAACCCACGACGACGAAGAAGACCGTCATCAGGCCGCTGTTCACCCACTCGCGCAGCGACCGGGTGACCTCGTGGCCGCTCAGGCGTATCGACAGCTCTGCCGCCCAGGTCGTCTCGTACGACGCGGGGAACACGTTGGACCACACCAGCGCGGCGGCCACCGCGACAACCAGGAGGGCACTGCCGGTGGTCTGGCTGCGCAGCAGCGAACGCAACGTATCGCCTCCGCGCCGCAACGACTGCCCGGTATCCGGTCGCTCGGCACCCAACTGCTCGTTGCCCGTGCCGTAGCGACCGGTTGTCCCCATGATCTGCCAAACCGCGAAACGGGTGATTCTCATCCCGCCCGCCGAGATCGTCGCCGACGCGTCGGTCCCGGTCAGGGCGTATCGATCACCCAGCGGCATTCCCGCAGCAGCACGCGGCCGTCGCGGATGGGTACGCCGTCGGCGCGTAGCAGGTCGAGTTGACGTTCCGCCGGATGCGTCGACGGGCGGCCCGACGCCGAGATCACCCGGTGCCAGGGCAGGTCGGCGGAATCGGTCCGCATGATCCAGCCGACGATGCGCGCCGAGGAGAGCCCGGCCGCCGCGGCGAGGTCACCGTAGGTGGTGACCATGCCCGCGGGAATCGCCGCCACCAGGACGCGGACCCGTTCCACGTCGTCGTCGGTCACCGAAGCCATGCCGCGATGGTAAGGCCGCTCAGGCGAGTTCGATCTCCTCGACCAGGTCGGGGTCGGCGAGGTCGCGGCCCTGGGCGGCCGCCGCTTGGAAGGTGCCCATCGCGCGGTCGTCGGATTCGGTGGCCGACTGTCCCTGTTTCCAATAGGCGCGGGCCAGCAGATCGTCGCGGTCGATGTGCCACTGCGACAGCGCGTGTGCGCGTACGCGACGCACCTGCGATGCCTCCGCGGCCACCCATGTCTGGGGATGCCCACCGGTGGCGACGGTGCGTGGAACGAGGTCGACGGCCGCAGAAATCGATTCGACCACGGTGATCTCGGCGCCGGGATGGTCCGGCAGCAGGTCGGTGTCGGCGGGATGGGCCAGGGCGACGACGACGTCGATGACCGACGTGGCGGGGAGGTGTTCGAGAACCGCCGCGATGGCCGGCAGCGCGGTGGCGTCACCGATCAGCAGGTGGTGTGTGGCGCCCGGTACGGCGGCCCAGTCGGGTCTCATGCCGTGCAGTGTCCGCTGCTTGCCCACCGGGTCCCCGGCCAGCCAGTCGAGTGCCAGGCCGCCGTCGTGGCGGGCGATGTCGAACACCAGGCCGCGCGTTTCGGGATCGAAATGACGCACAGTGAACGCACGGTAGCGGGGCGAACCGGCGTCATCGGGTTCGAAGGCGAGTTTGAACGCATCCGCAGGCAGGGCACGGTAGCCGTCGAGTTCGGCGCCGACCGTGCCCGACACCCGCAGGAATCCCGGCGAAACCGGAACGATCTCGTCGACCCGGAGGGCGGTGGTGATCGGTGTGGTGGTCCGCGCGCGGCGCCGTAGCGCCGATCGGATACCTGCTGCACCGGTGGTGGGCATGACTCTCCTCTCGAGCGGAAGGTTCTCCACTCTGAGGTTAGGCGACCCTAATCCAGGAGAGTGCTCGGGGTGGCCGCCGCGTCCGGTCGGCGCTTCATGCGGGTCGTCACAGCATGGCGCGGACGAGGTCTGCGCAGAGATCGGGTGCCAGGAACGGCACCATGTGCCCACAGTCGACGTGATGGAACCGGACCTCGGGGCGTTCGGCGGTGCAGGCGGCGATGAACGCGGGACGGACGAACGGCGGGTCCACCTGGTCGGCGATCACCACGTCGGTTGGGATTCCCGGCGGGGGCAGCACGGCCGGACGCGTCAGCTCGCTCCACGCCGTGGCCACCGACGGGGCGCTGATCCGCCAGCCCATCCGCCCGTGCGGACGCGGTATCAGGTGGTCGGCGATCTCGCGCTCGAGGAGATGCGCGGGCACCTCACCCCAACCCTCATGACGTTTGGCGGCGCGAGCGGCATCGGCGTCGGCGTAGTCCCAGTGGTCGAGGCTGTCGGTGGCCACCTCGAGCGCAAAGGTGGGATCGAGTCCCTGTGCGGGATCGAGCAGCACGATGCCCCGCACCCGGCCGGCCACTTGCTCCGCCAGTCGCACCGCCAGTGCACCGCCGAACGAATGAGCGAGCAAGACAAAGGATTCCGACTCGGGAATGTGCTCGGTGACCACCTGCTCGAGACCGTCGAGGTGTTCGGAGAATCCCCAGGGTGGACGCCAGGGGGAGCGTCCGTGACCCAGCAGATCGGGGGCGACCACGCGAGCCTGCGGCAGGTGATTCTCGGCCAGATCCGCCCAGCGCAGGCCGTGGCCGGTGAGGCCGTGGAGGGCGAGAACCGCCGGGCCGTCCTCGGGTCCGAAGGTGTAGGTCTGCAACGACGGCATCGTCCGATCGTAGGGTGTCGGCGGCGCGTGATTCGATGGACACGTGGCTCGACGAACGGGGGCGCCGCGACCGGGCGGTGCGCAGCGGGGCGAGAAGACGGTACGGGGCGGCACGGCGTTGCGCGCCCATCTCGTCGCGCCGTCGGACGATCGGCTCGGGGTGCGACGGTGGGCCGCCGACGCGCAGGCGGTGATCGACGGTGCGGTGCCCGCGACCGGAACCGCGCCCGGTTGGCGACCGTGGCGTGTGCACGGCGGTCCGGGGACGGGAAAGACGTCGCTGGTCGGCGATGCCGCGGTGGCGCGGTTACGCACCCCCGGCGTCGATCCGGAGTCGATCCTGGTGCTCGCGGCGAGCAGGCGTGCGGCGGTCGCACTGCGCGAGGAGATCACCCGCCGGGTGCTGGCCGGTGGTGATGTGAGTGGTGCTGGTGACGCTGGGGGTGTGAATGGTGACGGGGCCACGGGCGCGCTGCGGGAACCGCTGGTGCGCACCGTCCACTCGTACGCTTTTGCGATCCTGCGGTTGCAGGCCGCCGCCCACGGCAACCCGCCGCCCCGGCTGATCACCGGCTCCGAGCAGGACGTCGTGTTGCGTGAACTGCTGGCCGGCGACATCGAGGACGGCGCGGACTACTGGCCGACGCATCTGCGTCCGGCACTGGGCACCGACGGGTTCGCCCAGGTGTTGCGCGACTTGATGATGCGCGCGGCCGAAAGGGGTGTGGGCCCCGAGGAACTTGCCGCGCTCGGGCGCACGCACAAGCGTCCGGAATGGACGGCGGCGGCTCGCGCGTATGCCCAGTACGAGCAGAACATGCTGTTGCGCGGCGCCGTGGGACTCGAGACTCCCGGGGCGTCGGCGCCGGCGGTCGATGCCGCCGAACTGGTGGGTTCCGCGCTGTCGGCGTTCGCGACCGATCCCGACCTGCTGCGCGCCGAGCGCGCCCGCATCCGCCACCTGATCGTCGACGATGCCCAACATCTCGATCCGCAGGCCGCCGAGCTGGTCCGTCTCGTCGGCACCGGCACCGACTCCACGATCATCACCGCCGACACCGATCAGTCCATCTTCGGTTTCCGCGGGGCGAGCCCGCGTTTCGCCGACGAGCTGGCCGCGCGCGGGGACCAGCGTGACGTGGTTCTCGACGTCGATTTCCGGTCGCATCCCGCGATCGGCGTGGTCGGCCGCGCCCTGGCGGCGCGGTTGCCCGGGGCGCGACCACATCCGTACCCGCAGTCGGAGCGCATCGACGCCGTGACCGGCGATGATGGGGCCGGTGGCGATGACACCGGTGGCGCTGCGGTGCGCGTCTTCTCGTCGGCGGCCAAGGAGGCCACCGCGGTCGCCGACCTGCTGCGCCGTGCGCATCTCTTCGACGGGATCGCCTGGTCGGAGATGGCGGTGATCGTGCGATCGGTGCATCTCGCGTTGCCCGCGTTGCGTCGCGCGTTCCGGTCGGCCGGCGTGCCACTCACCACCCCCACCACCGATCTGCCCATTCACCGGCAGCGGTCGGTGATCGCGCTGATGACCGTGTTGCGGGCCGTCGCCGCGCGTTCGGATGCCGACCCCGATGCCGAAGATTTCACCATCGACGACACCGTGACGGCGCTCACCGGGCCCATCGGTGCCGCCGACCCCGCTGCGATGCGGCGCCTGCGGCGCGGCATCCGGCGTGCGGACGAAAAGGCGGCAGCCGACATGGTTTCCGCCGGTGCCGGCGATACCGATGCGGCACAGGGTGATTCGCTCACCTCCCTGCGCCGTGCCCTGCTCGATCCCGAGGTGGCGCGCGGATATCTCGATGCGCTGACCGACACCGAGAGTGAACCGTTGCGACGGGTGCTGGACGTGATCGGCGACGCCGCACGGACCCATCGTGCGCATCGCGGGATCGAGGAGACGTTGTGGTCGGCCTGGCAGGCAACGGGATTGGAGCGGCGTTGGGCGGCCGCAGCCCTGCGCGGGGGGCCCGCCGGTGAGCAGGCCGACCGCGACCTCGACGCGGTGATGGCGATGTTCGAGGCGGCCGCCGACTTCTCCGACACGCTGCCCGCCGCCGGGCCGGGCGCGTTCGTCCACTATCTCGGGCAGTTGCAGATCCCGCGGGACAGCCGGACGCCGGTCGCGGCAACGGATTCGGTGACCGTGCTGTCCGCGCACGCCGCCGCCGGTCGCGAATGGGACGTGGTGGCCGTCCCCGGAGTGCTCGACGGATTGTGGCCGTCGCTGCGCAGTCGCGGCAGCGTGCTGGGCACCGCCGACCTCGTCGACATCCTCGACGGTCTCGACCCGGAAGGGATCGGGCATGTCGCACGCAGTGCCGGAGCGCTGGCCGACGAGCGCCGGTTGCTGCTGGTGGCGTGCAGTCGGGCGCGACGTCGGCTGCTCGTCACCGCGGTCGAGGACGGTAGCGGTGACGCGTCGCCGTCGCGATTCGTCTCCGAGATCGCCGAGGCACTGGCGGCCGGTGGCGCGCACGACCCGGAGATGTCCGAGGTGTTGCCGCTCGATCCGGGCGTGGACCGGGTGCTGTCGTTGCCGTCGCTGATTGCGACGCTGCGGTCGGTGGTGATCGCCGGAGCATCTGGAACACAACCCGACGACCGCACCCGTGCCGCCGCCGAAATCCTTGCCCAGCTGGCGGATTCGGATATTCCGGGTGCGCATCCCCGGGATTGGTTCGGCTTGGCCGGACCGAGTACCGACGCTCCGCTGTGGCGGCCCGACGACGGGCCGGTCACGTTGTCGCCGTCGAACATCGAGAACCTCACCACCTGCGCGTTGCGCTGGATGCTCGAACGCAACGGCGGACGTGACGCCGACGGCACACCGGCCATCGCGGGCAGCCTGGTGCACACCCTGGTGCAGGCCGTTGCGGGCAACATCGAACCCGACGAGGTCACCGCGGCCCTGCGCGGCATCTGGGATCGCGTCGACACCGGGGCGGCGTGGTACTCGGCGCACGAACTCGCCCGCGCGGAGACCATGCTGACCAATTTCCGTGAGTGGCTGCGTCTTTCCCGCGATGACCTGCGGGAGGTGGGAGTGGAGTCCGCGATCGACGGGACGGTGGCCGCCGACGGAGACGACCCGGCGGTGCGGTTGCGCGGCCGGGTGGACCGCCTCGAATCCGATCACTCGGGCCGTCCCGTGGTGGTGGACGTGAAGACCGCGAAAGCCGCGGTCTCCCACGCCGACGCGCAGGCGCACGCGCAGCTCGCCGCCTATCAGGTGGCACTCGCCCATGGCGGGTCGTCGCGGTTTCCCGCCGGATCCGACGGTCGGGTGGAACCCGGCGGCGGTCGGCTCGTCTACGTCTCGGCCGAGAACCGGTCCACCGGTGCCGCCGAGCGGTCGCAGGAACCGTTGACCCCGGAACTCCTCGACGAGTGGATCACGGTGGTGCGGTCGGCGGCACGCGCCAGCATCGGTCCGGTGTTCGACGCCACCCCCAACCCGGGCTGCGGGCACTGCCCGCTGGTCACCAGCTGTCCGGCGCAACTGCCCGGTAAGGCGGTGATCGATGACTGAATCACTCACGCGCACAACGCTGATCTCGGCGACGTCGCTGGCCGCGGCGCTGGGTTTGCCCAACCCCACACCGGAGCAGGTGGCGGTGATCGAAGCGCCCGCCGAGCCCGTCCTGGTGGTTGCCGGTGCGGGAGCGGGTAAGACCGAGACGATGGCGTCGCGGGTGGTGTGGCTCGTCGCCAACGGCATCGTGGCGCCCGACGAGATCCTGGGGCTGACGTTCACCCGCAAGGCGGCGAGCGAACTCGGTGCCCGCATCCGCCGCCGGCTGTCGACGCTTGCCGCGTCGCCGGCGCTGATCGGGTGGGACCCCGACGGGTCGCTGGCGTCGCGGTTGCGTAGCGCCGACCCCGAGGTCAGCACCTACCACGCCTACGCGGGTCGGCTCATCGCCGACTACGGTCTGCTGCTGCCGGTGGAACCGGGTTCGGTGTTGCTGAGCGAAACCGAACTGTGGCAGCTCGCCTTCGGCATCGTCGCCACCTGGACCGGGCCGCTGCACACCACCAAGGTGCCCGCCTCGGTCACCGAGGCGGTGTTGCGACTGCACGGTGAAATGGCCGAGCATCTCGTCGAACTCGATGATCTGATGGCCTGGGGCGACGACCTGCGGTCGATGGTCGACGTGCTGCCGAAGGGGCCCCGACAGCACGCCAACCCCAACAAGGAACTGCTCAAGATCCAGGAGGTCATCGACGAACGGCGTGAACTCATCCCGATGGTCGCCGCCCTGCGTGCCGCGATGCGTGAGCAGTCCGCCCTCGACTTCGGCAGCCAGATGTCGCTGGCCGCGCAGTTGGTGCAGCGGCATCCGGAGGTCGCTGGCGCCGAACGCCGGACATTTCGCGCGGTGTTGCTCGACGAGTACCAGGACACCGGTCACTCGCAGCGCATTCTGCTGGCCACCCTGTTCGGGCGGCGGCCCGGCGGCACCGACCGCGCATCGGGTATCGCAGTCACCGCGGTCGGCGATCCGATCCAGTCGATCTACGGCTGGCGTGGTGCATCGGCGGCCAACCTGCCGCGCTTCACCACCGATTTCCCGCGCGCTGACGGTAGCCCGGCTCAGCGGCTGGAATTGCTGACCAGCTGGCGCAATCCCGCACACACGCTGCACCTGGCCAACGAGACGTCCGACGAGTTACGGCGACGCGGGATCCCGGTGAGCGTGCTGCGTCCGGCGCCCGACGCTCCCGCCGGCACGGTGGCGATCGCGCTCACCGACACCGTGCTCACCGAACGTGCCTGGCTCGCCGACCAGGTGGAACGTCGCTACCGCGATGCCGAACGCGACGGCACCGACCCGCCGACGGTGGCGATCCTGGTGCGGCGCAACGAGGATTCGGCGCCGTTGGCCGCCGAACTCGAGGCACGAGGCATCCCCGCCGAGGTCGTGGGCATCGGTGGGCTGCTGCACGTGCCGGAGATCGAGGACATCGTCGCGACGTTGCGCGTGATGGCCGACCCGATGGCGGGCACCGCGGCGATGCGTCTGCTGACCGGTGCGCGGTGGCAGCTCGGCGCCGCCGACATCGCGGCACTGTGGCGGCGCGCCACCACGCTGGCGGCCCGGGGTGCGGCAGCGGCGACCGGTGTGGTCACCAGTCGTGAAGAACTCGACGCCGCCCTCGACGCGGTGCTGCCGACCGAGGTGGTCGACCGCGCGGGCATCGCCGACGCCATCGTCGACCCCGGTCCGCCCGACGCGTACAGCGACGTGGGATTCGCTCGCATCCGGGCGTTGGGCGGACAGCTCGAATCGTTGCGCCGACGTATCGGGCAACCGCTGCCCGAGCTCGTGGCCGACGTCGAGAACACCATCGGCGTCGGCGTGGAGGCACAGATCCGTGCCCGCCGTATGCGCGGATCCATCAGCGGCCGTGAGCATCTCGACGCGTTCGCGGAGTACGTCACGCACTATGCGGAACGTCCGGGCGCCAACCTACCCGGGCTGCTCGCCTTTCTGGAGGCGGCCGAGACCATCGAGAAGGGACTCGAACCCGGTCGGGTGGAGGTGGCCGAACAGCGGGTGCAGATCCTGACCGTGCACGCCGCGAAGGGACTGGAATGGGACGTGGTGGCCATTCCGCATCTCGCCGACGGCATCTTCCCCGGCGGCAAGGCCGACACCACCTGGCTGCGCAGCGCCAAGGAACTGCCCGGCCCGCTGCGCGGCGACCTCGCCGAACCCGGGACCGGCGAGGGTTTCCCGGTGTTCGACATCTCCGGTGTCGGCGACCGCAAGGAATTCGCCGATGCACTGCAGGAGCACAAGGAGGACATCGACGCACGCAGGCTCGAGGAGGATCGACGGCTGCTGTATGTGGCGCTCACCCGCGCCCGCCGCGAACTGCTGATCTCGGCGCATCACTGGTCGGAAACGAGGGACAAGCCCCGCGGCGGGTCGGAGTTCTTCGACGAACTCCTCGAGATCATCACCGCATCGATCGCCGACCCGGACTTCGACTCGGCGGGCATGACGGTCGACGTCATGGCCCCGCACCCGCCCGACGGGGCCACCAATCCGCTCGCCGAACGCGCGGTGCTCGAACCGTGGCCATTCGACCGGCTCGGCACGCGTCGCACCGAGGTCACCGCTGCGGCCGATCTCGTGCTCAACGCCATCTCGAGGCGCGAGGCCCCGGCCCTGTTCGACACCACAAGCACCGACACGATGGGCGCCGGTAACGCAGCCGGAGCCGCCGATGGCAGGGGTGAGGAGGTCGCCGCGTGGCGGGCCGAGGCGGCGGCCCTGCTCGACGAGCATCGGCGCGGCAACCAGGCCGTTGTCGACGTCACGCTGCCCTCGCACCTGTCGGTCAGTCAGCTCGTCGACCTCGACACCGACGAACGGGAATTCGCCCGCAGGCTGCGTCGGCCGACCCCCTTCCGGCCCAATCCGACGGCGCGGCGCGGCACCGCGTTTCACGCCTGGGTGGAACGCTGGTTCGGGGCCACCCGTCTGCTCGACATCGACGAACTCCCCGGTGCCGCCGATTCCACCGCCACCCCCGACGCCGACCTCGACACGCTGCGGGACGCGTTCCTGGCGTCGCGATGGGCCGCGCGGACACCGAGCGAGGTCGAGGTGCCCTTCGAAACGGTGATCGGCACCACCGTGATCCGTGGTCGGATCGACGCGGTGTTCGCCGAACAGGGAGGGTCCTGGCTGGTGGTCGACTGGAAGACCGGAGCGGTCCCCGAACCGTCGGCACGCGCATCGCTCGACATCCAGCTCGCCGCCTACCGGCTCGCCTGGGCGCAGCTCGCCGGGGTACCGGCCGAACGCGTGCGTGCGGCATTCCATTACGTGCGTTCGGGTTTCACCCTCGAGCCCGACGAGCTACCCGATCGTGCTGCGCTCGCCGCGCTTCTCGCCCCCTGACCGGGCGACGGTGATCGACCCGGATTCCACCTTGATGGGCTAGATTCCACTCTGTGATTCATCCGTGGACCGGCGACCCGCGCGCCGGCAACCGACGCCGGCGGCCGGACTGATGGCGGCCCGCCGGTTCCGGCGCCGATGGGGTGGCTCCGATTTGTCCGAGGGCCCCGATTACGCCCTGGTGGGTGTGGTCCGCATCCCCGAACTGCAGCAGAGCCCGGGTCGGGCCATCGGCAAGCGCGTCATCTTCGCCATCGTGGCGCTCTTCTTCACCGCGACCGTGGTGTATCTCGACCGCGACGGTTACAGCGACGTGCAAGACAATCCACTGTCCTTCCTCGACGCCCTGTACTACTCCGCGGTGACGTTATCGACCACCGGTTACGGTGACATCGCGCCGCTGACTCCCACTGCCCGTGTTATCAACCTGCTCATCATCACCCCGCTGCGCGTGTTGTTCCTGATCGTGTTGATCGGTACGACGCTCGAGGTGCTGACCGAACGGTCGAGGCAGGCACTCAAGATCCAGCGCTGGAGGAACAACTTGCGCAATCACACCGTGGTCATCGGTTACGGCACCAAGGGACGCACCGCCGTCGACGCGATGATCGGTGACGGCATCAAGCCGGCCGACATCGTGGTGGTCGACAGTGACACAGGAGTGCTCGAGGCCGCCGAATCCGACGGACTGGTCACCGTGCGTGGCGACGCCACCAAGTCCGACGTGCTGCGGCTCGCCGGTGTCGCGCACGCAGCGAGCATCGTGGTGGCCACCAACCGTGACGACACCGCTGTCCTCGCGACGCTCACCGCACGCGAACTGAACCCGCGCGCCAAGATCGTCGCGTCCATCCGCGAATCCGAGAACACCCACCTGATGCGGCAATCGGGCGCCAACTCGGTGGTGGTGTCCTCGGAGACCGCGGGACGGTTGTTGGGAATCGCCACGATGACGCCGTCGGTGGTGGAGGTGATCGAAGACCTGCTGACGCCCGATGCCGGCTACGCCATCGCCGAACGTGAGGTGGATCCCACCGAGACCGGCGGATCTCCCGTGCACACCCGCGACATCGTGCTCGGCGTCGTCCGCAACGGCGTGCTGCACCGTGTGGACGACATGGAGGTCGAACAGATCGAGGCCGGTGACCGGCTTCTCTACGTCCGCAAGGGGCAGTCGGGCGACTGACCGCGGAGTAGGACCGACCGGGGAGTAGAAAGTGTCACATGGCCGAGTTCGTGTTCGACAGTCCACCGTTGTTGTCCCGCGCCACCTTTGACCGTGCCGACGAGATCCGCGATCAGCCCGACCGCATCCGTTCGGGGTGGCCCACCGCCCTGGTGTTGCGGATCGACGGTTCCGGCCGATACCCGGTGACCGCCGACGGCGCGCTGCGCTGGGTGCCGTCGAGTGAGGTGGCCGACGACCCGCCCGCCGACGCGGTGTTCCTGGCGCATACCGACACCGACCTGTGGGCACTGCGCACCGACCATGCCGACGGACCCACCCAGGACCCCCGTCGCGGGGCGCACCGCCTCGATCCGGACGAGGCCGGTCTGCTCGCCACCGCATTGGGCGTACTGAACTGGCACACGTCGGCCCGCTTCTCGCCCGTGGACGGCAGCCCCACCGCGCCGGCCCGCGCAGGCTGGGTGCGACGCAACACCGTGACCGGCGCCGACGAGTTTCCGCGCACCGATCCGGCCATCATCACCGTGGTCCATGACGGTGCCGACCGTATCCTGCTCGGCCGCCAGGCGGTGTGGCCCGAACGCTGGTATTCCACTCTCGCCGGCTTCGTCGAGCCCGGAGAATCGTTGGAGCAGTGCGTGATCCGTGAGGTGCACGAGGAAGTCGGCATCACCGTGCGTGATGCGCGCTACCTCGGCAGTCAGCCGTGGCCCTTCCCGCGGTCCCTGATGCTCGGATTCTCCGCGATCGGCGATCCCGACGAACCGCTACGGTTTCTCGACGGCGAGATCGGCGATGCGCAGTGGTTCCATCGCGACGAGGTGCGCGAGGCCCTCGATCGCGGCAACGAATGGGTGCGTCGCGTGACCCCCGTTGATCACGACGGACCGCCTCCGCGCTTGTTGTTGCCGGGATCGATCTCGATCGCGCACGCCCTGATCACCGCCTGGGCTCGCGGGCCTCTCGAGTCGAGCGTGCCCACTTCGTAGTCGAGCGTGCCCAGATCCGGGTCGAGCGTGCCCAGATCCCGGTCGAGCGTGCCTTGCCGCCGATCGAGCCTGCCCGCCGCTGATCGAGCCTGCCCCGCCGCTGATCGAGCCTGCCCCGCCGCTGATCGAGCTTGTCGAGATCACTCCCGCCCCGTCGGTGGTGACACAGATGGGACGGCTGTGCGAGGCGACGACAATAATTGTCGTTGCCGCGCGTAAACGTCCCAGTTGTATTCGCGTTCGAGTGGTTTCGACAAGCTCAACCAGCGGTGGCAGCTCAACCAGCGGTGGCAGCTCGACCAGCGGTGGCGGCTCGACCAGCGGTGGGGGCTCGGCCAGCGGTGGGGGCTCGATCAGCGGTGGCGGCTCGATCAGCGGTGGCGGCTCGATCAGCGGTGGGGGCTCGACCAGCGTGGGAGCTCCATCAGCACTGGTTCGGAACACCGACCGGCCCCTCGTTGTTACAGCACCCATGAGCAATGTGATCGACGACGACGCTTCGGGCCGTGTGTCCGACTCCGGTGAGCTGACGATGTACACCACGAGCTGGTGCGGGTACTGCAGCCGCCTGAAGACCGGTCTGCGCAGCCTCGGCGTCACCTGGCAGGAGGTCGACATCGAACTCAACCCGGACGCGGCCGAGTTCGTCGGCAGTGTGAACGGCGGCAATCACGTGGTACCCACGGTCCGCTACGCCGACGGCACCACCGCCACCAATCCGTCGATCGCCGACGTCAAGGCCAAGCTGGGCGTCTGATCAGCCGGTCATCCCGGGTCATCCACAGACCGCCCGCGGCGGACGAACAGCGTCGGAGGCGGGTGCGATAGTGGAACCCGTGCCCGAATCTCCGCCAACCAGTACCCGCTCGCGCCGCGATCGGTCGATTCTCGACGGCCTCGATCCCCAACAGCGTGCCGCGGTCACCGCGCCGCGCGGCCCGGTGTGTGTGCTTGCCGGTGCGGGCACCGGTAAGACCCGCACCATCACGCGTCGCATCGCGTATCTGATCGACGGCGGCCAGGTGAATCCCGGTCAGGTGCTGTCGGTGACCTTCACCGCGCGCGCGGCCGGCGAGATGCGGTCGCGACTACGCTCGCTCGGGGTCGGCGGGGGCGAGGGTCCCGGCGTGGCCGCACAGACGTTCCACGCGGCGGCGATGCGTCAGCTGCGCTACTTCTGGCCCCGGGCGTTCGGCACGCTGCAATGGGAACTGCTCGACAACAAGTTCCCGGTGGTCTCGCGCGCCGCGCGTCGTGGAGGTCTCGACACCTCCACCGACACCGTGCGCGACCTGGCGTCGGAAATCGAGTGGGCCAAGGCGTCGCTGATCGAGCCGGAACGCTACGCCGATGCGGTCACCCGGGCCCTGCGCGACACTCCCGCACCGCCCGAGCAGGTGGCGCGGGTCTACGCCGCCTACGAGGACGCAAAGGTCTCACCCGACGGTGATCGTCTCCTCGACTTCGACGATCTGCTGATCTACATGACCCAGATCCTCGCGTCCGATGCGGGACTGGCCGAGGAGTTCCGTTCCCGCTACCGCTGCTTCGTGGTGGACGAATACCAAGACGTGACACCCGCGCAGCAGGGCTTGCTCAACGCCTGGCTGGGTGCCCGGGACGATCTCACCGTGGTCGGCGACGCCAATCAGACCATCTACACCTTCACCGGTGCCACCCCCCGCTACCTACTGGACTTCGGCCGACGATTCCCCGAGGCGTCGGTGGTCCGCCTCGAGCGCGACTACCGGTCCACACCGGAGGTGGTGAGCCTGGCCAACCGGGTCATCGGTGCCGGCCGCGGGCGCATCGCCGGAACCCGGCTGCAACTGGTCGGTCAACGCCCCTCCGGGCCGGAACCGGAGTTCACCGAATACGACGACGAGCCCGCGGAGGCGGCGGGCGTCACGGCCGCGATCAAGCGGCTGATCGCCCAAGGTGTGCCAGCATCGGAGATCGCGATCCTCTACCGGATCAACGCCCAATCGGAGAACCACGAGCAAGCGCTCACCGAAGCCGGAATCCCGTACCAGGTGCGCGGCGGTGAGGCCTTCTTCACCCGCACCGAGGTGCGGCAGGCGATGCGGCAGCTGACCGCCGCGGCAGAGCGTGGAGTCCGCGACGGCGTCGACGTGCCGACCGTCGTCGGATCCGTGCTGGCCGAGCTCGGCATGACGGCCGAGGAGCCGTCGGGCGCCCAGGCTCGCGCCCGGTGGCATTCGTTGCGGGCGCTGTCAGGGCTCGCCGACGACATGGTGGCCGAAAACCCGGAACTCACCCTGCACGATCTCGTCGCCGAACTCGCCGCCCGGTCGCAGGCCCGGCACCCACCCACGGTGCAGGGCGTCACGCTGTCGTCGCTGCACGCCGCCAAAGGCCTCGAATGGGACGCGGTGTTCCTGGTGGGTCTCACCGAGGGCTCCTTGCCCATCAGCCAGGCCATCAAGGCGTCGACCGAGCAGGTCGAGGAGGAACGGCGACTGTTCTACGTCGGTATCACCCGCGCCCGCGAGCATCTGCACATCTCGTGGGCGGTGGCCCGCAACGAGGGTGGTCGTGCACGGCGCAGATCGCGCTTCCTCGCCGACATCGTCCCCGACGATTCGCCGGCGTCCCGGATCGCCCCGGACTCGAAACGCAAACCCCGTCGCGGCCCCATCTGCCGCGTGTGCGGATCCCGCCTCATCGACTCCACCGCGACCCTGCTGGGTCGCTGCGCCGACTGCCCGTCCGATCTCGACGAGGGCTTGTTGGTCGCGCTCAAGGAGTGGCGACGTGAACGCGCCGCGTCGAAGAAGGTACCCGCCTTTGTGGTGTTCTCCGACAAGACTCTGCTCGCGATCGCCGAGCAACGGCCCACCGATTCGGCTGCGCTGGTGTCGATCTCCGGTATCGGTGCGGCCAAACTCGACGAGTACGGCGCCGAGGTGATCGATGTCGTCAAAACCGCAGGTCAAAAATAGGTTGTGCGTTCCGGAGCGCACCACCTAGTGTGGTTCGGGTCAGCACGGGAAGTCACCGGCACGCCCACGCGTGTCGTCGGCCCTCGCACATGGAAATCGACACCGGAAGGAGTGGATCAGTGAACGGCATCATCGGCGCCAACGGCAGCATTGCCACCGGCATCGGCGCGAGTGCGCCCTGCGCGCCCGTCCGCGATCGCTCCGCGGTAGCGGCGCCCGCGCACACGGTGCCCGCACCTCACGATTTCCATCTGGTGCGAGCGCCCCGGCGGTTCCCCGTGCACATCCGAAAATCTCTCGGCTAGAGGGTTTTCGACACGCCACACGGCCACGGGTGAATCGCACAGGCGACCCGTGGCCTTTCTCGTGATCGACGTCCATCCCCATCTCGGGACGGAATGGTTCTCATCACGTCGAGGTCAGAGGTCTCCGACACCAACGACAACCTCGAACAAGATGTGGAGCAACCCCCATGACCGTCGAATGCACAGACATACTCTCCCTCACCGAATCGTGTATCCCGGCGGACCGCACGTCGGTGACCCGGACGAGCCTGCCCTGCCAGGAATCCGACGCCGACCTGTGGTTCGCCGAAGACCCCCGTGATCTCGAACGCGCCAAGGCACTGTGCACCGAGTGCCCGCTGCGGGCCCAGTGCCTGGCCGCGGCCCTCGACCGCGCCGAGCCCTGGGGCGTGTGGGGCGGCGAGATCTTCGAGCGCGGCGCGGTGATCGCACGGAAGCGTCCCCGAGGTCGCCCGCGCAAGAGCGCAGCCTGACATGTCACGCGTCGAGGTCGTTCCGGTGGCCGGAAAACCCTCCTGTGAAGGGTTTTCCGGCCAATGCGCCGGACAGTTCACCCCGCGGATTGTGGGACGCCGCCGCCGCTGCTGCCGCCCGCAGATTCGACGACCCGCGCGGTCTCGCGACACTCAGTCGGCCAGCCCCGGCACCCACTTCTCCATGATCGCCCGGTAGGGGGCCTCCGCGTCGAGCTGGCTGGCGATGCCCACGCATCCGGCCAGGACCCGGAACACCATCACATACTGCTTGGGCACGTTGAGGTTTCGGGACGTCTTGTACACATCGCCCCGCACATCGGTGGCGTGCCCGGCTGCCCGTTGCAGCCACTTGCGGCTGAAATGGAACGACTCGGTGTACAGCGGATCGACGTACGGCTTGAGGTAGGCCTCGATATCGGCCGGGGTGACCCGATCGGCACGAGAACGCAGGATGAATCCCGCGTCGATCATGCGTTCCTTGAGTTCGTCGTACTCCTTGTCACGCGCGAGCCGCAGGATCGGACCGGTCTCCGGTGGCAGACCGTTCGGGTAGTGGCCGACGGCACCGAAGTCGAGCACCCCGAAGCGACCGTCGTCGGTGATGAAGAAGTTGCCGGGATGCGGGTCGCCGTGCAGCAGACCCACGCGGAACGGCGAGGAGACCTCGAAGGTCGCCATCCGCGCGGCGGCCTCGTTGCGGGTCGCTTGATCGCCGGAGGTGATGATCCTCGACAACGGTGTGCCGTCGAGCCATTCCGACACCACCACCTTCGGGGCGCTGGCCACCACCTTGGGAACCACGAAGTCGGGGTCGCCGTCGAAGGCTTTGGCGAATGCGCGCTGGTTGTCGGCCTCACCCAGGTAGTCAAGCTCGGCCTCGGTGCGGTCGATGAGTTCGTCCATCATCGACTTCACGTCGGTACCGGGGGAAAGCTTCTGGATCATCCCCGACATCCGCGACAACGTCTTGAGGTCCGCCTTGAGGGCCTGGTCGGCTCCGGGGTACTGCACCTTGACCGCGACCTCGCGGCCGTCGGCCCAGATGCCCTTGTGTACCTGGCCGATGCTCGCCGAGGCGGCAGGCGTGTCGGAGAACTCGCGGAAACGCTCACGCCACCGGGTGCCGAGCTGCTGATCGAGCACCTTGTGCACCCGATCGGCGGGCAACGGCGGCGCCTCGGCCTGGAGTTTGGTGAGCGCCTCACGGAACGGCTCGCCGAACTCGTCGGGGATGGCGGCCTCCATGATCGACATGGCCTGGCCGACCTTCATCGCGCCGCCCTTGAGTTCACCGAGGACCGAGAAGAGCTGCTCGGCGGCCTTCTCCATCAAGTCCTGGTTGATCTCGTCCTTGTCCTTGCCGACCATGCGTTTGCCGATGCCCGCGGCTGCGCGCCCCGCCATGCCGATCGGTAGTGACGCGAGCCGAGCGTTGCGTCGGTGCTGCCCACGCGTGATGTCGGTCATAACGTCCTTTCCTCGTACAGGATAGATGACCGTAGCTGTGCTCCCGGTGAGCGTTCAGCTCGCGATCGGCTGAGACCGACACCTGCACAGCGGATGCGGTGACCACCGTTTGACGACGATGCGCAGGGTGGAGGTGTGCAGTTCGACGGTGTGGTCGACGAGGAGGGGAGTGGCCGCGGAGTCGGCCGTTCGGATGGCGATGGCGAGTTGCTCGACGTTCTCGTGGACGAGTGCGGCGGTCGCCCGCACAGCCGCCGCACTGCCGTGCCCGCTCACCCGCACGAGCTGGGCCGCCACCACCGGCCACGCGGGGTCGGTGTCGGCGCGATGGAGGTCGACGCAGCCCAGGCAGCTGGTGAGACCAGGCAGCACCAGTGGTCCCAGGACTCCGACGCCATCGCGCATCCGCACCTGTAGGTGCGGGGTGCCCGACGCGTGCAGCCCCGTCACCACCATCGGGTCGTGCACCAGGTAGTCGGTGAGGATCACCAGATCGGCCGAGCGTCCGACGCTGTGCTGTGCCGGACGTTGCGCCGAGCGCGTGACGACGAATCCGGCGTCGGCCAGCGACCCGGAGACCTGCTGGGCCAGCGGTCCGGGACCGTGTACCCGGATGCGTCTGAGGCGGGCGGCATCGGTGCGATCCGCCCGGCCGGTGGTGCGTGCCCGTCCCAGGACGACGAGCTGAGCGAGCAGCACGTCCAGTTCGGGCCAGGTGAGGCCGACGGACGCCAGTTCGGCGCTCACCTCACGGCGGTGGCGCGGTTGCGTCAGTGAGTCGAGCAGACCGGCGACACGACGGGCCGACACCTCAGGGTCGAGTTCGATGACGAGCGCATGTTCGGGGTCGGTGCCGAGCTGGATGCGGTTGCCCGGCCGCAGCAACACCATCGTGCCCGGTGCGAGGACGGGCAAGGTGCCGGTGGGTCTGCTGGTCGGCGACGAACCACGCGGTGGGTGCCCAGGCTGTGCCATGGGCACACTCTGCCAGGCCGTCGGCCCGGATTGGGCTGCCGCCGTGAGTTATCCACAGATGACGGCAGATACCCGGTGGGGTGACTACTGCTTGGGGTCGCCGCCCGAGTCGTCGTCGCTTCCGCGGTCGGACTCGGGTTGCGCGCCGTCATCGGTGGCGCTCTCGGAGGTGTCGGAGGTGTCGGGCGCCGGTGTGTCCGAGCGCGCCGCCCGCTCGTCGGCGAGGGTTTGTTCGAGTTCGGCGATCGGATCGTCGAATGTGCTGACGTCGCCGCCGATCACCCGGTCGATGAAACCGGCCGGCTGATCGAGATCCTCGCCGTCGGGCATCAGATCGGGGTGTGCCCACACTCCGTCTCGGGTGGCCACGTCGCCCGCCTCGAGCAGCGAGCGCCACAGCGCCGAGGCCTCGCGGACCTTGCGCGGGCGCAATTCGAGCCCGACGAGGGTGGCAAAGGTCTGCTCGGCCGGACCGCCGGATGCGCGTCGGCGGCGCATCGTCTCGGTGAGCGCCGGGGTGCTCGGAATCCGATCGGAAAGAGCTTGGGAGACCACCTGTTCCACCCACCCCTCGATCAGCGCGAGCAGCGTCTCCAGCCGGTTGAGGGCAGCCTTCTGCTCCGGGGTGGTGGTCGGCTCGAACGACGCCGACGAACTCATCAGTTCCTCGAGTTTCGACGGGTCGGAGAACAACTGGGCCGGATCGATACCGCTGGTGAGGTCGGTGATACCGGAGAAGTCGATGGAGATTCCGCGCGCGTACTCCTCCACCGTGGACAGCAGCCGCTGACGCAGCCACGGCACGTGGGTGAACAGGCGCACGTGGGCGGCCTCGCGGGCGGCGAGAAAGACGACGATCTCCTGTGCCGGCTGTTCGAGCCCGTCGGCGAAGGTGGCGATGGCCTCGGGCAACAGCACCGCCTCTCCCTCGGGGGCGAGTGGCAGTCCGATGTCGGTGGAGGTGAGGACCTCCTTGGCGAGCTGACCGAGTCCCTGACCCAACTGGGTGCCGAACGCCATCCCGCTCATCTGGGTGAGCATGCCCATCATCGGCCCGGCGAACTGCGCCGCCTCGGCCGGCAGACTGCTCTCCCAGGTGCGCGAAAGCTGTTGCGCCACCGGGTTGCACAGACCCTTCCAGGTGGGCATGGTCTGCTCGAGCCATTGCACCGGGGTCCAGGCGACGGCCTTGCGGACCCCCGACGGCAGCGTCGTGGCCTCGTCGAGCCACACCTCGGCCAGCCGGACGGCGTCGGCGACGGCGTTGTTCTCCTTCTCGAGCACCGGGGTGAAGTTGCCGATCTGCTGACGTGCCAGATTGGCGGCGAGTTCGTAGTTGACCGGCCCGGCCGCAGCGCCGCCACCGCCGAAGCCGAACGACCCACCCGAACCCATGCCGCTGAACATGCTGCCGAGTTGGGTGAACATCTGGCCCAGCGCGGCAGGGTCGAACGACGCGGGGTCGAAACCCTCACCGCCGAGCGCGAAGCCGAAGGGATTCTGATCGCCGGCACCGCCGCCGCCGGGGTTCTCGCCGCCCGAGCCACCGCGCTTCTTGTCACGGTCGTCACCGTCGTCGCCGCCGGGGGACGGTGAGAAACCGAAGGGCAAATCAGTCATGACTCCACGGTACCGCCCAGATGTCGGCGCGACGGCGCGTCGACGTTCGCCTTGAGCGTAGCGCGCTCAACCAGGTGTGGCGGCATCGTCGCCCACGTCGATTATGGTGGTCGGAATGACAGGGCACGCATGGACGGCGCAGCCCCATTTCCGTCGCATCGCGACCATCGCCGTCACCACACTGCTGCTTCTCACGCTCATTGTGCTCGGCACCACCGTCCAGGTGCCCTACGTGGCGCTGGGACCGGGTCCCACGGTGAACACCCTCGGCACCCTCGACGGCAAACCGGTCGTCGACATCCAGGGCGCGACCACCGATCCCACCACCGGCAACCTGAATCTGACCACCGTGTCGGTCAACGACGGCCTCACACTGTTCGAGACGCTGCGGTACTGGATGTCGGGTACCTACACCGTGCAGCCGCGCGAGCAGCTGTTCCCGCCGGATCAGACCACCGAGCAGGTCCGCGAACAGAATCAGCAGGAGATGTCGGGGTCGGAGAGCACGGCGACGGCCGCCGCGCTGCGCTACCTGAACCGTCCCACCAAGCTGGTGGTGGAGTCGGTGGCCGACGACGGGCCGTCGGCGAAGGTGCTGCGACCCGGCGATCAGCTGCTGCGGGTGGCCGGCACCGAGGTGTCGACTTCCGAACAGATGCAAGAGGCCGTCCGCAAGCAGAAGCCCGGCGCGGAGATCCCGATGGAGATCATCAGGGATGGCGGGCCGCAGTCGGTCACGGTCACCGCGGGTGCCCGACCCGACGACAAGAACGTCGCCTACGTCGGTGTGACGCCGGAGGTGGTCAACGCCGACCCCTCGCTGCGGATCAGCTACAACGTGGGCGACATCGGCGGTCCGTCCGCCGGACTGATGCTCTCACTCGCGGTGGTGGACCGGCTCAGCACCGGTGAACTGACCCGCGGCAAGTTCATCGCCGGAACCGGCACCATCGCCGACGACGGTGAGGTGGGACCGATCGGCGGCATCACCCACAAGACACGTGCGGCGCGCGACGCGGGTGCGACGGTGTTCCTGGTGCCGGCGGCCAACTGTGCCGAGGCCACGTCCGACGCCCCCGACGGCCTGCAACTGGTCAAGGTCGACACGATCAACTCGGCGGTGTCCGCACTCGACGACGTGACCGCCGGGCGTTCGGCCCCCCACTGCTGACCAACCCGGCGCGGGCTGTCAGTCGCCGTCGAGGGTCGCGGCGACCGCCTCCTGCAGGGTGGCGGCGAGTTGCGGATGGGTGAGTACCTTCATCGGCGCCGCATCGTCCTCGGTGGAGTCGGGTTGCAACCGCATCAGCGCCATGCGCGGTCCAGCGCGCAACGCGCCGACGGCGACACGTGCGACGCGGCTTTCCGGATGTGCCCGGGCAGCGGTGCGGGCGGCCGACTCGGCGGCAGCGGGATCGCCGAGCAGCGGCTCGAACGCCGAGTCCAGGTCGGATTCGGCGTCGGGAGGAAGCACCACGATCTCGAGCACCAGTGCGGCGCCGGCGACCACCGGCGGCCAGGACGTGGTCGCCAGGACCTCCTCCAACTGCGCGTACGGCTCATCCCCGCCGGCCACGTCGAGCGGCTCCTGCGCGATGGGGCTCAGCGCCGACTCGTCGTCGGGATCGACCAGTTCGGGGTGCTCGGCGGTGAGAAAGGCCGTGGGCACCAGCGCGAACAACTCCGGCGGCCGATTCCAGCCGAGCGGATCGGCGTAGTCGAGGATGTCGCGCAACGCCCTGCCGAGATCATCGCTGCCCAGGGGTACGTCGGTGTGGGAGTCGGTCACCGACCCCATCATGCCCGCCGGTTGGTGCTGCGCTCACCCCACGCCGGGAACCGACCGCTCGTCGTCGGCGTTGTGAGTGCGTCAGAGTTGCACGGGCGTAGCGCGAGGTTTACGGACGTGGCGCGAGGTTCACGGCGCGGCGAGGTCTCCGAGCGGCTGCCAGTAGAGTGGTGGCCACTGTCGCGCCTCGAAGCAGGTGTGATCCGACCGGGCATGCCCGGAATGAGCGTTTTGGAGAGTGGATAGGTGGGCGTTCGCGGGCCGGCTGGCATGCCGACACTGTCGCGCAGGAGCAAGATCGCCATCGGTGTGGGCGTCGCGGTGCTGGTGCTGCTGTTGGTGGGGCCCCGGCTGGTCGGCATCATCACCGACTGGCTGTGGTTCTCCGACCTGGGCTACACCCGGGTGTTCTCGACCATCATGTGGACCCGGGTGGTGCTGTTCGTCATCGCCGGAATCGTCACCGGCCTCATCATCTTCGGTGCCATCGCGCTGGCCTACCGGTCGCGCCCGGTGTTCGTGCCCGCCAGCGGACCCAACGATCCGCTGGCCCGCTACCGCGCCTCGATCATGGGGCATCTGCGCTGGTACGCCTTGGTTCCCCCGATCATCATCGGTCTGATCTTCGCCCTCGTCGCCCAGGGATCGTGGGCCACGGTGCAGACATTCCTGCACAGCACCGACTTCGGCCAGCGCGACCCGCAGTTCGGTCTCGACGTCGGCTTCTACGCCTTCGACCTGCCGTTCTATCGATTCCTGCTCAATCTGCTGTTCGTCATCGTGGTGATCGCGTTTTTCGCGAACCTCGTCACCCACTACCTGTTCGGCGGCATCCGTCTCGGCGGCGGCGGCAACACCATCACCAATTCGGCCCGCATCCAGCTCGCCGTGCTCGCCGGTACGTTTCTTCTGCTCAAAGCCGTGTCGTACTGGTTCGACCGCTATTCGCTGCTGTCGAGTCAGCGCAAACAGGAGATCTTCACCGGCGCGAGTTACACCGACATCAATGCGGTGCTGCCGTCCAAATTGATTCTGATGGTGGTCGCGATCATCTGCGCCGTGGCCTTCTTCGCGGGCGCGGTGCTGCGTGATCTGCGTATCCCGGCACTGGCCACCGTGCTCATGCTGTTCACCGCGCTGGTGATGGGCATCTTCTGGCCGCTGGGCATGGAGCAGTTCTCGGTGAAGCCCAACGCCGCGCAGAAGGAGCTGGAATACATCCAGCGCAACATGGACGCCACGTCGCGCGCCTACGGCATCGTCGACGGCAAAGACGTGGTCTATGAACGCAACTGGACCCAGCAGCCGGCCGATCCGGTGGCGGTGAACAACGATGCGGCGACGCTGTCGAACATCCGCATTCTTGATCCCAACGTGATCGAGCCCGCGTTCACCCAGCGTCAGAAGCTCAAGAACTTCTATGGATTCCCGACGCAGCTGGCCGTGGACCGGTACACCGTCGACGGGCAGCAGCGCGACTTCATCGTCGCCGCACGCGAGATCGATCCGAGCAAGTTCGATGCGAACCAGCAGAACTGGATCAACAAGCACACCGTGTTCACACACGGCAACGGGTTCATCGCCGCGCAGGCCAACACCGTCGACGAGGCGTCGTCGGATGCCGAGAGCGATCGCGGTGGCCTGCCGGTGTTCGCGGTGAGCGACCTGGAGAACTACCAGACGCCCGAGTACAAGGCGAATGCCCCGATCAGGGTGACCCAGCCTCGCATCTACTTCGGCGAGATGATCGCCAAGGTCGATCCGGACTACGCGATCGTGGGTTCGGTGGACGGAGACCGCGAGTACGACCTGGACGGCAAGAACTACACCTACGACGCCGATTCGGGTGTCTCCCTGGGCAACTGGTTCAACAGGGTGCTGTATTCGATCAAGTACACCGAGCGCAACATCCTCCTGTCGAACGCCATCAACCCGAACTCGCGGATCATCTACAACCGCGACCCCCGCGACCGCGTGAAGAAGGTGGCGCCCTGGCTGACGGTGGATTCCAAGACATATCCGGCGGTGATGGCCGACGGCTCGATCAAGTGGATCGTCGACGGGTACACCACCCTGGCGACCTACCCGTACGCGCAGCGGATGTCGTTGCAGGACGCCACATCTGATGCGCAGGACCTCAATCGCGGGCAGACCGGCCGCAGTCAGGTCAACAAGCAGGTGTCCTACGTCCGCAACTCGGTGAAGGCCACTGTCGACGCGTACACCGGCAAGGTCGAGCTCTATCAGTTCGATGAGTCCGATCCCGTACTCAAGACGTGGATGAAGGTGTTCCCCGGAACGGTCAAGTCGCACGCCGAGTTCGAGCGGCAGTCCGACCTGAAGTCGCACGTGCGCTATCCCGAGGATCTGTTCAAGATCCAGCGCACCCTGCTCTCGCGGTACCACGTTTCCGATCCGGGAACGTTCTTCCGTAGCAACGATTTCTGGTCGATTCCGAGCGACCCGACCAAGGACGACGCGACGCAGCAGGGGCTGAGCCAGCCGCCGTACTACTTCACCGCCGCGGCACCGGGTGGTACCGCGTCGCAGTTCCAGTTGACGACGGTGATGAACGGCTTCAACAGCCGATTCCTCGCCGCGTACATGACGGCGTCGTCCGATCCGGAGGACTACGGCAAGATCACCGTGAAGACGCTGCCCACCACCAAGCAGACCGTGGGTCCGCAGCAGGCGCAGGAGAACATGAAGAGCTCCGGCCCGGTTGCCTCGGATCGCAAGCAGGTGGAGGACACCACCAAGGTGACCTACGGCAACCTGCTCACGCTGCCGGTGGGGCAGAACGGTGTGCTCTACGTGGAGCCGATGTACACGCAGTCCAAGACGGATGATTCCGCGATCCCCAAGCTCTATCGAGTGCTGGTGTACTACAACGCGGCCACCAACCAGGCCCGGGTGGGTTACGCGGCGACGGTGGCCGACGCCCTCAACCAGGTGGGTATCAATCCCTCGGAGGTCACCGCACCCGAGAGTGGACCGGCGTCGGTGGGTGACGACGGGCAGCCCGTGTTGGCGCCACCGGTGCAACCAGAGCAGAACGGTGATCAGCAGTCGTCGCCACAGCGCGACGCGGCGGTGAAGGAGATCGGCGCCGCCCTCGAAGCGTTGAAGGACGCGCAGAGCAAGGGCGACTTCAAGGCCTACGGTGACGCACTCGACCGGCTGAACAAGGCAGTCCAGCAATACGAGGCGCTGCCCGCGTCGAACTGATCGAGGTGCGCCGGCGGCCCTCGGGGTCGCTCAGATGCGTCAGCCCCGGTAACGGTCGAGGTAGCGCCGCGTCTCGGCGGGCGTGTTGTCGGGCAGGACCGGGCTGTGGTGGTGCCGATGGGTCAGCGTCATCATGATCGCCACGGCGCCGGCGAAGGCCCCGACCATCAACAGCCCGCAGACGACGGCAGGCGCAGTGTGGCCGGTTGCCATCGATATCAGCCAGAGCGCGGCGAGAGCGAACCCGCCGAGCATCAGCAGGAACGCGACGACGCTCATCGGGTGGTTGCCGTGACTCTCGTGAGGGGAATGGTGTTTGGCTGACATGGCATGACTCCTCATCCGTGACCTTGATGCAGGTAGTGTAACTCGACTGTGATGCAAATCACACGATTTTGGATTCTCCATGGTCTACCCGGATGAATACCGGTGCGCTTCATCGCGCCAGGAATGCTGTCGCCTCGCACCGGGAATCATCACGGTCGTGCCACCTGGGGTTTCGGATATGGCACACCAATAACGTGACAATGACTGATGATTCATTGCGGACGGCGGCGTCGGAGGATTGTGAATCCAATTGATCGACGACCGGTGACGTACGGCGGTAGTGGGTGCCGACGGCGGGCCGATCGGACGTGAGGTGCGTCACCGTCAGCTTGGAATCGGTCCAGATCGGAGCCATCTGCGCAGCTCAGGGCTGTGAAAGTGATGGATTTGCAACTGCGCCGAACGTCCCTGTAACGTGGTGTTCACCAACGCGGGGTGGAGCAGCTCGGTAGCTCGCTGGGCTCATAACCCAGAGGTCGCAGGTTCAAATCCTGTCCCCGCTACCACTATTGGAGAACTCCAACCGGTGCCCGATATCCAAGGGTCCGGTTGGAGTTTTTCTCGTTTCTGGTAGCCCTCAGCTGAGCTGCGATGATCTGGCCCGTCTCGGCGGCGTACCCGGTGGGGGATCGAGAGGCACGCCAATCGCCGCACGAGCGACCACGAAACGCCGCGAATTTTCGATTAGACGGATTTGCATTTTGTTGAGATAATTCCGTTCACAATAAGTGCAGCGCATGCGTTGTCGGTGGGGCCACGCGCGGGGGGATTTCGACATCGTGCGGGGTTTTCGCTGGCCACGGGGGACATGTGCTGCGGTTCTGAGGGGGACCAGTATGGCCAAGCACACCGTGGTGAAGTATGTCGACGATCTCGACGGCAAGGAACTCACCGAAGCCGTTACCGTCGCATTTGGCCTCAACGGTAAATCGTATGAATTCGACACCTCGCCGGCACATGCCCGCGAATTCGAGCGCGCTCTGGAACGCTACGTCGCGGTATCTCGTATTTCTGCGCCGCGGCAGCGGGGTACTCGACCGTCCAAACGCGCTCAACCCCACACCCAGGCCATCCGCGCGTGGGCGAGGGACAACGGTTACGAGATCAGTGACCGGGGCCGCATCTCCGCGGAGATCGTCTCCGCGTTCGAGAACGCGCAGTAGTTCGCCCACCCCCGACGTCGCTTCGCTCGTCGGGTTCGTCACCCGGGCGGCGGGGTCTACCGTGGAGTGCATGGCCACCGACAAGTCGATCCATGACCGCATCAGCGCACTGATCGGTGAAGAACACGATCTGCGCGCGAAACTCGAGCGCCGCGAGATCACTCCCGACGAGGAGCACAAGCGCCTCGGCGAGATCGAGGTCGCCCTGGACCAGGCGTGGGATCTGCTCCGCCAACGACAGGCCAAGCGCGACGCGGGCCTCGACCCCAATGACGCTGCGACGCGCCCGGCGGGCGTGGTGGAGAAGTACCTCGACTGAGCCGCATCACCCGCCCGTTTCGCGTCCGCTCGTCGCGCTGTGGTGACCGTCCGTCGCAGACCCCCTGAACCGGGTCCGCTCGGGTACTCGCATCGCTAGTGTCAACCACACCACGCAGGCGCATTCGTGAGGAAGGCGTCACGACGAAATACGAGGGCGCATCGATGGGGATTTACGACGACACCTTCCGCCGCAGCATCGACGAGCGCGAGTCGTTCTGGCTGGAAGCGGCCGCAGAGGTCGAGTGGACGCATCCGCCGTCGATCGCGCTCGACGACTCCGATGCGCCGATCTACCGGTGGTTTCCCGACGGCCGGCTCAACACCTGCCACAACGCACTCGACCGGCACGTCGACGCCGGACACGGCGATCGGGTGGCCTTGATCTGGGACTCGGCGATGGTGGGGGAGATCCGCGAGTACACCTACGCCGAGTTGCTCGACGAGGTGTCCCGATTCGCCGATGTGCTCGCCCGCGCGGGTGTGTCGCACGGCGACCGGGTGATCGTCTACATGCCGATGATTCCTGAGGCGGCAATCGCGATGCTGGCCTGCGCCCGGATCGGTGCGGTGCATTCGGTGGTGTTCGGCGGCTTCGCGGCACCGGAGCTGGCCACGCGCATCGACGATGCCCGGCCGGTGGCATTGGTCACGGCGTCGGGCGGCCTGGAGCCCGGTCGCGCCGTGGAGTACCTGCCGATGGTTGCCCGGGCACTCGAACTCGCGGCGGAACCTCCCGCAACGGTGGTGGTGAAGGATCGTCCGCAGGTCGCCGGGTCCGCGGCCGACCACGCCGCACCGGGCACCGACGCGACGTCGGCGGTGCGCTGGCTGGACTGGGATACCGAGATGGAGACCGCACGGCCGGTGCCGCCGGTGCCGGTGGCCGCGACAGATCCCCTCTACATCCTCTACACGTCGGGCACCACCGGAAAACCCAAGGGTGTGGTCCGCGACAACGGCGGGCATGCGGTGGCGCTCACCTGGTCGATGCGCAACATCTACGCCATCGGCCCGGCCGCCGGGAGCGTAGCGAGCGGGGCCAAGTCCCGGGGCGACATCTGGTGGACGGCTTCGGATGTGGGGTGGGTGGTGGGCCACTCGTACATCGTCTACGGCCCGCTGCTGGTGGGGGCCACCACGGTGATGTACGAGGGCAAACCGGTGGGCACCCCGGATGCGGGGGCGTTCTGGCGTGTCATCGCCGAGCATCGGGTGAACGCGTTGTTCACCGCGCCCACCGCGATTCGCGCCATCCGCAAGGCCGATCCGGACGCCACACTGCTCGCCCAGTTCGACGTCTCGTCGCTGCGTGCGTTGTTCGCGGCCGGTGAGCGGCTCGACCCCGACACGTTCGAGTGGGCCAGCGAGGTGCTCGGCATCCCGGTGATCGATCACTGGTGGCAGACCGAGACCGGGTGGGCCATCGCGGCCAATCTGCGGGGACTCGAACCGATGCCGATCAAGGCCGGTTCGCCCACTGTGCCGGTGCCCGGTTACCGCGTCGGCATCGTCGACGCGTCGGGCACCCACGTGGGCGCCGACGTCGAGGGCAACATCGTGATCGAACTCCCGTTGCCGCCGGGCACCCTGGCCGGGCTGTGGCAGGACGAGGATCGTTTCCGCAGTTCGTATCTCGCCGCGTTTCCCGGCTATTACCTCACCGGCGACTCGGGCTACATCGACTCGGACGGGTACGTGTTCGTTCTCGGCCGCTCCGACGATGTGATCAATGTCGCCGGACACCGGTTGTCCACCGGGAGCATCGAGGCCGTGGTGGCCTCGCATCCTGCGGTGGCCGAGTGCGCGGTGATCGGCATCCACGACGACCTGAAGGGTCAGCGCCCCAGCGGCTACGTGGTACTCAAGGCCGGCGTCGACATCGAACCCGACGCCCTGCGCGCCGAACTCGTTGCCTTGGTACGCAACGAGATCGGCGCGGTGGCCACCTTCCGTGACGTGACCGTGGTCCCTGCACTGCCCAAGACGCGCTCGGGCAAGATCTTGCGAAAGACGATGCGTCAGATCGCCGATCACGAGGAGTATGCGGTGCCGTCGACCATCGAGGATCCCGATGTGCTCACCGCGCTGGTCCGTCAGATCGGTGGTCGGTCCGACGGGTCGTGACGGCGCGCGTTACGATCGGCTGAGGTGATGGATCTCGCCTGGGGGTCTCGGCTCCCGAACCGCCCACGGGCCCCGGTTCCGGACGGCTGATGGTTCCTGCTCCGATCGACGGAAGGAACTCAGTCGTGGCCCCAGAACCCGATATCCCAGAACCCGATATCCCAGAACCCGACATCTCGCCCGATGTGCCCGTGGCGTCCGGGCTGCCCACCGACCCGGATGCCGAGCGGCCCTTACATTTTCGGCCGGGTGCGCTGGCCTGGGTGTTCGCCGGCGGCATCGTGGGCACCGGCCTGCGATATGTGCTCGAGGAGGCGTTTGCCCCCACGGGTCCCACCGCGTGGCCGTGGGCGACCTTCGGGATCAACCTCGCCGGGGCTTTCGTCTTGGGCGGGCTGCTGGAAGGGCTTGCCCTGTTCGGCGACGACAGCGGCTGGCGCCGCCGGATGCGACTGTTCGCCGGTACCGGGCTGTGCGGGGCGTTCACCACCTACAGCACGTTCGCGCTGGAGACCTCGCTGCTGTCCCATCACGGCGCCACACCCACGGCGGTGGCCTACGCGGTGACGAGCGTGATGCTCGGCATAATCGGCGCGTGGCTCGGGATCGGGGCGGCGGCCGCGCTTCGTCGGGTGCGTCCCGGGGAGGTCGAATGATCGTCGTCGCCATGCTGATCGCCGGCGCGCTCGGTGCCCTCGCGCGGTTCGTCGTCGACGGTTCGGTCAAACGGTGGCGGTCGACGACCTTTCCGTTCGCGACGGTCGGCATCAATCTGTCGGGTTCGTTTCTGCTCGGCGTGCTCGCCGGACTGGTGATCTATCACGCGATTCCCGCAGAGGTGCAGACTGTGGTGGGCACCGGATTCTGTGGCGGTTTCACGACATTCAGCACGGCGAGCTTCGAATCGGTGCGGCTTGCACAGCAGCGGCGGTCGCTGATGTTCGTCGTCAACGTCGCGGGCACACTGGTCGGGTCGGTGGCCGCGTGCGCACTGGGCCTCGTATTGGCCTGGACAATCTGAGAACGGAGAACACCGATGGACAGTGACACCGATGGACAGTGACACAGAAGGGCCGCTGCGACGGCGGGTGGCCGGCCCGCCGCCGCGGGTTGCGCAGCGGGCCAACCTGGTGGTCGGTTGGGACCGGCACCCCTCGAGCCTGGCCGCGATGAGATACGCGGTGATGTTGGCCGCCGCGATCGACGCCCACGTCCACGTGGTGCACATCGTCGACCTCGACGACGCGCCGATCGACCCCGACGTCGCGGACTGGGAGCGCGAGTATCGGGAGAATGTCTCGGCCGAGGCCCGGACCGCGCGTGAGCTTCTCGACGGGCTGGCCGCGTCGTGGACGTATCACAGCGGACATGGTTCCGCCGCAGACCTTCTCGGTGTGGTGGCCGATCGGTACGCGTCGATGATGATCGTGGTCGGCAGCCCGCGTGGTGGGGTGATGTCCTATCTCGACTCCGTGCTGGGGCAGTCGGTGGCGCATCGCCTCATCGGGCGACGCAAGGTGCCGCTGTTGCTGGTGCCCGCCGACACCGAGGTCGAGGGGATCGGCCTGGTGACCCCGGTGCCGCGGTGACCGTTCACTTCAGTTCGGCGCTGCTCTTGTTCAGCACTCGACGTGAGATGATCAGCTGCTGGATCTGCTGTGTGCCCTCGAAGATGTCGAGGATCTTGGAGTCGCGTGCCCACTTCTCCAACAGCAGACGTTCCGAATAGCCCAGTGTCCCTGCGAGTTCGACGGCCTTGTTGGTGATGTCGGTGACGGTGCGTCCCGCCTTGGCCTTCGACATCGATGCCTGCAGCGAGTTGGGCTCCTTGTTGTCGGCCATCCAGGTCGCCCGGATCGTCATCAGATAGGCGGCTTCGTAGTCGGCCTCCATCCGGATGAACTCGGCCGCGGCGGCGGGTTGATCGGCGGCGGGCTTGTCGTAATCGATCTCGATACCCGCCTCCTCCAGAATCCGGCGCAGCTCCTCCAACGCGGCGCGGGCGACGCCCACGGCCATGCCCGCGACCAGCGGCCGGGTGTTGTCGAAGGTCTGCATGACCCCGCCGAAGCCCTTCTTGGTGTCCACCTCGGGCGAACCGAGCAGGTTTTCCTTGGGGATTCGGCAATTGTCGAAACGGATCACGGCGGTGTCGGAGACGCGGATGCCGAGTTTGTGCTCGAGACGCACCACCTCGACCCCGGGATGCTCACGCGGAACCACGAAACTCTTGATGGCGGCGCGTCCGAGGCTCTTGTCCACGGTGGCCCATACCACGATGTGGGTTGCCCGCGATCCGGCGGTGACGAAGATCTTCTCGCCGTTGATCACGTATTCGTCGCCGTCGAGAGTGGCGGTGGTGGACACGGCCGCCGAGTCGGAGCCGAAGCTCGGTTCGGTGATCGCCATCGCTGCCCACACCTTGCCGAAACGCTTGAGCTGATCGTCGGTGGCCACGGCGGCAATCGCCGAATTGCCCAGACCCTGGTACGGCATGCTGAGCGTCAGACCGACGTCGCCCCAACAGGTTTCGATGACATTCATCACCGACTGCATGTTGCCGCCGTTGACGTTCACCCCTGCCGGGGTCTCCTTCTTCTTCTGGCTGCGGCCACCGTCGGCGCCCGCACCGGCCTGGCCGGTCGCGGCGAGCCCGTCGTACAAGCTCGCCAAAGTGTCGAGTTCGACGGGATAGGAGTGCTCGGCGAGGTCGTACTTGCGCGAGATCGGGCGGAAGATCTCCGCTGCGGCCTGGTGGGCCTGATCGATGGTGGGATTGAGTTTGCGTGGAAGCTCGAGATTGATTGCCATGTCAGATGTTCCTCACAGATCGTCGTCGTCAGAGGACGACGATGCCCTCTCCGATGCCGGCGCCACGCAGGTCGCGGTACCACCGTTCCACCGGGTGCTCCTTGGTGAAGCCGTGGCCGCCGAGCAGTTGGACGCCGTCGAGGCCGATCTGCAGGCCCTTGTCGATGGTCAGCTTGCGGGCCAGCGCCGCCTCCCGGGCGAATGACAGGCCCTGCTCGGCCCGCGACGCACCGCGCAGCGTGACCAGACGGATGCCGTCGATTTCGGTGGCCATGGTGGCGACCATGAAGGCGACGCCCTGGCGGTTGGAGATCGGCTCGCCGAACGCCTCGCGCTCGTTGACGTAGGGGATCACGTAGTCGAGCACGGCCTTGCCGGTGCCGGCGGCCAGCGCCGACCAGCCCAGTCGCGACAGGCGCACCACGTCGCGGTAGGCGGCGAACGCGGCCTCACCGGCCTCGCCGGTGTCGCTGCCGAGCAGCGAGGACGCCGGTACGGCGACATCCTGCAGCAGCAGGCGGCCCATCCCGGCGGCGCGTACACCCATGCCCGGATCGGCCTCGACGATCAGGCCCTTGGAATCGGATTCGACGATGAACAGTGCCGGACGACCGTCGAGCTGTGCGCCGACGATGAACAGTTCCGACGATCCGGCGGCCGGCACGAACGACTTCACGCCGTTCAGGCGATAGCCGCTGGGCACCCGGGTTGCCTTGGTCTGCAACGAGAATGCATCGAACAGTGCGCGCGGCTCGGCGATGACGACCGCCGACTGCGGCACATCCTCGCCGGCGAAATCGGGGAGGTAGGTCTTCTGTTGGGCGTCGCTGCCGAAGTTGGTGAGGGTGGTGGCCACACCGCTCGGTGCCAGCAGCGGCAGTGCCAGTCCCATGTCGCCGTAGGCCATCGCCTCGGCGACGAGCGCATTGGTCACCACACCGCGCTCGGACGCCGCGCCCTCGAACTCCTCGGGAACGTTGATCATCGTGATGCCGAGTTCGGTCGAGCGCGTGAGGATGTCGGCGGGTGCGGCGGCGTTGGCGTCCGCGTCGTAGGCGGCCGGACGCAGGATCTCCTCGGCGAATTCCTTCACCGTCTCGGCGATCATCTGCTGTTCGTCGTCGGGGGTGAGGTCGAAGTAGTCCTTGGGCGTGGTGGTCAGCCGCTTGGCGCTGCCCCCGCCTCCCTGCACCGTCTTGAACGCGCGGTTGGCGGCGCCGAGGGTCTGGAAACCGGTCTTGGTGCCCTGGTAAGCGATGCGGTTGAGCGGTTCGCGGATCTTGTACTTCTCGGCGAAGTCGGAGCCGGTCACCGTGGTCAGAACTCGCATCGCGGTGCCGATCGCACTGCGCTTGTGCGGGTTCTTGCCGACGGCGGAGGTGTCACGGGGTTCGGTGTGAGTCGTCATTGGTCACCATTTCTCGGGCGGGCGGGGCGTTCGAGCGTTATCTTACTCGTCAGTAAGAAGACACCTTACTACTCGGTAAGAACATTGTCACGCAGTTGGTCGATGCCGGTGGCGACGACGCGGCGATAGTCTTGTCCGGTGACCACCGAACAGGGCGCCGACCGCGTGACGGGAACGACTGTGTCGCCGTACTCGGCGCCGCCCGCATCCCCGGCTGCGGCATCGCGCGTGGGTGCCGGCCTGGTCGTGGCGGGGGGCGTCGCGGCGCTCGCCGCGGCGTGCATCATCACCCCCTACGGCGCCGACCACGGGCCCGAACTGTGTCCGTTCCGGGTGGCGACGGGACTGCCGTGTCCCGGATGCGGTCTCACCCGGAGCTGGGTGAATCTGATGCACGGCGACGTGGGGCGGGCATTCGCATTCAACCTGTTCGGCCCGATCACGTTGGCGGTCACGGTGATCGCCGTCGGACTTGCCGGCTGGACGCTCGTGAAGGGTCGGGGAGCGGTGCGGCGGTGGGCGACACCTGCCCTCACCCGGGTGGTGATCGCGTTGGTCGCGGTCTGGATCATCTACGGCGTGGCCCGTGGCGTGGACGCCGGATTCGGTTGGGGCCTGTTTCCCCGGGTTGCCTGAACCGGTCGAGGTGGCGTGACCGTCGGCACCTGGCGAGGGTGCCGTGCCGGTGCCACAGTGGGGACATGCAGATCACCCACTTCGGTCATTCCTGCGTACTCGTCGAACTCGAGGGTTCGCGCATCCTGTTCGACCCGGGGAACTTCTCCCACGGATTCGAGGGCGTCGGCGATCTCGACGCCATCCTGATCACCCACCAGCATCCCGACCACTGCGACGTCGCGCGGCTGCCGGACCTGATCGCCGCCAACCCGCAGGCGATCCGCTACGCCGACCCGCAGACCGCGGCGCAACTCAACGCCGACGACGTCGCCGGCGAGTGGACCGCCGCCCTCGCCGGTCAGCAGGTGGAGATCGGGGCGGTGACCGCGCGATTCACCGGAGGCCGCCACGCGGTGATCCATCCCGAGATCCCGGTGGTCGACAACGTGGCCTACGTCCTGAACACGGCGGCCGAGCAGGGCCGCTTCATGCATCCCGGCGACTCTTTCTACATCCCGTTCGAGAAGATCGACGTCCTGGCACTGCCGTCGGCGGCTCCGTGGATGAAGCTCAGCGAGTCCGTCGACTACCTACGCGCGATGGCGCCACGGGTGGCGGTGCCCATCCATCAGGCCATCCTGTCCGACGCCGGAACCGGCATCCACTATGGGCGGTTGGCGGACATGAAGGCCGCGGGCACCGAGTTCACCGTCCTCGACACGGAGACGGCCGCCGAGGTCTGAGGGCGGGGCGCCTCAGGCCGGGGGTGCGAAAAACTCCAGCGCGATGTTGTCGGGGTCGCGGAAGGAAATGCCCGAACCGTAGTGGGCGCGCTTGACGCCTGAGTGCTTGACACCGAGCTCGTCGAGACGCGTGAGCCAACCGTCGAGTTCGTCACGACCCACGGCGAAGGCGATGTGGTCGAGGCCGGTGCGGTGCTCGTCGAACGATCCGCTCGCGGCGGCACCGTGGTGGGTGTGCAGACCGAACAGCGCCCCGCCGCCCAGTGCGAACACGGTGTGGTGGAACGTGCCTGACTCCTCATCCTCGTCGAGGACGGGTTCGGCGTCGAACAGGCGCGCGTACCACTCGGTACTCGCGGGCAAATCGGTCACGGTGATGGCGACATGAGTCAACCCTGGGAACTCCGGCATGGCGAGTACTCCTGACGTGCTGAGGTACCGCGGACACTAGGCCGACCCGCTGCACGGCGGACCCGGGTCTGCGATCACACTGGCCAATCCGCCAGGCACGATCTGTCCCGCCGGTCACCGGTCACCCTGGCCGACCGGAGGGCTCTGTGGTCGCGAGGGCGGCCCGCACCTCGTCGTGCAACAGGCCGTTCGTGGCGATCGCGCTGCCGCCGCCGGGGCCGGGACTCCCGTCCAGGGCGGTGAACCGGCCCCCCGCCTCCCGGACCAGGATGTCCAGCGGCGCGAGGTCCCACAGCGACACCTCCGGCTCGGCGGTGATGTCCACCGCCCCTTCGGCGACGAGGCAGTAGTTGAAGAAGTCGCCGTAGCCGCGCACCCGCCACACCCGGTCGGTGAGGTCGATGAACCGTTCGCGCAGTCCGCGGTCGGCCCAGCCCGACAGGCTGGAGAACGCCAGACTCGACGACGCGAGGTCGGCAACGCGCGACACCGTGATCCGCCTCGGCTCACCGCCGTCGAAGCAGGCGTGGGCGCCGTGATCGCGGGCAGCCCACCAGCGTCGGCGCAGCGCGGGCGCCGACACCACGCCCACCTCGGGAACACCGTCGATGAGCAGCGCGATGAGTGTGGCCCAGACCGGCACGCCGCGGACGAAGTTCTTGGTGCCGTCGATCGGGTCGACGACCCACTGCCGGCCGGTCATCGTCGCGTCGCCGCCGAACTCCTCACCGAGCACCTCGTCGCCCGGCCGGTCGGCGGCCAGCCGCTCACGGATCAGGCGTTCACATGCCAGATCGGCGTCGGACACCGGCGTCAGATCCGGCTTCTCGCTCACGTCGAGGTCGAGGGCTCCGAAGCGCCTCATGGTGAGGTCGTCGGCGGATTCGGCGAGTGACAGGGCGAGGTCGAGGTCGCGGGCGAGGTCGGTGGGGAACACGTCGTCAGCCTATCGGCTCGTGTTTACGCGACGAAGATCCATCAAAGTGGATGTTTCAGTCCGGTTAATAGGGCACTAGCACAGATAATTTCCAAGAAGCAGCGGTACAAAGTAAGAAGTGAGAGTTTCCCTACCACTTGATTGACCCGATTCACGAGGAGGTAGCGATGATGGTCACCGCGACCACCCCCGTCCCCGAACGGTCACGCGATCCACACGCACCGCTCGACGCGATTGAGCAGCCCGAGCGTCCGCTGCGTCGCGACGCCGCGGCCAACCGCGAGCGAGTCCTGGCCGCCGCGGTGGCGATGTTCGCCCGCCAAGGCCGCGAGGTGTCGATGGCCGCCATCGCCGAGGCCGCCGGCGTCGGTGTGGGCACCCTCTATCGTCGATACCCGACCCGCGATGCGCTGCTCAGCGCACTCACCGAACGCTCATTCGAGCTGGCGCTACGCGCAATCCAGGAGGCCGACGATCCTGCGGTGCCGGCCATCGCGGCGCTCGGCCGGTTCTTCGAGACGACGGTCGAGCATCGTCACGAATTGCTGCTTCCGCTGCACGGCGGACCGACGGGGCTCAGTGAACACGCCCGATCCACGCAGCGCGCCATCCGCGACGCCGTCGACGCGGTGCTCGACCGAGGCCGACGCGAACTCACGGTCCGCGACGACGTGACCGCCGTCGACATCATCACCTTCGGAGCCCTTCTCGCGCATACTCTTTCGGCCGGTGATGTGCTGTCGGGGCACTTGCGACGCCAAGCGGCGATCTACCTCGCCGGCCTGGCTCCCGCACCTGAGCGCCTGGCGGAGGTCGGCGCGTGAACGCGGATACAGCACTCGTCGTGGGAGCATCCGGATCGGCCGCCGGTCACGTCGTCACGTCGCTTGCCGGCGCCGGTGTCCGGGTGCGCGGACTGGTGCGCGACGCAGGACGCGCCGACCTCGCACGGACACGCGGCGCCACCGAGATCGCCGTGGGCGACCTGACCGACCCGGACAGTCTTCGGGCAGCTCTCGACGGAGTGGACGCGGTGTTCTACATCGCGCCGGCGTTCATCGACGACGAAGCCGACCTCGGCGTCCGGATGGTGGACCTGGCCACATCCGCGGGCGTCGGCCGGTTCGTGTTCTCGTCGGTGATCCATCCGACACTCGATCTGGTGAACCATTCGGCCAAGGCTCCGGTCGAACGCGCCCTCTACGACTCGGGCATGGAGTACGTCGTGTTCCAGCCCGCGCTCTTCTTCCAGAATCTGACCGCCGGGTTTCCCCGGGCGGCCGCGACCGGGGTGTTCGCCGAACCCTGGTCGGTCACGACGCGGTTCTCGCGGATCGACTATCGCGACATTGCCGACGCGGTGGCGCTCGCGATGACCGGCGACCGCCTCCTCGGAGGCACCTACGAGATGGCCACCGACGGCCAATTGGACCGCAACGACCTCGCTGACCTGATGAGTCGGGCGAGTGGCCGTGCGATTCGCGCCGAACGCCTCGATCCCGACGACCTACCCGACGTGTCGCCGCCGATGCGCGCTATGTTCGCCCACTACGACACCGCCGGACTGATCAGCACTGCGGTCACCGCGACGGCGGTCCTCGAACGGGCTCCGCGAACGCTCTCCGCCTTCTTCACCGAACTGTCGACCTCAACGAACGGACGCTGGCCATGACCGAGTCACTCGCGATACCCGCCGACGATCCGCGGCGTGAACTGACCGTCGTCGATGCGGACGCCCCTGCGGCCGGCTGGATCTCGTTGGCCGGCGACACGTACACGATGCTGATCACCGGACGGGAGACTGCTGGGAAGTACTGCCTGATCGACATGCAGATCCCCGATGGTGGCGGCCCCCCGCCGCATCGCCACGATTTCGAGGAGATGTTCACCGTCGTGTCCGGTGCGATCGACTTCACTTTTCGCGGTGCCACCACCACCGTTCGCGCGGGATCTACCGTCAACATCCCGGCCAACGCCCCGCACAACTTCCACAATTCGTCGGGCGCTCCTGCGCGCATGCTGTGCATGTGCGCTCCGGCCGGCCAAGACGAGTTCTTCCTCAGGGTGGGCGATCGCGTGGACGGGCCGTCGGCACCCCCGCCGGAACTCTCCGACGACGAGATCGCCGAACGCGGGCAGCGTTCGGCGCGGTTGGCGGTCGAGTACCGCACCGAGTTCGTCGGCTGAAACACCAGGTCGCGCGCACCGGCGTCGACCGAAATGCCGGTCACACCCCGGTAGGGTGGGGCGCATGTGGATGACCGTGACCTTCACCGTGCTGCTCGCCGTCCTCGCTGTCGCCATGATCATGCAGTTCCGCGGCCGCCGAATCGGCGGCATGAAGGGCAGCGGAGCCGGCTACGCGCAGGGCACCCTGACGGTCACCGGGGTGTCCGAACGCCCGGAACCCGACAGCAAGGGCCAGGCATTCTGCACCGTGTCGGGCACCATCGTCGGCCCGGGCACCAACCCGACCGAGGTGTACGGGCAGCTGGTCCTCGACGACGGGCAGCCGTGGCCGCAGATCGGTTCGGATCAGCCGGTGGTGTACAAGCCGGGCAAGGCGAGTACCACCTGGCAGTTCGGGCAGCTACCACCGCCACCGGTGGCCGAGCCGCCCGCGACACCCCCGCCCCCCGCCGCCTGACCGCCGCTGACGTCGCCAGGACGCGTCGCTCGGCGCCGGCGTCGAGTCGGTACCCTGGTAAACCGTGCATCCCGACGTGACAACCGATCTCGAATCGCTCGACGCAACCCTGACGACTGTCGAAAAAGTCCTCGACATCGACGACTTGCGGCGACGGATCGACGAGCTCGAGATGCAGGCGTCGGATCCCGATCTGTGGAACGACCAGGAACACGCCCAGAAGGTGACCAGCGACCTCTCGCACGCGCAGGCGGAGCTGCGCCGCGTCACCGAACTGCGCCAACGCCTCGACGACATGCCGGTGCACTACGAGCTCGCCGAGTCGGAGGAGGGGGAGGCCCGCACCGCGGCCCTCGCCGACGCGGACGCCGAGCGTGCGTCGCTGCGTGCCGACATCCAGGCGGTCGAGGTCAAGACGATGCTCGCCGGCGAGTACGACCAGCGCGACGCGCTGGTGAATATCCGGTCGGGCGCCGGAGGTGTGGATGCCGCCGACTGGGCGCAGATGCTGATGCGGATGTATGTCCGCTGGGCGGAGAAGCACGGCTACGGCGTTGAGGTCTACGACACCTCCTACGCCGAGGAGGCGGGTCTCAAGTCGGCGACCTTCGCGGTCAAGTCGCCCTACATGTACGGCACCTTGTCGGTGGAGCAGGGCACCCACCGCCTGGTGCGGATCAGCCCGTTCGACAACCAGAGTCGCCGACAGACCTCCTTCGCCGAGGTCGAGATCCTGCCCGTGGTGGAGACCACCGACCACATCGACATCGATGAGAACGACGTCAAGGTCGACGTCTACCGGTCGTCGGGTCCGGGCGGGCAGTCGGTGAACACCACCGACTCGGCCGTGCGGCTGACCCACCTGCCCACCGGCATCGTGGTGACATGTCAGAACGAGAAGAGTCAGCTGCAGAACAAGGCGTCGGCGATGCGGGTGCTGCAGGCCAAACTGCTCGAACGCAAGCGGCAGGAAGAGCGTGCCGAACTCGACGCACTCAAGGGCGACGGTGGCTCCAGCTGGGGTAATCAGATGCGCTCATACGTGCTGCACCCCTACCAGATGGTGAAGGATCTGCGGACCAACGTGGAGAACAACAATCCCGCCGCCGTCCTCGACGGCGATCTCGACGCATTCATCGAGGCAGGAATCAGGTGGCGGATGGCCGATGCAGACGCATGAGCTGATACTCGCTGCCAACCAGGCGGCCACGCGGCAGCTCATCGCGCGCGTCTACGTGTGGCTGGCCACCACCGGCCTGGAGATCCTCGTCTGGATTCTGGGTGCCATCCTGGTCGCCCGGTTCATCCGATGGGCGGCGGACAAGTACGTCAAACGGCTCGAGTCGCAGTTCGACAACAGTGATCTCATCGTGCAGACCGAGGACGCCAAGCATCGGCGCGCCTTGGTCGACGTCGTCTCGTGGGCGTTGATCGTCGCCGTGGTCGTGGTGGTGATCATTCACATCCTCGTCGTTTTCGGGGTTCCCATCTCGGGACTCACCGGGCCCGGCGCGGTGGTCGGCGCCGCCCTGGGTTTCGGTGCCCAGCGCGTTGTGCAGGACATCCTGGCCGGGTTCTTCGTCGTCGCCGAGAAACAGTACGGCTACGGTGACGTGGTCAAGCTGAACGTCACGGGCGGTGGGTCTGCCGAGGGCACCGTCGAGGACGTCTCGCTGCGGATGACCCAGCTACGCACCAGCGAGGGCGAGGTGATCACGGTGCCCAACGGACAGATCATCACGGCCACCAACCTGTCCAAGGACTGGGCGCGCGCGGTTGTCGACGTGCCGATTCCCGCCGACGCCGACATCAGCGTGGCCAACGACGTGCTCGACGATGTGGGTCGCGACTTCTTCCGGAGTCCACGCTGGCACGACATACTGCTCGACGCGCCTTCCTCGCTCGGCGTGATCAGCCTCGAACTCGATTCGGTGGTGGTCCGGATGGTTGCGCGGACGCTGCCCGGCAAACAATTCGAGGTGAGTCGCGCGCTGCGGGTGAAGATCGTGCAAGGGCTCATCGCCGCGGGAATCACTGTCACACCGGGCCGCGACGTCGAGGCGGCCAGCGGACCGCCCGCGGCGTTCGTCGGAGAGAAGGACGCATCGGGGAAGGACGGTGACCAATGATGGCCGACGACCCGTCGACACCCGCGGCGGACCAGTCCGAGGACGACCGCGAATCCTCGCACGCCTCCGAGGGCGGTTCGAAACGCCGCATCCGCCGACCGCAGGACTGGGGACACATCCCCCGCACGCGCATCCGGACGAGCACGGCGCTGGTGACCGTGCTCTTCGTCGTGTCGGTGATCCTCTACGGGTACTCGTCGCAGCGGTACGGGGTGGTCAGCCCCGCTCCGGAGCCGGTGCGCAGGCCCACCACCGCGACATACTCGCCCACTCCGTCACTGTCGCCCACCTCGGTGGAGTCCGTGTCGCCGACAGAGTCGGTGGCACCCACCGGCGAGAACGACTACACGCAACCCGGCGGTCAAGAGCAGTCGCCATCACCGAACACCGTCCCCGGATTGCCCGGCGTCACGGTTCCGCGGTTGGGCACAACGCAGCAGCAGACGCAGACCACGCCGCCGGTGCCGACTCCCTGACCAGCGGCATGGTGGCAAGCCGCGGCACGGCGGGGTGAACACCTGAACGGATCTCTCAGACGTCCTGGCTACACTCTGTTCTCGTGATCAAGCTGGAAAACGTGACGATGAAGTACAAGGCGTCGAGTCGCCCAGCTCTTCGTGACCTCACACTCGAGGTGGACAAGGGTGAATTCGCGTTCCTCATCGGGCCGTCGGGTTCGGGCAAGTCCACGTTCTTCCGTCTGCTGCTCAAGGAAGACCGCCCGACCGGCGGCGAGGTGTATGTCGGCGACTTCCATGTGAACCGGCTCCGCGCCCGGATGGTGCCGAAGCTACGGCAGTCCATCGGGTGTGTCTTCCAGGACTTCCGCCTGCTGCAGCAGAAATCGGTCGCCGACAATGTGGCCTTCGCCCTTGAGGTGATCGGCAAATCGCCGTCGACCATCCGCAAGCTCGTCCCGGAGGTGCTCGACTACGTGGGCCTCGAGGGCAAGCAGGACCGTATGCCCAACGAGTTGTCCGGTGGTGAGATGCAACGCGTCGCCATCGCGCGGGCCATTGTCAATCGCCCGCTCGTGCTGCTGGCCGACGAACCGACCGGCAACCTCGACCCGGAGACCAGCGAGGAGATCGTCGACGTGCTCGACCGGGTGAACCGTCGCGGCACCACCGTCGTGATGGCCACCCACGATCGCCACATCGTCGACGCCATGCGACGTCGCGTCCTCGAATTCGACAACGGCACGCTGGTGCGCAACGACGCCCAGGGTGTGTACGGCATCGGCTGACCACCAGGGGGCGCACGGCCGGCACCTGATGTCTGGGCGGCCGCGCACTCCCGGGCTTTCGGCAACGCGTACCGCCCCACCGACCACTAAGGACGTGTAGAAGCAGCATGCGAGCGAACTTCATCATCAGCGAGGTCCTCAACGGACTTCGTCGCAACGTGACGATGACCGTCGCGATGATCCTCACCACGGCGATCACGCTGGGCATGTTCGGCGGCGGTCTGCTCGTGATCCAGATGGCGGACAAGAGCCAGAAGATCTTCCTCGACCGGGTGGAGATGCAGTTCTACATCAACGACGCGGTGACCGCGGCCGATCCCGACTGCCAGAAGGCGCCGTGCTCGGTGCTGCGCGCCGAGTTGGAGAAGCAGCCCGGCGTCGGCTCGGTGACCTACCTGAGCAAAGAGGACGCCTACAAGGCGGCCAAGGCGGCCTTTGAGCAAAGCGCACCGGAGATCGCCGACATGATCTCTCCGGACGCCAATCCGGCATCGTTGAAGGTGCGGATGAGCGATCCCGCGGAGTTCGGCGCCGTGCTCGACAAGTTCGCCGACCGCAAGGACCTCGGCGTCGATGGTGTGCTCGACCAACGCGAGTTGGTCAAACGGATCTTCAGTGTGCTCGACGGAGTTCGCAACGCGGCATTCGCCGTGGCGGCGGTGCTCGCGATCGCGGCCATCCTGCTCATCGTCAACACCGTGCAGGTGGCCGCGTTCACGCGGCGGACCGAGGTGTCGATCATGCGATTGGTGGGCGCGACGCGCTGGTACACGCAGTTGCCGTTCCTGCTCGAGGCGGTGGTCGCGGCCTTCATCGGCTCGCTGCTGGCGATCGGCGGATTATTCGCGGCCAAGGTGTTGTTCTTCGACAATGCGCTGCGTGATCTGTACGGCGTGAACATTTTGGCGAGGATCACCACCGCGGATGTGCTGTTCGTGTCGCCATGGCTGATCCTCGCCGGAATTGTGTTGGCCGGGGCCACCGCGTATGTCACGCTGCGTGTCTACGTTCGCGAGTGAAACCACTGCGAGTGACGACCATCGATCCACGAGGAGGTGACGGATGCCCAAGGAGAAGGGCCGCAATGTGATCGCGACCAACCGCAAGGCGCGGCACAACTACGCCATTCTTGACACCTACGAGGCCGGTATCGCACTCCTCGGCACTGAGGTCAAGAGCCTGCGCGAGGGCAAGGCGTCGCTGGTGGATGCGTTTGCCACGATCGACGACGGCGAGATCTGGCTGCGCGCGCTGCACATCGCCGAGTACGGCAGCGGGTCGTGGACCAACCACAGCCCGCGCCGCAACCGTAAGTTGCTGCTGCACCGCCGTGAGATCGACAATCTGATCGGCAAGATCCGGGACGGGAACCTCACCCTGGTCCCGTTGTCGATGTACTTCAACGACGGCAAGGTCAAGGTGGAGCTGGCGCTGGCGCGCGGTAAGCAGGCCCACGACAAGCGGCAGGACATCGCCCGACGCACCGCGCAGCGCGAGGTGGCCCGCGAGGTCGGCCGCCGGGTGAAGGGCATGTGATCGGATCGTTCGATCACCGTCCGGGCAACTCTGCGCACGCTGAGCGCCGACGTTGTGTGCCGACGGTGGTGTGCGTGCTCTCGGTGCTGATCGCCGTGGTCTCGATCGCCGTGGTCTCGGCGTGTACGCCGACCCCGGCGGGCCGCCTCGGCGGCGACGCACCCGCGATCCCTGGGCTGGCCGCGACCCCACCGATGGGCTGGAACAGCTGGAACGCCTTTGGCTGCGGCATCACCGAGCAAATCATTCGGCGCCAAGCCGACGCACTCGTGTCCACCGGGCTGCGTGACGCGGGCTACCGCTACGTGGTGGTCGACGACTGCTGGGCCGCGCCCCAACGATCCTCCGACGGGCGCCTGGTCGCCGACCCGGTTCGCTTCCCGTCGGGAATGGCCGCGCTCGGTGCGTATCTGCACAGTCGCGGCTTGCTCTTCGGTCTCTACTCCGGTGCCCGGGACAAGACGTGCACCCAGTACCAGGGCACCTATCCGGGCGCCACCGGCAGCGGCGGTCACGAACGCGTGGACGCGCAGACATTCGCCGGGTGGGGAGTCGACTTCCTGAAGTACGACTGGTGTTCGGCGGACGGCGACCACGACGTCCAGTTGTCGGCGTTCACCGCCATGCGAGATGCGTTGCGCGCCACGGGCCGTCGCATGGTGTACGCGATCAACCCCAACAGCGGGGTGGCCGGTGCCCCACCCGGGGCCGCCTACGACTGGGGTGGCGTGGCGACGATGACCCGCATCACCAACGACGTGAGTCCCGTGTGGTCGGCGGACAACGGACCGTCGGGGTATCAGGGCATCGTGAACATCGTCGACGCCGCCGCGCCGCTGACATCGCGGGTGCGGCCCGGTTCGTTCCTCGATCCCGACATGCTGGTCGTCGGCGTGGGATCGGCGTTGACCACGGCGCAGCAACGCACCCAGATGTCGATGTGGGCGATGATGGCCGCGCCGCTGATGGCCGGAAACGACCTCACCGCGATGTCGCCGCAGACCCTGGCGGTGCTGCGCAACACGGCGATGCTGGCCATCGACCAGGACCAGCGGGTCAGCGCGGGAGCGCGGGTCGACGACGATCCCGAGATCTGGGCGCGTGCCATCGGGAACAAGGGACTCGTGATCTCGATGACCAACCGGGGCGACCATCCGCGCACCCTGTCGGTGTCCCTGTCGAGCGTCGGTCTGGTGGGAGATGCCTCGGTGACCGGCGTCGACGCGTGGACCGGTGCGAGCCACCGCGCCGATCGCGGCGAGTTGTCGGTGCCCGTCGGTGTGGGCGATACGGTGCTGCTGCAGATCCGCTGAGTCACTGCAGATCCGCCGGCGGCCGCCTGCTGTCGCCCGCAACGGGATGATCCCACCGACGAACTTTGTTACACTGGAGTGCTCGCCCGATGAGGGCGGGTACCATCTCGGGGCTGATCGGTTTCGACTACGTGCGTCGAGGTGGGGGAAGCGTGTCGGTGCAGGCCAGAGACCACCGTATAAGCGTCGCGGCAACCAATTAAGCGCCGATAAGAATCAGCGCGACTACGCACTCGCTGCCTGACAGCGACTGCGTGTCTGTCGGCCCGGGTCTTGCTCCCATACCCGGTGCCGGCATCATCTCAGGGAGCTCACCGTCCGCTCCGGTCGCGGGAGCGGGCGGGACATCTCACAGCGACTGGGATCGTCATCTCGGCTTGTTCGCGTGACCGGGAGATCCGAGTAGAGGCATAGCGGACTGCACACGGAGAAGCCCTACCGAAGCGACGGAGGACCCGGGTTCAATTCCCGGCAGCTCCACACAGGCGCCCCACTTGTTCACGCAGGTGGGGCGCCTTTTTTGCATTCAGGACTCGGGTACAACTCGGAGCGTGGGCACATTTTGGGCACGGTTCGCCGCGCGCCACGCTTCGCCCATCCGGTCGGCGATTTGGTCGAGGTCGTCATCGAACAGATGCCCGTACAGGTCGAGCGTCATGGTCGCGGTCTTGTGCCCAAGCTGACGCTGCACGGTCTTGACGTGGGCGCCGGACCGAATCATCAGGGATGCGGCGGTGTGGCGGAGCGCGTGGGCGGTGACGCGCGGGAAGTCGGACGGGATCGGCTGGCCGTCGTCGTCGGTGGGATGCGCGAGACGGTCCACTGCCTTGCTGAACCAGTGCGTTGTCGTGGGCGGGCGCAGCGGCGTGCCGTCCGGCCGGGACCACACCAGGGCGTCGCGGTCGGTCGTGTTGGCGGCGGGCGCCCGGAGCAGATCGGCGACCTCACGCGGGACCGCGACCGTGCGGCGCTCCCATGTCTTCGTGGCACCGATCACTGACTGACTGTTCACCTTGGACGCCGACCGGGTGATGTGGATGCGGCCACGGTCCAGATCGAGGTCGCGCGGCCGGAGTGCGGCCATTTCTCCCCATCGGAGACCGGAGTAGGCGAGCAACATGATGATCTCGGGGTATTGGCTCACTTCGTCGGCGAGCTGGTGGACCTGTTCGTGAGTCAGATACTCGTGGTCGGTGTGCTCACGTTTGGGGAGCTTCACGCCGCGCGCCGGGTTGGCCGGGATGCGTCGGTCTTCGACTGCCACGTCGAGGATCGCGGCGAGCGTGCCGTGTATGTCGGCGATGGTGGACGGCGCGCGGTCGAGGGTGCCGATCCAGTCTTTGACTTCGCCGCGTTCGATGCTCGACACCTTGCGGGCGCCCCACACGGGCGCGACGTGGACGCGCCAGAGCGATTCTTGGCGGACGCGCCACGACTCTTTGGTGTGGGCTTGGCGGGCGAGCCATGAGGTCGCGAGGTCGGCGACGGTGACGCGTCCCTTCGACGGCGCGATGTAGGCGTTTTCGAGCTTGTCGTGTTCGACCTTGGTCGCGTAGGCGTTCGCGGCTGCCTTCGTGGGGAAGCCGCGTTTCTTCGTCTGGTCGCCGTTGGGTTGGCGGTAGCGGACCATGTAGCGGCGTCCCTTGACGGTGGTGTAGCTCTCGACGGTTGCCATGCGGTGAGGGTAACGCGTGTGGCCGATATGCCGCGTTCGGTCCGCTTTTAGCGTCCTGGACACCCGTTGCTGAGAATCGTGAATAGGGCAGCGGCGCAACGCTTCCCGAACATGTCTAGTTGACACACCCGGAGGTGTACGCATGGCAAATGACGGTGACTACCGATCAATCACTCTCAATGGCCGCGAGTATCTGCCAGAGCTGGCGGCGCAACGCTACGCCGGGCGCGGAAGAACCACGCTGTTCGAGTGGCGGCGGTCCGGGTACGTCGATGCGCGGCTGATGCGGCTGTCGAGTGGCCGCAGCCGTTGGTACTACCGGAAGTCCACCCTGCGGATCGCGGCGCGGGCGGCGGCGAAGTCGAAGCGCGACCAGTTGCACGTTCCGGGTCCGGGCCGTGGCCGGATCGGTGAGCGGTCACCGGAGGTTCTGGCGGATGCCCGGAAGCGGGCCGAGGAACGCCGCGAGCGGAAGGCGGCGACGCGGCCGAGGACACTCGACGTGTTGGCCTGACTCCGAATGCGGGGCCGAGAACCGGCACCACACATGCCCGTATTCGTCGCGGGGCGAGAATCTGAGCGACTTTCGGGCGTCCTTGGTCCACTGACACCGGAGAAGGGGGTTTAGGCGCTCTGAGACGCGACACGAGGGTAATACGGACATATCCACACGTCACAGAGGGTAACTAAGCCAGTTTACGCCGTTCGTCTGTCGATCGCAACGGTGAGCCGGGGCCGCAACGCAACTCACGGCGAGACTCACCGCTGTCGATGCCATGACGGACAGCGACCACCTACGGGCCGGGACGATCCGCTGCGGCCCGGTCCCTCGCGTGTACGCGTATACGCGCGGGCGCACACGCCCGCCGTCCCCCGTAGGGGGACGGGTTTTGAGAGATAGGGGTTGAGTTTCTTTAGGAGGGGGGTGTGGGGGGAACCCTTTCTTTGATTGGGGAAAGAGAACTTTTGCGGCGTGAGGGCTCGCGGAGGACTCAGTGAGTGATGTGTGCCGGGTCACAATGTGCTGTGACCTGCGGATACTCGGCGATTCGGTCGAATGTCCCCCAGGGACTACCCAGGGGACTACCGCCGGGACTCCCACGGGGACTACCCGCCGAGTCGCAACGAAAACGCCGTGACCTGCGGTGATTGTGAACTGTCACGCCGTGACTCACGCGTGACTCCGACCGTGACTCAGGGCAACGTCACACCGTGACTTACGGTGCCGGTCGGCTCGAAAACGCCTCGACCTGCGGAGCTTCGGAAATGTTCGCCCGAACACTCCGCGAACTTCGCTAGCACTTCGCTAGCACTTCGCCAGCACTTCGCTAGGAAACTCGTTGCGCCCGTTGTGGAACGAAAAACCGTGCCGGACAGCACCCGAATAGATTCACCAACGTAGCGGGCCGAACGCGCCGGGCAACGCCTGGCCGAACTTGCCCCAACTCCTCTCGTTGTCCCGGCCAACCCAACAGGTCGGCGCGCCCGGACCCGCACACCAACCACACCCCACCGGAGGCGATCACCCATGCCCGAAACACGTTGGCTCACAGAGCCGCAAGCGTGCCAGTACACCGGCCGATCCATCCACACGCTTCGACTCTGGCGACGCAACCGAGATGTGCCCTACTCGAAGCAGGACGGGCGCACCGTCTACCCGATCGACGGACTCGACGCCTGCCTCACCGAACAGCGACGCCGCTACGACGCCCGCAAATGCGGACGGCCGCGCAAGGCCGCGAATGCCTGACCGGATCGAAGTCCGCTACCGGCAGAAGAACCGGCAGGGCGGCACCGGACCACGCCGACACCGATTCCAGTTCTGGGTCCACGACGGCGAGGGCCAACTGATCGCCAAACCACACGTCGGACCGACCGCACTCTACGCGCTGTCCGACCAGATACAGGACTGCATCGACGCGTACGAGCAAGCGCGACAACGCAACACGGAAGGGGACACGTGACCACGCTCCGCGCAATCGTCGCAGACACACCCGAAGTCATCGCGCGACTACGCGCAGCACTCAGCGAGATACACGCCCGACCAGCAACCGACGACGACACACCGGCAGTCGTGAAGGGCCGACCACGCCCACCGTGCGACCTTGACCAGCTCGACATGGCCGACGCCGAAGCCGCGCACCTGGTCGCATGGGCCGAACAACTCGCGCACGCCCGGATCGCCGGAACGTGGCGACGCGGACCGCGAGTCCTCGGCATCCGGGACGACAACCTGCGGCCGGTCCTGATCGCCGTGGAAGTCATCACCGACCAGCTCGACGCCGGTTGGCACGACAACCAATTCGAGCAGCAGACCCGCGCGCTACGACGCCGGACCACCAACCGATTCCCGTGGCTCGACTTCGACGCTGACACGCCGATCGAGCTGGCCGCAATCTGAAGGGCGACACGATGACTCACCACCCGACCGCGCACGTGACCCGGATCAAGCCGGTCACGGGGCGCCCGGACCTCGTGGCCGTCCGGGTCCGTTGCCCGCACTGCGGCGACAAACACACACACCGGGGCTACGCCGACCAGAAGGCCACCGGCGACTACGGGCACCGCGCCGCGCACTGCGGCACCGGACGCGGCTACCTCGTGCGCGACCGACCACGCGGCGACCTCGGGCAACTGTTCACCTGGCCACCACGGAAGGACTGACCAATGGCGACTCAGCAGAACCACAACCTGAAGGCGATCGAGCAGGCCGCGCACCGCAACCGACGCGACAGCATCACCGACCGGCAGCAGCAACGCCAGCAGGACCGCGCCCGACTACTCGCACGCCAAACCGTCGCGTCGGTCTACCAGGTCAACCCGATACAGCTCGGCGACCTCGACAAGAGCAACTACGCCAACAGCAGGGAAGCGCGGCAAGCGTTCGTTCGTGATTCCTTGGGGCCGTTGCTATCTCAGATGCAATCAGTGTTCAACCGCGCGCTGCGGCCGTGGCTGAAGGCCGACGAGTACGTCGAGCTGAACACACAGGCGAAGCTGGCCGGATCGTACGAGGAACAGGCCGCTGTCCTCACGTCGAGTGTGGGCGGACCGTACCTGACGGTGAACGAGGCACGCGCACGGCTGAACCTACCGGCCGTCGAAGGCGGCGAACAGGTGTTGTCCCCGATGAATATGCAAGGGACGCAACAGGATCGAGAGAGTGAGGCGGTGGGCGATGCCGTCAAGTAAGCAGAGCACCGACCCGAACGTGAAGACAGACGGACTCGCTGAGGGCGAGTTCATCGGGTACGCGAGTGTGTGGGACGTGGTGGATTCGGCCGGGGACGCCGTGCAGCGTGGCGCGTTCACCAAGTCGCTGACCGACTGGGCGCAGCGGGGCGACGCGATCCCAGTCTACTGGTCCCACAACGTCGCCGATCCTGACTATTGCGTCGGGCATGTGCTGTCGGCGGTCGAGGACGATCACGGGCTGAAGGTTCACGCCCGGATCGACCAGGAGTCGCCGAAGGGCCGTCAGGTGTACCGGATGCTGCGTGATCGGCGCGTTGGGCAAATGTCGTTCATGTACGACACTGTGGATTCTGAACGCAAGCAGGATCACACGGTTTTGAAAGAACTTGCGTTGCATGAGGTTTCAGTGGTTCAGCTCGGCGCTAATCGGGCGACCAGTATCGAGCAGGTCAAGGGCCGTCAGGCCGAACAACAGGTGAAGGTGGGCACTATGCCGGATTTGAAGACGATGAAAGAACAGCGCGACGAGGCCGCGACCAAGGCGCAGCAGATCGCCGGGAACGCCAAGGCCGAGGGCGTCGAGCTGACGGCGGAGCAGGCAACCGAGGTCAAGGGTCTGCTCGATGAGGTCGCCGACTTCGACCAGAAAATTCAGTCGCGGCAGGAGTCGGCCGACCTGATCGCTGCGGCCGACGCGCTGTCGGTGAGTGAGCCGACTCCGCCCGCACAGGCTGGCGGCAAGGCCGGAGGCCGCGCACGCGGCAAGCTGCGGCTCGACTTCGGTACCAAGTCGGCGCGCGTGATCGCCGACAAGATCGCCGGGCCGGGCGGGATCAAGGCACCGCTGGCCGCTGGTGTCGCACCGACCGCAACACAGTTGGTGTCCGAGAAGCCGATCGAGCTGGATCGGCAGCCGACTGCGCTGCTCGATGCTCTGCGTGTCGTTCAGCATCCGTCCGAGGTGTTCGAGTACCGGCGCCAGACTTCGCGCACCAACAACGCTGCGGCGTGGCTGCCGGGCAGCGGCGCCAAGCCGGAATCCGACATGGAAGCCGACGCGGTGTCGAACCGTCTCGAAGTCATGGCGAATATGACGCCGGGCCTCAACAAGTACGACTTGCTTTCGGGCGAGGTCGAGGACTGGGTGCGTGAGGAACTGCTCTGGGGCCTGTATCGGGCGATCGAGCAGGAAGTCATCTCGGGGTCGGGTACCCGGCCGTCGATCACCGGCATTCTCAACGTGCCCGGTATCCAGTCGCAGGACTACGACGCGGCCGGACTCGTGACCACAACCCGGCGTGCGCTGACCAAGCTCGACAAGGCGATCGGCCGTCAGGGTGTCGGCATGTGGGTGCTGTCGCCGGAGGACTGGGCCGAACTTGAGTTGTTCCGCAATGAGTCGGGCAACTTCGATCTGGCGCACACGGCGGGGAACCGTGCGGATCGGATGCTGTGGGGCCGTCCGGTCACCGTGTCGGATGCTCTGCCGGACGGCAAGGGTCTGCTGATGGACCCGGAGGCCGTGGTGCTTGATACCCACGCGCGCGGCGTCGATGTGGAGTGGACGCAGACTCACGCGGACGACTTCGCCAACAACCAGGTTCGTCTGCGTGTCGAGGGGCTGTTCTCGTGCTCGGTGTTGCGGCCGACTCGGATTGTGGAGGTTGCGACCGCTGCGGAGTGACCCGCGAAAACGAGAGGCGCCCCGTCCTGACTCTGTGTGAGCCGGGGCGGGGCGCTTTCGTGCGTTGGGGGGTCTGGGGCTACCCGTCGAGTTTGTCGGCGGCAGTGCGCAGAGCGTCGGCGAGCGTGCGCGCTTCAGCGGCCGTCAGGTCGGCGAATGCGGCACCCACGGTCCCGGTGAGGGCGAGGGTCCGTGAGTCGAGTTTCATGGTGACGCCTTCGGCCGGTTCGAAGCCGTCTGCGGCGCGTTGGGCGTCGCGTTAGGCGGTCACGGATACGTGGTCGGTGGGGTCGTGGCGCAGTTCGCCGGTCGCCGGGTCGCGGTAGTGCTCGATTCCGGTCTGGGCGGGTAGTGCGAGTACGGGTACGTCGAGGTCGGGCGAGGTCATGGGTTCCCTTCGTCGTGTGGTGTGTTTGTCGTGCGTCACGACCTTAGCATCCCGGAGTTTCTCGAAAACTGTTGCACTACATGACTTTACGCCCGTTTGGGTGTCATGTCGCGGATTGGCGAAGCGTGGGCACATTTTGGGCACGCATGAAGTAGATAGGTGTTGCCACGTGTTGGCAGAATCCGGGAAAATACCAGGCCAGAGCGGGTGACTTGACAGATAGCCAGGCAATATGCAAGTACCCGAAGCGGGTTCAATTCCCGGCAGCTCCACGAAGTGCCCCCACTTGCTCACGCAGGTGGGGGCACTCTTCTTAGGTACTGCCACCTCAGTGGATATGGTGCCCGAACGTACAGAATGGGCGTCTGTCGGGCACCCGAAGTGCACCAGTGCACGTCGGGTTCGCTATAGCCGCCCATTGTGTACGAACGCCCATTGTGTACGAACGCCCATTGTGTACGAACTCAGAGACAGACAACGGGTGAGCCAAGCCGCCAGCAGACGTCAGGGCTCGATGCGCTGTGCCACCAGGAACTCGGCGATTCGCGTCGCGCCTTCGAGCGTCACGTCGTAGGTGTCGGCGAGGACGCTGACCCGGATGCGGGGCAGGTGGACAAAGGTGTGCGGCATATTCTGCGGCTGCACCGCGATGCCGCCGATCGCGGTGAGCCGATCGGTCTCCATCACGAGGTAATAGGGCGTGTCGCCGTCATAGATTCGCTCCATCGCGACGCGGTCGATTCCCGCGGTCCCGACCTCGTAGTGATCGGTGGCCACCGACACCGATCTGAACGGCGACGTACCCGACGTCGCGCCAGAATGTTCAGCCTCCATGGGAGGGTCGGCGCCCGCCGGAACGTATGCCGTCCACGCGTAGTCATGCCCGTGGGTCGCTACCCAATGGCAAGCCGGAACCTCGTCCTCGGCGCCGGGGTAGGGCGGTGGCGGGGGCAGCAGCTTCATTCCGGCGATCAGGTCGGCGCAGATCTCTCCGATCACCTCACACGACAGCAGCTGTACTCCGCCCCGATAGTCGGTCACGTCGGTGTCCCGGTGGCGACGTCGAGTTCGGCGCCAACGAAGTCCAGCGCCGCCGACTGCCACAGCCGGATGTGGTCGAGCATCGCGTGGCCACCGCCGGGCACGGGGATGAAGGTGGCGTCGAGGCCACGGCCCCGTAGCTCGGCGATCCCTTTCTGCGTCCGGGCGGCGGACGTCATCGTGTCCGCATCACCGTGGACGGCCACCACCCGCACCCCGTCCCGGATGAATCGCCAGTCGGCGTACTGCCACCACGGCGCCAACGCCAGCACGCCGACCACCCGTTCATCGGCGGCCAACAGTGCGCTGGCGCGGCCACCCATCGAATGCCCGATGACGACCACCGGAACACCCGGGTGCTTCCCGGTGATCGCGTCGAGCGCCGACCACGCGTACGGCATCGGGCTGGCCTGACCGCCGTTCCACCCGTAGACGCGATAGCGCACCTGATGTACCGCCACCGCGCGTCGGTAGCGAGCCCGGATCGACCAGGTAAACGGGTACATACGCAGCGCCGAGCCCTGCCACGGGCGAAACGGCCGGTAGCTGCTGTCGGCACCCCCGGGCAGCACGAGGACGTTGAGCCTGGGTTCGGATCGCACGGACTCCACCGTATCGGTGGCCGCGGTGTTCCCGACGCCACACCGCGGGTCGCCGTCGGCCCCCGTTTTGGTCCGACGCCGACTCGGGATTTCGGGCAGAATCGCTTGTATGGCTCACCCGCGCGCCGGCACGCCGGCTTTGCCCGAGGACCTCATCGATGTGGCCGAGGTGGAGAAGGCCTATTACGACCTCGTGCCCGACCCCGACGACCCGGCCCAGCAAGTGGTTTTCGGCACCTCCGGTCACCGCGGGTCGAGTCTGGACACCGCGTTCAACGAGGCCCACATCCTGGCCACCACCCAGGCGATCGTGGAATACCGCACCGGGGCGGGCATCACCGGGCCGTTGTTCATCGGATTCGACACCCACGAATTGTCGATACCCGCGTGGCGCAGCGCCGTCGAGGTTCTCGCCGCCAACGAGGTGACGGTGTACACCGCCGAGAGCGATTCGTTCACACCCACACCCGCCGTCAGTCGCGCCATCCTCGCGTTCAACGCCGACAACCCCGGTGTGCTCTCCGACGGGATCGTCGTCACGCCGTCACACAACCCGCCGCGCGACGGTGGATTCAAATACAACCCGCCGAGCGGTGGACCCGCCGACACCGACATCACCTCCTGGGTCGCCAAGCGCGCCAACGATCTCCTGAGAACGAAACTGGTTGGTGTCAAACGCATTCCGTTCGATCGGGCGCGGCACAGTGAATTCGTCGAGGAGTATTCGTTCATCAACAACTACATCGACGGGCTCGCCGGGGTGGTCGACATGGCGGCTATCCGATCGGCGGGTATCCGGATCGGCGCCGACCCGCTCGGTGGTGCGTCGGTCGGATACTGGGCGGGCATCGGATTCCGCTACAACCTCGATCACCTCACCGTGGTCAACCCGACCGTCGACCCCACGTTCTCGTTCATGACGCTCGACACCGACGGCAAGATCCGGATGGACTGCAGTTCACCGAATGCGATGGCGTCGCTGATCTCCGCGCGCGACTCCTACGACATCGCGACCGGCAACGACGCCGACTCCGACCGGCACGGCATCGTGACACCCGACGGTGGCCTGATGAACCCGAATCACTATCTCGCGGTGGCCATCGACTATCTGTTCACCCATCGCTCGGGGTGGTCGGCCGACGCCGCGGTGGGCAAGACGCTGGTGAGTTCGTCACTCATCGATCGGGTGGTGGCCGGCATCGGTCGTCGCCTCGTCGAGGTTCCCGTCGGATTCAAGTGGTTCGTCAACGGCCTGCTCGACGGCAGCATCGCCTTCGGCGGCGAGGAGAGTGCCGGAGCCTCGTTCCTCACCTTCACCGGCACCCCGTGGTCGACCGACAAGGACGGGATCATCATGGCGCTGCTGGCTTCGGAGATCCTGGCCGCGACGGGCAAGACACCGTCGCAGCGTTACCGCGAACTCGCCGACGAGTACGGCGAATCCGCCTATGCGCGTATCGACGCGCCCGCCAACCGGGAGCAGAAGGCAGTACTCGCCAAACTCTCCGCCGACCAGATCAGCGCCACCGAACTCGCCGGGGAACCCATCACCGCGGTGATGACGTCGGCGCCGGGGAACGGTGCCGCGATCGGCGGTCTCAAGGTGACCACCGAGAACGCGTGGTTCGCCGCACGACCGTCCGGAACCGAGGACGTGTACAAGATCTACGCAGAGTCCTTCAAGGGCGTCGATCATCTCAAGGAGGTCCAGGTGCAGGCGCAGCAGGTGGTCGATGCTGCCTTGTCCTAGGGCCGTGCTCTCCTAGCGTCGGCCTTTCGCCGCCCGGAGAGCTCCGAGGCCGTGGGCGATCCGTGCGCTAGGCTCGGCCCGACGCCGTCGTCTCCGGACCGGCGTGCCGACCGCGCGAACGACATGGAGGATTCTGGGTGACCGACAGGCGCAAGGGCGGCTCGACGTCGAAGTATCAGCCGCGGGCCACCTCGAGCACCAGCACCTACGTACTCGTCGTCGTGGCAGTCGTGGTTGTCGCCGCGATCGTCGTCGGCGGGGTGTTGTGGAACACGCACCGCGGGCACTCCGGCGGCGGCGTCAACGAGCAGGTGCTGAACTCCAATGCGGCGCTGATCATCGGCGCACCCGGGGCGCCGGTCACGATCGACGTCTTCGAGGACTTCATGTGCCCGGTGTGCAAGGAGTTCGAGCAGCAGTCGGGCAAGGCCGTGGTGACTGCGGTGGATTCGGGAAAGCTGCGGGTTCGCTACCACATGCTCAACTTCCTCAATGATCGTTCGGCGTCGGGGAGTTACTCCAGTCGCGCCGCGGGCGCCCTGCAATGTGTGGGAGCGGGGGAGAACCGTGATGTGTTCTTCCGCTTCCACACCGCATTGTTCGCCCAGCAGCCTCAGGAGGGCGGCGATTCCGACCCGTCCAACGCTGATCTCGCACGTCTCGCGGCACAGCAGGGCGCGAGCGCGGCCACCCAGAAGTGCATCTCGGACGGAGCCAAGGTGGGCGAGGCCGAGCAGGCCGCGAAGGAATCGCAAACCCAGTTGGCCAAGGCCACCGGCGGCCAGGTGGCCACCCCGACGGTGCTGTCGGGCGGTGAACCGGTGTCCAACATCCTCGACGGCACCGCCTGGCTCGACAATTTGCTGAACAAGCCCGCGACATAGATCCGCGACCCCGGCCGGAGGGGGGTTGGCCGGGGTCGCGGTGGGACGGCCGCATGAGCGGCCGAGACTGTGTGGTCGTTAGGGGCCGGCAGCGGCGCTTCCCAGCGTGGCAGTTGCAGCGGCCTCCTCGAGCATGTCCTCTGTCTTCTGGTCGCGGTTGCCCGTCCCGAAACCGGGAATACGGAACGACCGTTTGGTGGCACCGCCCCGCTTCTTCTCGTCCGAGCTGCGACCGTAGACGAGCCACATCACGAACGTCGAGATGATCATCAGCAACACCGTGTAGACAAACGTCTTGGCAGTGGCGTCGCCGGTGCCCTCGTTGCGGGTCGCGTTCTGGATCACGATGCCCAATGGCTGGTGAAACGGACTCGCGAGGAACACCGCGGTGTCGAACTCGGCGAGCAGACTGTTGAAATTCAGCGCGGTAATGGCCGCGGCAGTGGGCAACACGATCGGTAGCAGCACCTTACGGAACGTGTAGAGATCACCCGCCCCTAGCATCGACGCGGCCTCCTCCATAGATTGCGGGATGCCGGCAAAGGACGCCCGGAGCAACCGCAGCGTGAACGGAATACGTTGAGCCACATAGGCGATCAGCAACAGAACCAGGGTTCCGGTCAAGACCTGGTTGCCCACCAGAATGTTGGGAAACGAGAACGTCACGATGAAGCCGACTGCGATCATCGCCGCCGGGAGCACCCACGGAATGTGCAGGAGATAGTCGATCGTCGTGGTGATCCAGTTGGGAAACCTGGTGATGATGCGCGAGGTCGGCAGGATCAACGCGATCACGATAAGACCCGTCAGCGCGGCGTACATGACCGACAGGATCAGTGGCTGCAGTGACGAGTAGTCGGTAAGCACATCGGCGTAATTGTCGAAGGTGAAGCTGTCGGCTCGGAAGTCTCCGGTCCGGATGGTCCGGGCGTCGGTGAACGAATAGAGCACGATCAGCAGTGGTGGCAACACGTAGACGAGGAACAGTAGATAAGCGAGGACGTGCATCGTGATGCTCGCCCAGCGTGTCTCGAACTTCTGACGCTCCACCGCCGAGGGCACCTTCGACACCGACACATAGGTGCCACCACTCTGGATGCGATTGAGCACGGCGAGCAGGATCAGCGTCGAGATGCCCAGCACTAGCGCGAGAACGATCGCCAGGTCGCGCGAACGCGGCACGCCGGAGAACGTCAGAATGGTGGGCGCGATTGTCTGGAACTGGGTGCCGCCCAACACCTGTGGCGCCGCGAACGCGCTCAGGCCGCTCAAGAAAGTGAGGATCGTGGTGGCGAAGATCATCGGCTTGATGGTCGGCAGCACCACCGTCATCAGGATCTTCCAGTTCGATGCACCCAGTTGTCGTGCGGCCTCGATGGTCTGGTTGTCGACCTTGGCCAAGGCCGCGCTGAGGAAGAGCATCTGCTGGCCGGTGCCGCCGAGGGTGAGCACCGTGATCACACCCACCGCACCGGTGAACCAGTTGGGATCGATGCCGGGAAAGATGCTCGTCAGGATCTGGGTGACGATGCCGTTGTCGCCGAAGACGAACTTGTAGCCGGCCACCGCCACAACACCGCTGTAGATCAGCGCGGTGCCGAAACCCAGCCACAGGTACTTCGACCCCTTGATGTCGAAGTAGCGAGTCACCAGCACGATGAAGATGCCGAGGATGTTGACGGTGATGCACAATGCGATCGCCAGGATGAAGCTGTTACGCAGAGCCCGCATCGCACTATCGGAATTCCACACCGCCTCCACCGCGCGTAACGACAACTCGCCGTCGGGAAAGAAGACATCGCCCAACATGCGTACGTTCGGAACGATGAGGAAGGTGATGATGAACCAGAGGAGGATGATGCCCAACACGATCACCATCGGTGACCGGAACATCGTCCGAATCGAGTTGTTCATTTAACTCTCCGACGTCTCTGTCTCGGGCTCCAGTTCGTGAGGCTGCTCGTACTGGAGAACGAACTCGGGTCGTATGCCCACCGACACCTTGTCGCCGATTTCGAATCCCGCGCTGCCGCGGGCACGTTCGACGCCTTTGACCACGTCGTTGAAGACCTCGAGGCGATACGACGAGAACTGGCCGTGAAATGCTTTCGACATGATTTCCGAGTCGATCCGAACCCCGTCGACAGGAGCGTCGAGTGGCTCGATGTCCACTTTCTCCACGCGAATGTAGCTTGACTTTTTCGGGTCCAGCGAACCGCCGTGAGCGTTGAGGTGCTCGACGGTCGACCTCGTGAGCTTGTTCGCCTCGCCGATGAAGTTGCACACGAACTCGGTGTTGGAATCGTTGTAGATCTCGGTACCGGAGCCGATTTGCTCGATGTTGCCCTTGTTCATGACCGCGATGCGGTCGGACATCATCAGCGCCTCCTCCTGATCGTGCGTCACGTAGACCGTGGTGATGCCGAACTCGGTTTGCAGGTCCTTGAGCTGCACCCGCAACTGGGCGCGCAACTTGGCATCGAGGTTCGACAACGGCTCGTCGAGCAGCAGGATCTTGGGTCGGGTGATCAGGGCGCGAGCGATGGCCACGCGCTGCTGCTGGCCGCCAGACAGTGCGGAGATCTCTTTGTCGAGCTGCTCGTCGCTGAGCTCCACCTCGCGTGCGATGCTGCGAACACGTTCGTCGATCTCGGTCTTGTCGGTCTTCTTGACACGCAGGCCGAAACCGATGTTCTCCCGGACGGTCATCGACGGGAACAACGCGTAGTTCTGGAAGACCATGCCGATGTCGCGTTTGTCCGGCGACTTGTCGTTGACTCGCTCGCCCTCGATCCTGATCTCACCGGTGGTCACCGGCGCGAATCCGGCGAGCGCGCGCAGCGCTGTCGACTTTCCGCACCCCGACGGTCCGAGGAACGTGAAGAACTCGCCCGGGGCGATGGTGAGGTTCATCGGGGGGATGGCGAGGAAATCGCCGTATTGCACGGTGACTGACTCGTAGTCGATCATTGCAGGTACTCCAGAGTGGTCGTCTCGATCCATTCGTCGAGGTTCTCGGCAACAAACCGCCAGTCGATCTGTTGGACGTTGTAGGAGTTTGCTTCCTTGATCGCTTCCTGGTTGGCCGTGGCCCGTGCGTCTTCGTTGATCGGGACGTAGTAGAACTCGTTCGAGAACTCGGAAGTGACCTGCGCGCTCCCCCACCAGTCGATGAAGTTGGCGGCGAGTTCAGCGCGCGGCGTGTTGTTGACCATGGCGACGCTCTCCACGACCATCGGGACGCCGATCTCGGGATTGACGCCCTTGGTCTGGATGCCGTACTGCTTCTCGCGCGGAATCCGACCATGCATCCACATCTGCCCCATCGAGACCTGTCCGGTCGCCATACGGGCGTAAAGGTCAACACCTTCGACAGCGCGGTTGCCGTGCGCGAAGAACTGCTGGATTGCGTTCCATCCGGCGTCGGAGATCCCTGCGCGCCCACCGTTCTGCGCGTACCGCACCAAGATTCCCGCGATCACCGTCTGCGACGTCATGCCGCCCAGGGCGGACGGCGTCTCGTACTGACGCCAGAACTGTTGGTTCTGCCAGAGATCGGGCCAGTCTTTTGGAGCCGTCTCCGGTGACCATTTCGCTGTGTTGTAGACCAGCAGGATCGGGAACCGGTACATCGGCCAGAAGTGGGAGCGGTCACCGTATTGGTCACTCACCGCGTCAGCCCAGGCCGGCGTGTACGTGTCGAGTACCTCGTCGTCCACGAGCTGATAGAAGTAGGCGTCGTTGAGGCCGAACACCACGTCGGCCTGGGGTCGGCCACGCTCGGCGAGCAGTCGATTCTTCAGATCGCCGCCACCGAGGTCGACGTAGGTCACGTTGAAGCCCGCTTCGGAGGCCTTCTTCACCATCCAGTCGCCACGGCCGTCCGAAGCCGCATTCGTGTAGACCACCAGTCTGGAGCTCGAACCCGAGGCGCACGCGGTCAGGCCGGTGGTGGCCGCCAGCCCCAATCCTCCGCCGATGACGGCAGTGCGCAGAAAGTTCCGGCGCGACATTTCGAATTTCATTGCCAGTCAGGTCCTTCTGTCGGAGCGAACGCAAACGCTCCACCACTGGCTGTCTGTGGCGGATGCGACCAAATGATGAGCGCCGGAAATCGATATCACCCCGGTGGGTCATTTGAGCTTCACTTCTTGTTCAGCTGTGTGTTACCGTGATAAGCCAAGTGTCAGTGGCGATTTCGTTCGCTCGGCTTACGCACGTGCGTAGCGTAACAGCAGCGCTGGAAGGCGGTATGACGCCTTTTTGGGGGACGAATTCCAGAACGCACAACATTGATCCCGGTTGATATGATCGCGAAAGTTACGTCCCCGGCCGCGTTTATCGGCGTCGGGGATGTGGAGCCTTGCGGCGGATTCAGATTTAAAAGAGGACGACCATGATCTGCGCGAGAAGCACTTTGACGATCATGCTGATGGGAAACAGCACCGCGTAGCCGACGGCCACGCGCTGGTCGGGCACACGACTCATGGCGAAGGCGTAGGGGGCGGGATTGAGCTGCGAGCCGGTGAGTCCTCCCAGTGCCCGGGCCGTTCCGTAACCCAGGATGTTGCGATCGCCGACCACGCAGATCACCGCATGGATCGCCGAGATCCCCACGCCGAGCACGACGAGTGCAATGCCGTTGTCGGCCAGCGCATCCACCAGTCCGGCGCCCGCGCCGAGGCCGACGGCGACGAGGAACAGCAACAGCGAGTACTGATTGAGCGTGTTGGCGACGTTGCCCGGCAACGTCCACACCACGGGGCCCGTTCGCCCGATCGCGCCGAGGGCCACGCCGACGATGAGCGGGGCCGTGGCGGTTCCGAGTATCAGCGTGCCGCCGCCGGGAAGTGGGATCTGCACGAAGGCCAGCAGCAGGCCGATGGTGAGGCCGAGTCCCAACCCGATCGGATTGATGTCCGATGCCGCGCGCTCGGAGTCGCCGAGCGCGGCGCCGATCTCCGCAAGGCGCTCACGCGGCGCGGTGACGCGCAGGCGGTCACCGCTCTGCAGGATGAGGTCCGGAGTGGCGATGATGTCCACGTCGCCGCGCCGCACCCGGCTGACCACGGCGTCGAACCGCTCCTCGAGCCGTAGGGTGTGCAGTTCGCGTCCGACCAACGCGGGGTTGGAGAGCGTGATCCGCCGGAAGTCGATGGCACTTCGATCCAGCCACGGCTCGCTCGTCGCCGGGCGGCCGAGGTCGTCGGTGATGGTCGCGGTCTGGTCTTCACGTGCGGTCACGGTGAGTAGATCGCCCGAGCGGAGCGTCTCCTTCTCACGTGCGACGACCGTGGCCCCATCGCGCGTCATCCGGGAGATCACCGCGGTGTACTTGCGTTCGAAGTCGGCGACGGTCAGATGCGGGTCGCCCACCACTTCGAGGGTGCGGACCACGATGGGTGCCACATGCTCGCGGTCTTCGGCTGTGGGTTTGCGGCGGCCGACCGCGATCAGATAGGTGCACGCGAGAATGGTGAGGATCACCGTGATGGGGTAGGCGACGGCATAGCCGATGGCCGGTTCGGGCGGGATGGGTCCGTCACCGGCGAGTTGTTCCTGTACCGCTCCGAGTGCGGCGGTGGCGGTTCCCGCCCCGGAGAAGGAGCCGGCGATGGTGCCGATGTCGAGTCCGAAGGCCTTGCCCACACCCAGTGCCACTGCAGCCATGCCGAGGATGGCGACGATCGAGACGAGTGCCGGTTTCCACCCGGTGCGGATGGCGCCGAGAAATGCCGGTCCGGCCGAGATCCCCACCATGTAGCAGAACACACACAGTGACATGCTGGTCACCAGTGGCGGCAGATTGATATCGGGTTCCAGCGCGGACAGGGCCAGCGCGGCGAACAGCGCGCCCGCGGGACCAAACGATATGGGGCCGAACGGAATGCGTCCAAAGGCACATCCCACCCCGACACAGAAGAACAATGCGAGCAGGGGACTGTCGACGAATAGGTGCATGGCGCGCTCCCGAATTCGAACCCATCGAAGGAGGGTTGATCGTAGAGACGATACGTGAACGACGATGACTGACAGCCTGTGTCGGACAAGTCGACCGAACGTTCATCGCTGGGTCTCCGCCCGGCCGCACACGATCTTGCCCACCCGAGGAACATGCCAACCTCCAAATAGTGGAAATCGGGCGACCTTGTGCGGATCGGTGGCACTCTGGAAAAGCAATTGACGAAAAGGCGCACAGTGGGTGGTGAAGGCGGAATGACCGGTACGCATGGTGGCGATCGCGGCGGCGACCCTGAAGTCGCGTCGGGTGGCTCGAACGGTCCGGATGACGCCGCCGCGCCCTCCGACAGCACGCTTCTCGACGGCTACTACGTCCGCCGGGTCTTCTGGTCGCTGGTCGGTATCGCGCTCATCGGTCTCGGGTCGGCCACTCTTCGCGTGGCGAAACTGGGCGTCGATCCCTATACCGCGGCCAACATCGGCATCAGCAACACGATCGGCATGGACCTGGGCACCTACCAACTCATCAGTAACGTGGTGCTGTTCATTCCGATGCTGTTCTGGGGACGCAAGTACATCGGAGTCGGCTCGATATTGAACATGGTTCTGGTGGGCTATTTCATCCAGTGGTTCACCACATTGCTCGATCCCGCGGTCCCCGACGATCCGTCCCCGTTGCTGCAACTCGTCATGTTCGTCATCGGGATCGGGCTGTTCGCCTACGGTGGCTCGCTGTACATGACGTCGGCCCTGGGCAATTCGCCCTACGACGCGATTGCGCCGATGATCGTCGACCACGCCGGCGCGCCCTACCGTGCGGTTCGCGTCATCCAGGACCTGACCTTTCTGGTCCTGGCCGTGGTGTTCCACGGGCAGATCGGTCCGGGCACTGTGGTGACCGCGTTCTTCGCCGGGCCGCTGATCGACACGTTCACCGAGAAGGTGAACAAGCCGTTGATGCGACGCGACCTCACGGCCGCGAGTGCGCGTCGATCACGAATCGTCATGGGCCGATCCCACTTCTGACTGCCCGAGCGGGCATCTGGGTCTCACACTTGCGCTAATGTCGAAAGTGGTGGGGTCCGAAGTCGGCGTGGCGGGGGTGCGTCGCGTGCAGGTCGAAGGGACAAGCATGACCGATTATGTTGCGGCAATCAGTTTTCCGGAGAAGTCGACGGCTTACGAGGTCTACAACTCCATCACCAATTCGGAGGTGTCCGCAGAGTTCGTTTCCGCCGCGATCGTCGAGCGTGACGACGCGGGCCATCTCACGGTGACCGAGGGCGGCGATGTGGAAGCCGGGGATGCCGTTGTCGGCGGCTCGTTGATCGGTATGCTCGTCGGCCTGCTCGGTGGTCCGCTCGGTGTGCTCCTCGGCTTCGGTCTCGGCGCTGCCGGTGGTGCGGTGGTCGATGCCGGCAGGTCCGACGACCACGACGATGCGATCACCGAGTTCGGGCGTTCGATCCCGGCCGGCGGGAATGCGCTTCTCGCACAGACCGACGAGGCCGACACCGCACCCCTCGACGCGCTCGTGTCCAAGTACAACGGCACGATCGTCCGACGCCCCCTCGACGACGTCATCGCAGAGCTCGAAACCCAGGAGGCGGCCGCCGAGGCGGCAGCCGACGCCGCCCGCGAGTCGATGCGCAAGGAACGCAAGGCCGAGCGCAAGGAGAAGCGCGAGGAGCGCGTCGCCGCACTCAAGAGCAAATTCTCCAAGAGCTGAGGCTCCGGGGGAGTCGGGCCCTCAGCCTTGTCGACCCTTGTATCGCGGGTCCTTCTTGTTGATGACGAACAGCCGTCCACGGCGTCGCACCACCTGTGCGCCCGGTTTGTTCTTCAGCGACCGGAGGGAGTTACGTACTTTCATGTCGGTCTCCTGTTTCAGCGCATGCCGTAGCGACGTCGGAACCGTTCCACCCGGCCTTCGGCATCGACGAGTCGCCGGTTGCCGGTCCAGAACGGATGCGACTTGTCGGTCACGTCGGCGATGACGAGCGGGTAGGTGTGTCCGTCGGTGAACACCACGGTCTCCGACGACGTCGCGGTCGAACGGGTGAGGAATTCGTCGCCGGTGGCCGCGTCGCGGAACACCACCGGGTGGTAGTCGGGGTGGATGCCTGGCCTCATGATCGTTCCTGTCTGTTGTCGGTTCCGTTGGATGGCTGTGCCGACGACGCCGGCGAGTTTTCGGCGGCGTCGTCGCACGGGTCGGTGTGGGAGTGTCCGAACGGGTCTGGGTAGGCGAGCCATAGTTGTTGTCCCAGAGCCATTTCCGCATCGGTCAGGCATGCGCGGCGCAGTTCTTCGAGGATGTGGTCGGGGTCGGCGTTGTGTGCGAGCGCAACGATCGACGAGTGGCGGTCGCCGAAGGTCTCGTCCCAGCGCAGGGCGGCCATCGCGAGCCGCTCGTCCGGCTCGAAAGTCCGTTCCTCGTCGGTCATCGCGGCCAGCCACGGGCCGCCCAAGCACACCTGTAGACCGCCGCCCGCCGATTCCAGCCACAACGCGTCGTCGGGTTGGGTGGCCAGCCACAGGCGTCCCCGGGAACTGACCACACCGTCGAGTAGTACGTCGATGGCGTCGTGCAGCCGTTCAGGGTGAAAAGGCCTGTCGGAGTGAAACTCCACGAGTTGCACGCCGCACTCGGCCTCGAGCGGGGGCGTGCCGCGTAGCAGGGGATCGTGCGGCATGTCGATCCGCCCGCGCCGCGCCGTAGGGCCGATGGCGGCGAGCAGGCGGGCCGCCATGAGCGGGGTCATCGGCCGTGTCGGTGTGGGCATCATCGTTGGTGCGCCCGGCGCGAGGCGTGCCAGCACGGCCACCAGGCGTGCCGCTCCCCACGCGTCGCGATCCTCCGGTGCGCACGCGGTCATCACGAGACCGTCGGCAAAGGCCACCTGGCCCACGGCGATCTGGGCCAGTGTTCGTTCGTCGTCGACCACTCCCTGCCGCGCATCCGACAGGGGTACGTCGCCGGTGGCATCGTCCAGCCACGTCGACTCGTCGACGCAGGTGATGGTGGCGTGGATGGTGACGTCGTGCCCGGCCGGAGCATCGATGTAACCGGGGACGCCTGCGACGATCATGCTCGTGACGGCGTCGCTCACGGCCTCGGGTTCCATGATCGGATCGAGTGCCAGGACGATCGTGGTCACGTTGCTGCGCCGATGCAGTCGGCGTAGCAGTGGCAGCAGGTCTTCGCGCATCGTGCAGCTGACGCATCCGTGCGCGAGTGTCAGGTCGGTGACGCTGAGGCACTCCACGCCCTCGAGGTCGACCGTGCGCACGGTGCGCGTGATGACGCCGTCGGCCAGTCGCGTCAGATCGTGATGCACGAGTGCGGTCCCGGCCACCACGAGCGATGTTGCCGCACGATCGACCGCGCTGGCGTCGAGCCCGCAGACCATGATCATCGGCGTTCGTGTGTCCTTCACCGGACTCCTCTCGTATTGGTAACGATTGTCATTTATCGGTCGCCCACGCTACAGTTGTCAGCGCAGTATTGCGAATCGTTGTCATTAGTCATGTGCGTTCGCGCATATGAGAGGAGGGATTGTGTCGGCACGTTGTCAGGTCACCGGGCGAACGCCGGGGTTCGGCAAACAGGTATCGCACTCGCACAGACGGACGTCGCGACGGTGGAACCCGAACGTTCAGCGTAGGCGGTATTACTCTGTCGCCGAGGGGCGTTCGCTCACCTTGTGGGTCAGTGCGAAGGGCATCAAGACCATCGATCGCCACGGGATCGATGCCGTGATCGCCGACATGCGTCGTCGCGGGGAGATGATCTGATGGCGCGCAACGTGATACGCCCCATCATCAAGCTCAAGTCCACCGCCGGAACGGGTTACACATACGTCACGCGGAAGAACCGACGCAACGATCCCGACCGCATGGTGTTGCGCAAGTACGATCCCGTCGTCCACCGCCATGTCGATTTCAAGGAGGAACGCTGATGGCCAAGAAGTCCGCGATCATTCGCAACGAACGGCGCCGCGAGACGGTGGCGCGGTACGCGCAGCGGCGCGCCGAGCTCAAGCACTTCGCACGTACCGGCGTCACCGACGCCGTACGCGCAGAGGCCCGTCGGTCGCTGCGGGCGCTTCCGCGCGATGCAAGTCCGGTGCGCATCCGCAATCGGGACGCCATCGACGGCCGCCCACGTGGATTCATCGGCAAGGCGGGCGTCTCGAGGGTGCGCTTCCGGGAACTCGCGCACCGCGGCGAACTTCCCGGAATCTCAAAGGCCAGCTGGTGAACCACGCCGTTCTCGGCGTCGTGGGCGGGGTGGATTACAAGGACGTCTCCACACTCCGGCACTTCCTATCCGACCGCGGTCGCATCCGCGCACGAAGCCTCACCGGATTCACTCCGCAGCAGCAACGGCAGGTGGCCACGGCCATCCGTAACTCCCGCGAGATGGCTCTGCTTCCCTACGGCCGCTGATCCCGTGGGGCTCACCCCGTTGCCCACTACGACATCGCGGCGGCCGTCGTCGCGGGCGCACATGACGAATGCGGCCACCAGCCTTGGTCGCGGCGCTGAAAGGGGAGATGGTCAGTGCTACACGGGATCAGTGCTACACTGAAATGTGGCAAATCTGACGATCACGGTCGACGACGAGGTGCTCAAGCGGGCGCGGGTCCGCGCTGTGGAGCGCGGCGAGTCGGTGAATCAGTATCTGGCGCAACGTCTTGTCGAGTATGCGGATGCAGATGCTGCAAGCTCACGACGACGACGCGCGGCTGCCCACTTTGTGAGCTTGTCGCGTGAGTTGAGCGGAAGCAGCGACGGCACGGGCTGGACGCGTGACGAGCTCTACGACATCGAGGCCGATCGGTGACCATTTTCCTGGACACGAATCTGATTGCCTACCAGTTCGACGACTCTCTACCCGACAAGCAGGCGCGTGCCCGCGAGGCGTTCATCGCAAGCGCCACGGAAGCCGTCATCAGCACCCAGGTGCTCATTGAGTTGCATTCGGTGCTGACGCGGAAGCTGGGACGTACGCGCGCCGACGCCGCGCGAGTGCTCGACACTCTGCCGCTCGATGTTGTTGCCGCCGACGCCGAACTCGTTCGGGTCGCCGCCCGTACAGCCGCAACGCACGAGCTATCGATCTTCGACGCGATGATTGTAGAAGCAGCGGTCCGCGGCGGCTGCGACGAGCTCTGGACTGAGGACCTGGCAGACGGCAGCACCCTTCGCGGTGTGCGCATCATCAACCCGCTGCGTCGTTCTGGATAGCGCATATCGCTGATCGCAGACCGACGTGGGTCGGGCCGGAGAACCCGGGTGCTACAGCATCCAGATTCTCCAACACCACCCAGATGCAGCGTGACCACCGGCCGGGCAGTCATCCCGGTCGCTTCGACATGAAGTAGCCCGCTCCGACCGAGGTCAGAGCGGGCTTCTCGTCGGTGGAGCTACTGATGCCGAACGCCACTGTCGGATCGCGGGGGATCTGCGCCACAGTAGAGGTATGGCAGCAGCAGAGTCGGCGACAATCCGCAGTGGGGTGGTGCACTGGCGACGACTCGTCGCCTACTGGTTGCTCGCCTGCGCGTTCTCGTGGTCGTGGTGGATTCCGTTGGCGCTCGACGGCGCGATCACGAGACCGGGTCAGGGGTGGCCCACGCACCTGCCCGGCCTGCTCGGCCCGGCGTTCGCCGCGGTGGTCGTGGTGGCGGCGACCGAAGGGCGAGATGGGTTGCGCGGGTTGTGGTCTCGGATGACTCGCTGGCGCGTCGCGTGGTGGTGGTACGCGCTGATCATCGCGACCGTCGCGTGCGCATTGCTCGCCTACCCGGCTGCCTGGCTGTCGGATTCCGCCGCCCCCTCGGCAGCCGACTTCGCCTCGTACTCGGGCGTCGGCACGGTGCCCATCGTCGTGATGCTGGTCTATGTCGTGATCGTGAACGGCTTCGGCGAGGAGACCGGCTGGCGCGGCTACCTCGCCGAAGGGTTGCTGAACCGGTTCGGGGCCGCGACGACCGGTCTCCTCGTTGCCGTGCCCTGGGCGCTGTGGCATCTGCCGATGTTCTGGGTGGTGGCGTCGTTCCGGGATTTCGGTGTCGGCGGGACGATCGGCTGGTTGATCGGCCTGACCGCGGGCTCGGTGGTGTTGGCCTGGATGTACGCCGGAGCCGGGCACAGCGTGCTGATCGTCGCGCTGTGGCATACGGCCTTCAATCTGACGTCGGCCACCGACGCCGCTTCGGGGCTGCCCGCAGCGGTCAGTTCGACCCTGGTCATGTTCGCCGCCGTGGCCATCGGTATCGGCGCAGTGGTCGCGGCCCGTCGCCGAACGCGACACGCGGCCAGTTCCGGGCAATGAACCCACCTAACCCCGGCCCCCTCGATGACGCACCGTCAATCAGGAAGAGCCGATTAACCCGCGACCTCCGGAGTCTGCCCCGACAATGAGGAACCCCCTCCGACGTAGGTCGGAGGGGGTTTCTGATTGTGGAGCTAAGGGGACTCGAACCCCTGACCCCCACACTGCCAGTGTGGTGCGCTACCAGCTGCGCCATAGCCCCGTGTGCTGTTGTGTGCCCTCGGATCACTCCGAAGCGCACTCGCGAAACTACACCATGGTCCGGAATGGAACCAAATCCGTTCGACTCTTCCCAGGGCTAGCCTTGATGCATGACTCGCCTCAACATTCCGGACCGCGTGGCGCAGCGACTCGACCACGAGCAGGTCATCTGGCTCACCACCGTCGACGTTCACCGCGCTCCGATCGCCACACCGGTGTGGTTCCTGTGGCATGACGATCGGTTCGTGATCTTCAGTCAGCCGGCCAAGGCGAAACTGCGCAACATTTCGTCACAGCCCACCGTGTCGATGCACTTCAATTCGAGTCCCGGTGGCGGTGATGTCGCGGTGTTCGTGGGTGACGGACTCGTCGACGAGGTTGGTCCCGCACAGGAGGAGGTCTCGGCCTACCTCGCGAAGTACGCCGACGCGATCCCTGGGATCGGACTCACCCCGGACGGCTTCCTCGAGTCGTATTCGGTTCTGGTGCGCGTCACCCCGCGTCGGCTGCGGAGTTGGTGACCTTCGCTTCCGTGGTCCTCCGAACAGCACTCTGCCCGACCAGGCAGCAGGACGCGGCGAACCTGATCGGGCAGAAGGCGACTGAAGCGGCCGTGGATGGCCGCGGTGCGTCAGTGTGCGGCTTCGAACGCCTCGAGGACGGTCAGCGGGATTCGCCCGCGATCGCTGACCTCGTACCCGTTCTTGGTGGCCCACTTGCGGATTGCCTGGGTCTGTTCCTTGCTGCGGGCGCCGCCGTTGGTCGCGGTGCGCTTGGCTGTGCGTGATCCGCCCGACCGCGACACTGTGACGTATTTCGCGAGGGCGTCACGAAATTGCTGGGCGTGCTTCGACGACGTATCGAACTCGTAGCTCTTTCCGTCGAGGCTCCAGCGGACCGTTTCGTAGTTGTCGAGAACCTTGCCGTCGATGTCATCAACTACCTGGACGATTTCTTTCTTGGCCACGAATCTCTCCCGATACCTCTTGTGGTGTTCTTTTGTTGTGCGCAAGAACTGTCTCGCATCAATCGGCGGTTGCCCAAATCGACAGTTTGTGCGTCTTCCCATTTATACACGGGTCATAAACCAATGGGAAAGAGCGGTGTCCCGGCGCGCCGGTCACGCTTCTGTAAGGTTATGTGACTTTGTGAATCCGAGACTCGGCAGTGTGATCTTTGTCGTACATCAGAAAATTGTGAATTCACCGTGTCGGAGTAGTGGTTTCTCCGGGTTCCGGAATCTTCTCCCGGGTGTCGAGCGTCGGCCCGAGGTCGGCGGTCGACGGCCCCACCAGCGCCCCGGGAGCGCGATCGGACGCGCGGAGCGGAGCGTAACCTGTTGCAGTGAGCGAGAATCCGGCGCGGGAACGAGACTCGAGACAATACAAACCGACCGTTTGTACGAGGCAGGAGAATCGACCGACGGAAATGGTGTCTCCATAGTCGACGATCGCGCTTCGATAGAGCACGGGGTGTTCGTCGGTGCAGGCACCTTGTCGGGATCCGGAGGAGTCGAGCACCACTACGCTCTCAGACCAATCACAGGAACTCGGTAGCGTAGACGGGCGCTTCGCGCGGGTTTCGATGTTTTCCATCCGGCATGCGAGGGTGTTGCGGTCGTTGTCACCCGTCGAGCAATTGACCGTGCGGTCGGGCGTGGAGAAGTGATATCCGGACGTCTGCTGTACCGGTGATCCCGGTGACGTCGAACCCTGCCGATAGCGCGAATTGGCTGCCCGCGGAGCCATCGCGATAACCCGCCCGATCGTCCAACTCGGCAATGCGGTCGGTGTCTCACTCTCGAGTGCTGCCGTCGCCGAGGCGGTCGAGATCTGTGATTCGGTGGACAGAACGTCGGTGGGGGGCACCACGATGGTCGACGGGCGGGTGTCGGTGGACAAACCGCATCCGGCCACTCCTACACCGATCACCACGAGTCCGACCAGCGCCGGGACGGCGAGAAACCGCGTTCGTCGTGGTCCGTACCCTTGCATATGTGTCGACCCCCAAGATCGCGCTGTTCTACGTCTTTGCGCCGCTGCCTGACCCGGAAGCCATCCGGCTGTGGCAGCAGACCTTATGCGAGTCCCTGGGGCTGCGGGGCAGGATCATCGTGTCACGACACGGAATCAACAGCACCGTCGGCGGGGACATCCGTCAGGTGAAACGCTACGTCAGGGCCACCCGCGGATATCCCGCGTTCCGCGACGCCGACATCAAGTGGTCCGACGGCACCGGCAACGACTTTCCACGCCTGTCGGTCCGGGTACGCAGTGAGATCGTCACCTTCGGGGCGCCCGACGAGATCGAGGTGACCGCGGACGGGGTGGTGGGCGGAGGAACGCGCCTCACCCCCGACGACCTGCACCGTCTCGTCGAGGAGCGCGGCGACGAGGTGGCCTTCTTCGACGGGCGAAACCATGTCGAGGCCGAGATCGGGCACTTCGCCGGCGCCATCACGCCCGAGGTGACCTCTACGCGCGAATTTCTGCCGCTGCTCGACAGTGGGGCCTTCGACGATCTGAAGGACCGGCCGGTGGTGACGTACTGCACCGGAGGCGTGCGCTGCGAGGTGCTGAGCATGCTGATGCGCCGACGCGGATTCCGGGAGGTGTACCAACTCGACGGCGGTATCGTCCGCTACGGCGAACGCTTCGGCGACGACGGACTGTGGGAAGGATCGCTGTACGTCTTCGACAAGCGCATGTCCACGGACTTCTCCGACCACGCTGCCGTGGTGGGACGGTGCGCCGAGTGCGGGCAACCGACCAGCAATGTCGCCAACTATCCCGACGCCCTGGGTCGAGCGCTGGCGGTGATCTGTCCCGATTGTCTCGCCGCGGTGGCCGTCGAGTCCGCATGAGGCGGTCGTCGATTCCCGTGGTGGTGATCGCGGGGTTCCTCGGCGCGGGTAAGACCACGCTGCTCAATCACCTGCTGCGGGTCGGCGGCCGTTCGGGACGGGCACGGCTGGGAGTGCTCGTCAATGACTTCGGATCGGTCAACGTCGACGCGCTGCTGATCGCCGGGCAGGTCGACGGTGCGATCAGCCTCGCCAACGGCTGTATGTGCTGCGCGGTCGACCGCGACGGGCTCGACTCAGCGCTCAGCGCCTTGCTGCGGCCGTCGGCCGGCCTCGATGCCGTGGTGATCGAGGCCAGCGGGATCGCCGAACCCAAGGCCCTGATCCGGATGATCTCGTCGGCGCGACACCCGAGGATGCACTACGGCGGACTCGTGTACCTGGTGGATGCCGCACAGTTCGGCACGATGCGCCGACGGCATCCGGAGATCGACGGACACGTGGCCGTCGCGGATCTCGTGGTGATCAACAAACGCGACCTCGTCGACGAGGTGACCCTGCGTGACGTGAACTCTGTTGTCGGCGAGCTCAATCCGACGGCGCCGGTGCTGACGGTCAACGATGCCGCGATCGATCCGGACGTCCTGTTCGACCGAGTCGATTCGCCCGAGGCCGCCGACACCGGGCCGCGGCAGCTGACCCTCGACGAACTCATGGCCGACGACCACGACAGCGATCACCATGACCACGACTGGGCGGTCGACGACGATCACCGGCACCTGCACGAGCGGTATCAGTCTGTGGAACTGTCCACCGACGCGGCCGCCGATCCGCGCCGGCTCGCGGAGCTGCTGCAACGGCCACCGGCCGGTTGCTACCGGATCAAGGGAGTCGTGTGGTTCGACCTGCCGGGATCTCGCGGACGCTTCAGCGTGCATGGTGTGGGCGGATTCGTGCGCGTGCACCGGGAGCCCTGGGGCACGGCGCCGCCGCATACCGACGTGGTCCTCATCGGTGTGGACATGGACACCGCGGCCGCTCGTGGGGCTCTCGATGCCGTGATCGCCACGGAGGCGACCGCCGCCGACGAACACGGCATCCTGCACATCACGCGGCATCTTCCGCAGGGGTGATGCACGCACGCGGTGTCGCGACAACCTCGCGATGTCGGTGACGTCACAGCTGTCTAACGAAATCCCGTCGTACGAGGTCACCGATTTCCGCATTGCGCACAGGGCTGCTTAGCTGTTAAAGCTGTGACTGTTGTGACCAGTGTTGCGTGCGGGAAGGAGTGCGGCGTCGTCGCGAAGTGATGCGACCGGCGTCCAAACCAGGATGATCCAGAAACGACATCGCCGTTTCCGGCGCACCGGGTGGCGCCTCGGTGCCGCGACCGTTGCGTTCGTGGCCGCCATCGGATCCGTGTCCGCGGTGACCGGGGGCGCTGCGCCTGCAGCGGCCGCCCCCGCACCCACAGCCGGGGGCACGGCATTGCTGGGCAAGACGATCTTCCTGGACCCGGGTCACCAGGGCGGATCGGCCGGGCACGACCTCGCCAAGCAGGTCCCCGACGGTCGGGGTGGCAAGAAGGACTGCCAGACCACAGGGGCAACCGGGGTCAACGGCGCGAAGGAACACACCGTCACCTGGCAGATCAGCGAGCTGGTGAAAGCGGGCCTGGAAAGTCAGGGCGCGCGCGTGGTTCTGAGCCGTCCCGACGACACCGGCTGGGGCGGCTGTGTCGACGAGCGCGCCGCGGCCGCGAGTCGTTCGGGCGCCGCGGTGGCGGTGAGCCTGCACGCCGATTCCACGGTCAACGGAGCCGACAATACGAAAAAGGGCTTCCACATGATCGTGCCCGCACTGCCGATCCCCGATCCCACCGTCAACCGCGTGCAGTCCGGGGAAGGACGCAAGGCGTCGACCATCATGCGTGACGCCTTCGTCAAGGCGGGTTTCCCGCCCGCCAACTATGCAGGCGCCGATCAGGGCATTCAGACGCGGTCGGATATCGCGGCGGTCAACCTCACCACCATTCCCGCGGTGTTCATCGAGATGGGCAATCTGTCCAATCCGCAGGAGGCGGCTGCGCTGGCCGGCCGCGACGGTCAGCTCAAATACGCGATGGCCGTGACGAATGGAATCCTGAACTACGTGCACCCCGGGGCGGCGCCGACCACCTCACCGGGCACGTCCGCACCGGGCACGGCCACCTCGCCGGGCACGGCCACCACGCCGGGCACCGCCGGCTCCGATGACAACGGCTTGTCCATCGTGATCCCGTTTGTCGAGCAGCTCCTCAAATCCAAGGACCCGCAGCAGATCGCCTCGCTACTGCTCTCACAGGGTCCCGACGTGTCCGCCCAGGTGCTCGGCGCGATGCTCAACGTGATCTACGGCCTGTTCGGCGGCAAACTCCCGATCGGGTGAGCCCGATGCGCGGGCGCGCCGGTGTGACGTGCGACGCAGCCCGCGCGGCTAAGGTCGTGGCATGGGGATCAAGGATCTGTTCGTGATGGACACGCCGGTGCCGACGCTGCGCGGACGCAAGGTGCTCATCACCGGCGCGGCCAGCGGGATCGGCCGGGCGACCGCCGTGGCGGCGGCGGCCCAAGGCGCCGAATTGGTGCTCACCGACCTGCATGCCGAACCCCTCGACGCAGTGGCCGCCGACATCACCACCGACGGGGGCAGTGTGCTGTTCCATCTCGCCGGTGACGTGTCGGACTTCGAGTGGGTGTCGGCGTTCGCGCGTCAGGTCGACGCCGAGGTCGGCGTCATGGACGTGGTGATGAACGTGGCCGGTGTGTCGGTGTGGGGCACCGTCGAAAATCTGCAGCACAAGCACTGGCGCACCATGGTCGACGTCAACCTGATGGGCCCGATCCACATCATCGAATCGTTTGTGCCGCAGATGATCCGCCGCGGACACGGCGGACATCTGGTGAACGTGTCGTCGGCGGCGGGACTGCTGGCCCTCCCGTGGCACTCGGCCTACAGCGCCAGCAAGTTCGGCATCCGCGGGGTGTCGGAGGTGCTGCGGTTCGACTTACGCCGCCATCACATCGGTGTGTCGCTGGTGTGCCCCGGTGCGGTGGCCACGCCGCTGGTCAACACCGTCGACATCGTCGGTGTGGACCGCGACGACCCGAGGGTGGCCTCGCAGATCGCGAACTTCCACCGCATTTCGGTGACCCCGGAGAAGGCTGCCGCGGCGATCCTCGACGGGGTGCGCAAGAACCGGTACATGGTCTACACCTCCTTCGACACCCGATTCGCCTACTGGTGGGCACGGAAGTTCGCCTGGCCCTACGAGATCGTGATGAGGATCGCCAACGACCGCTTCGACTACCTGGGTCGCGTGGCCGGGCTCACATCGCGGACCGACGCCGGGCATACGACCGCCACCGAGATCGGGTCCGACAGAGGGTGACCGACACCTTCGTCAAGCGACAGTCCGGTGCCGATCCGGACCTCTTCGCGGCCGAAGCGGCGTCGTTGCGCTGGCTCGGTGAGGCGGGGGCACCGGTGGTGGAGGTGGTGTTGGTGAGCCCGCAGCGAATCGAGTTGCAGAGACTTGTGACTCGTGCGCCCGACCCCGAATCGGCTCGCGAGTTCGGAGTTCGTCTGGCCCGGATGCATGATGCGGGTGCGCCCGAGTTCGGTTCGCGCCCAAACGGTTACACCGGCAAGCAGTTCATCGGCGTGCTTCCGCTCAGTACGCGCACCCACGCCAACTGGGGCGAGTTCTATGCGAACGAACGCGTGCTTCCCTACGTCGATCGTGCCGTGGCCGCCGGGAACGTGTCGCCCGCCGACGAGGCTGCTGCGAGGCGTGCCTGCGAGTTCATCGCCGACGGTGCGTTCGACGACGGGGCCTCGCCGAGCCGGTTGCACGGCGATCTGTGGAGCGGAAACGTGATGTGGACCCCGGACGGGGTGGTGCTGATCGATCCGGCTGCCCACGGCGGGCACCGCGAAACCGATTTGGCGATGCTGCAATTGTTCGGCTGTCCGCAGCTCGCGCACATCATCGCCGGCTATCGCGACGCCTCGCCGCTCGTCGAAGGTGCCGAAGCCCGTGTCCCGCTGCACCAGATGCATCCCCTTGCGGTACACGCAGTACGGCATGGTCCCGGCTATGGCGTGGCACTCGGGGATGCGGCACGGGCCACCCTGGCGCTGATGGGCTGAGTCGCCCGCGCGATCATGTCAGGCATGGATGGCTACCCGTTCATCCGCGGCGATGAACTCGATCCGACAACGCTGATCGTGTCCGCGACGCACGCCGAGGCGCGATACGTGCCGTCGGGTGCGCGGCTGCTGATCACCGGTATCGGCAAGGTACGTGCGTCGACCGCGCTGACCAGAGCGCTCAGTGTGGTGCACGGAGCGCCGATCCGGAGGGTGATCAACATCGGTACCGCCGGCGCGCTGCACGATCACCATGGGGGGCTGTTTCTGCCCTCGGTGGTGGTGGAACACGACATCAGCGCCACGGAACTGCGCGCGATGGGTTATCCCGTGATCGATCGCTGGGAACTGCCCGACGGCGACGGCTCGGTCCTCGCTTCCGGCGACACCTTCGTCGCGGATCCAGTTCGCCGCGCCGAGTTGGCCACGACCGCCGACCTGGTGGACATGGAGGGATGTGCGATCGCCCACGTGGCCGCGGAGTTCGGCGTCGCCTGCCGTCTGGTGAAGGTGGTCAGCGATCGGGCCGACGAACAGGCCCTGGATTGGCCCACGCTGGTCGACGGCGCAGCGCGACAACTGGGGGACTGGATCACCGGCCGCAGGTAGTCAGGAAGATGCGCGCCTGCAGAGTTGGGGACTCAGCGCTGATTACGCGAACGGGTGGACGGATAACTCGCTGATGCCGTCCCCTCACGCGCTGCGGATTCGTAGGTGGCGAGGTCGGCCGCCGCGGAGACGGGACGCCTGGCGGCGCGGGTGGCCGAGGGCCGATCGGCCGCGGGGGCACTTTCGCGTACCGCTCTGGCCGCCGGGATGGTGGTCGTCACCGCATCTGCGGGGTCGCCGAGTTCCTCACCGGCACGTCGGCGCTGGACCTCACCCGCGGTCGACCGCGAGCGGGTGCCCGGCGACGCGGTGGCCGTCGACGATGTCGCTGCTGCGCCGGCTGCCTCCCTGCGCTGAGCGTCCCGGCGTCGGGTCTCACCTCGCTGGTTTTCCCGGCGCTGGATCTCACCGCGCTGAGGATCGGGCTGTTGGGCATCACGACGTTGTGCCTCACGACGCGGCATCTCACTGCGCTGGGTGTCCCGGCGTCGGGTGTCCCGGCGCCGTGTCCCTCCGGTTCGGCTGTCCGCGGACTCCGCACGGGCCACGGCGGCGTCATCGCTACGGGCCGGCCGCGGCTTGCGTTCGCGGTCGGGCGCACTCGTGTCGGGTCGCGCGTCGTCGCCAGTGGCCGCTTTCGATCTCGCCGAGGGTCGCGAGCCTCCGCCACGAGGACGTTCGGTCGGGGCGTCGCCCTTGTCACGGGTCATGAACCAGCGCGCCAGCACCAGCAGCAATGTCACCACGAACGTCAACGCCATCCATGGGAAGTCGTTGGCGATCGGTAGCAGCACCTTGAACACCAGGCTCTTGAGTCCGGACGCCTCGTCGGCGTTGAGTCCGTACAGGGTGATCATGCCCACGCCGAAGGCGATCAGCGGGGGCTGTGCCGCCGCGGTGAACAGGGCGCGCCGACGCACCGCGAGGGCGGCCACGACGCAGCCGAGCAGATAACAGAAGTTGAACACCGCGCCGAGGGTGTCGTTCGCGTTGGCATCGATCGCGGCACCCACAGCGGTGACTCCCGCGGCGACCAGTACCGCGCCCCACCAGGGGAGGCCACGCACCGACGGGAGCACCGACTGTTGATCGAGGGGCACCGCCGACCGGCTTCGCTGGGGAAAGGGCACATGTAGACGGTACCGGTTATCGCGCGGATTCCCGTCAACCGCTCGCTGATGTTGGGTGTGCGGTGGTATCGACGGGCGTCGAGGTGCCCGATTCACGGGTTTCGGCATGTGTGCCCGATCGCGCGGCTACCCGTACGGTGGCGTCGATCATGTCGGGGACTGCGGGCTCGGCCAGGTCGCCGAGCGCGTCGAGCGAGGCGAGTCGCCGTGCCGTGACGCCCACCCGGGTGTCGATGACCCCGACGGTGGAGTTGTAGGCCTCGACCGCCCGGCGCAACGATCCGCCGACACGGTCGAGGTGGGCGAGCACCGATTCGAGCCGGTGGAAGAGTTCGACGCCGAGTTGATGGATGACCGCGGCATCGGCGGTCATCGCGTCGTGACGCCAGCCGAGTGCAACCGTGCGAAGCAGGGCGATCAGGCTGGTGGGGGTGCACACCACCACGTTCTGCGCGAATGCGAACTCGATCAGTCCCGGATCGGCGCGCGCAGCGGCTTCCAGCACCGCGTCGCCCGGAACGAAGAGCACCACGAATTCGGGCGCGTCGTCGAAGGCGGTCCAATACGACTTGCCCGACAGCGTCGCGATGTGGGTGCGCAACGCCCGGGCGTGATCGGCGAGGAGCGCATCAGCCGCGGCCGGATCCGTGGATTCGGTGGCGTCGAGGTAGGCGTGCAGGGGCACCTTGGCGTCGACGACGATGCTGCGACCGCCGGCCAAGTGCACCACCAGGTCGGGGCGCACGTCGCCGGTCAGGTCCGAGTGGGCCGACACCTGGGTGCTGAAGTCGCAGTGTTTGGTCATACCGGCGAGCTCGACCACCCGCTCGAGTTGCAACTCGCCCCAGCGGCCACGGACGTGCGGGGTGTGCAGCGCATTCGCGAGCGCCTGCGTCTGATCGCCGAGGCGTACCGACGCGGTCTGCATGCCCCGGACCTGTTCGGTCAGGCTCGAGTAGGCGCTGATGCGGTTGTGCTCCACACGTCGCAACTCGTCCGACAGCTGGCCGAGCACCGCGCGCAGCGGTTCCACGATGTGGGTCACGTGACTGCCGATCGCGGTGGACTGCCTGCGGGCGGCGTCCTCGGACGCCGACGACAGTGACCGCGCCGCGAGTTCCTGCGAGGCACGGACCGCCGCGGCGTCGGCACGGGCCGCCGACACGGCGGCGGCCGACCGCGAGGCGTTCGCAAGCCATCCGATGACGACGCCGAGCACGAGTCCGGCGATCAGTGCGCACACGGTGAGGAGCATGCCCCGATGGTGCACCCAGGCACCGACAACGCCGGACGATCAACGCCGGACGATCAACGCCGGACGATGTCGACCCGACAGCGGGTCAGGCGGCGGCCCGTACCGCCGCCTCGTGGGCCAATAACCACTGCTTGGTGGGCAGGCCGTACCGGAACCCACCCAGCTTGCCGTCGCCGCGCAGCACACGATGACAGGGCACGAACAGTGCCGCGGCGTTGCGGGCACAGGTGGCGCCGGCGGCGCGTACCGCCGTCGGTTCGCCGGTGCGGGCGGCCAGGTCGGCGTAGCTGACCGGCTCGCCGGGGACCACTGTGCGCAGGGTCTGCCACGCCCGCTCGAGAAACGGTCCCGACCGCTGTCGCACCGTGATCGCGTCCACGGCTGACACCTCGCCCGCGTAGTACGCCGACACTGCGTCGGTGATCGCGGTGAGTTGCCCACTACGAATCGCGCGGTCGGGACGGATGGCCCGATGGACGAGCGCGAGCAGATAGTCGGGATCATCGGTCCACCCGGACGCCAGGACGACGCCCGTGCCGTCAGCGATCACCGTGAATGTGCCGTTGGGTGTCGAGACCGAGGTGTACGCCGCGGCGTCGCCGGTCGGGGCATCGGTGCGGGTGTCGGGGTCGGTGGTGGTCATCAGGAGTCTCCTCGCAGGTTGTCGGGGGTGGGTAGGGGGCGGCGGGCGAGTCGATGACGCCACAGGTGCATCGACGCGTAGGACCGCCACGGTGCCCAGGAACCGGTCGCGGTGAGGTCCACACCGAGATCGGCGGCCGCATGCCGGATCACCAGATCGCGCCCGAGCAGGATGTCGGGATCGCCGGTCACCTGCATCGTCACGTAGTCGGCCGTCCAGTCACCGACCCCCGGAAGGGTCAGTAGTCGGGCACGCAAGTCTGACGCGGCAACCCCCGCATGTGGTTCCACCGTTCCCTCGGCGAGTGCTCCGGCAGCGCACACGACGGCCTGCACGCGGCGCGCCGGGCCGCGCAGAGCTCCGTGGCCCCCGGCCGCGATGGCGTCGGGAGTGGGAAATGCGCGCCACCCGCCCGGCCACGCCGTGTCCGCGCCCAGGGCGGCGACCAGTCCACCGAGGTGGTGGCGGGCGGCCTGCACACTGATCTGCTGGCCGATCATGGTGCGGATGAGCGCTTCGGCAGGGTCGACGCAACCCACGAGCCTCGTTCCCGGGTGCGCGATGATCAGCGGCGACAGTGTGAGGTCGGCGCGCAGCGCCTCGGCGGCGGCGGCCGCGTCGGCATCCAGATCGAGTAGTCGTCGCACCCGGTTCACCGCCGTGCCGAGATCTCGCATGTCGAGGTAGCGCACACCGACTGCGACGTGGGCCCGACCTCGCGCGGCGTTCGATCCGGGTGAGATCTCGACCAGCGCCGGTCCGTGCGGCAGCGAGAGCACCCGCCGGTAGCACCAGATGCCCTTCGGGTCGCCCGAGAATTCCTCGACGCCGGGTATGGCGTGCGCGCGCAGAAGCAGGGCCGGCCACGCGGGATCGAACGGCTCGCGCACGGGCAGTCGCAGCGACACCCCGTCGCGTGGGGAAACGGGCTGCGCGGCACCCCGGGCGCTTCCGGAGCTGGGGACGCGTAGGGCCCGCAGTCCGGTGGGCGTGAGGCCGAATACCTCTTTGATCGTGTCATTGAACTGCCGCACGCTGGCGAATCCTGCTGCGAACGCGATGTCGGCCATCGGCATCGCGGTGCACTGGATCAGGATGCGCGCGTTGGTCGCGCGATGGGCACGGGCGATGGCCAGTGGTCCGGCTCCCAGCTCCGTGGTCATGACACGGGTGAGGTGGCGCGACGAATAGCCCATCCGGGTGGCCAGGCCGTCCACTCCGGTCCGATCGATCACCCCGTCCTCGATCAGACGCATCGCACGTGACGCCAGGTCGGCGTTCACATTCCAGCGCGGCGACCCGGGCACGGCGTCGGGTGCACAGCGTCGACAGGCGCGGAATCCGCGGGTCTGCGCGGCTGCCGCGGTGAGAACGAAGGAGACGTTCTGCGGACGTGGGGTCTGCGCCGGACACGACGGACGGCAGTAAATGCCGGTGGTGTGAACGGTGACGAAGAACTGCCCGTCGAATCGCGTGTCGCGTGCCTGCAGGGCGCGGTAGCAGCGATCGAAATCGAGGTCACCGGTCACGGTGGTCGTGGCGTTCACTCTTTCACTGTGGCATGCCGTACAGGGGCGATTCTGGCGGGAATCGGACACCGGATTAAAATTGAGTTTGAGAGGAGTAATGGTGACGGAGACCACACACTCCTGGCACCATGAGCGCTATGAGCACACCGTTCGGCGGTGACCGACAACGAGGTCGGAACCGAGAGCTCCCACTGGCGGACTATCCGGCGTGGGCGTTGGACATCATGATGGGACTGTACGGCCCCGAGACCATCGAACATGCCGTCGCCGACGATCCGGTCGCCCGGCATTCCCACCATCCGCCGTCGCACAACCCCGCGGCGCCCAGGTCCCGTCCCGGACCACGCGAGTCCATCGATCGCGACGAGACCCAGGGCAACACCGCGACCCTCAACCGCCCCACGCCGGAACCCGCGACACCGTCGGAACCCGCAACACCGTCGGATGCCGCGTTGCTGTCGCCGATGGTGGCCGAGATCGAGGCCATCAACGCGCTTCTGCGTGTGCTCAAGCGGACGTTCCGGCGGCGCGCCACCGGAACCGACCCCGAAGCCTGAGCGGCACGATCGAACGGGCCGACACCACTCCCACCCGACGATGACGTGTGTGAGGATCGTCGGGTGACTGATACGTCGGGTTCCGGGGTCTCGGACGAGACCGATCCAGCGTCCCCTGGCCGCACCTATCCCACTCGCCTGCATGTCTTCCTGTCCGGATTGCAGGCCACCTCGAAGGTGGCGCTGCAAGGCGTGATCCTGGTGGTGGCGCTGTGGGCATTGTTCTGGGTGCTGGGCAAGCTCTGGGTGATCCTGCTTCCGGTGCTGCTCGCCATCATCGTCTGTACCGTCATGTGGCCGCCCGCACGGTGGATGCGCAACCACGGCGCACCGCCGGCGGCCGCGGCGCTGGTGATGATGCTCGTCGGGATCGGCGTGATCGCGGCGGTGATCGCCCTGATCGTGCCGTCGATCGTGAGCCAGGTACCGGCGCTCGCCTCGCGGGCCGCCGACGGGCTCCGCGAACTGCAGAAATGGGTGCAGGGGCCGCCCCTGAACCTCCGTGACGAGCAGATCAACAACGCGGTACATGCGATCACCGAGAAACTACAGTCCAGCGCCTCGACCATCGCGTCGGGTGTGTTCACCGGACTCGGGACGGCGACGTCGGTGCTCGTCACCATCTTCACGCTGCTCGTGCTGGTGTTCTTCTTCCTCAAGGACGGGCCCAAGTTCATCCCGTGGCTGCAGCGCACGATCGGTGAGCCCTCGGCAACCCATGTCGGCGAGGTGTTGCTGCGGATGTGGAACAGTCTCGGCGGGTTCATCCGAACCCAAGCGATCGTGAGTCTCGTCGACGCCACCTTCATCGGTGCGGGGCTGTTCATCCTGCGGGTCCCGTTGGCCGGGGTGTTGGTGGTGATCACGTTCCTGGGTGGGTTCATCCCGATCGTCGGCGCTTTCGTGGCCGGTGCGTTGGCGGTGCTCATCGCCTTGGTTTCCAACGGTCTGACCACCGCGCTGATCGTGCTGGCGATCATCATCGCGGTGCAGCAGCTCGAGGGAAACGTGCTGCAACCGTGGCTGCAGGCCAAGTCGATGAACCTGCACGCGGTGATCGTGCTGCTGTCGGTGACCCTGGGCGGGTCCATGTTCGGCATCATCGGCGCATTCCTCGCCGTGCCCGCGGCCGCGACGCTCGCGGTGGTGCTGCGCTATGTGAATGAACAGATCGCCGTGCGGTCGGGGGAGATTCTGCCGCCTCATGGTGAGGACGTGACCGAGAACATCGGCGTGCCCGACGATCCAGGATCGGATACCGCCGCGCCGGACGCTGCGGACACGGGGTCGAGCTCATGACCGCCCTCGGGACGGCGCTCTCGGCCCGATAGACTCGACGCCCGTGAGTCTCACCCTCGGAATCGTCGGGCTACCCAACGTCGGCAAGTCCACCCTGTTCAATGCGTTGACGCGCAACGACGTGCTGGCCGCCAACTATCCGTTCGCGACCATCGAACCCAACATCGGCGTCGTCGAACTTCCCGACGCGCGCCTGGGTCGGCTCGCGGAGATCTTCGGCAGCGAGCGAATCCTGCCCGCGACGGTGTCGTTCGTCGACATCGCCGGCATCGTGAAGGGTGCGTCGGAAGGTGAGGGGATGGGTAACCAGTTCCTCGCCAACATCCGGGAGGCCGACGCGATCTGTCAGGTGGTCCGGGTGTTCGCCGACGACGACGTCGTCCACGTCGACGGCCGCGTCGACCCGCTCGCCGACATCGAGGTGATCGAGACCGAACTGATCCTCGCCGACATGCAGACGTTGGAGAAGGCGATCCCGCGTTTGGAGAAGGACGCGCGCAAGAACAAGGATCTCGCCGAGACCCTCGAGGCGGCCAAGAAAGCGCAGGAGATCCTCGACAGCGGCAAAACCCTGTTCTCGCAGAAGGATTCGTTCGACCTCTCTTCGGTCCGCGAGTTGCACCTGATGACGGCCAAGCCATTCCTGTACGTCTTCAACGCCGACGAGGCCATCCTGACCGACGACGCGCGCAAGGCCGAACTCAAGGCCGCGGTGGCGCCGTCCGACGCGGTGTTCCTCGACGCCAAGGTGGAAAGCGAACTCCTCGAACTCGATGAGGAGGACGCGCAGGAGTTGCTGGATTCGATCGGCCAGGACGAGCCGGGTCTGCGGTCGCTCGCGCGCGCCGGATTCCACACCCTCGGCCTGCAGACCTACCTCACCGCGGGTCCGAAAGAGTCGCGCGCGTGGACAATCCACCAGGGGGACACCGCACCCAAGGCTGCCGGCGTGATCCACACCGACTTCGAGAAGGGCTTCATCAAGGCCGAGATCGTGTCGTTCGACGACCTCGACGCCGCCGGCTCGATGCAGGCCGCCAAAGCCGCCGGCAGGGTGCGGATGGAGGGCAAGGACTACGTCATGGCCGACGGGGATGTGGTCGAGTTCCGCTTTAACGTCTAGCGTTAATAACGCATCGCGGTATATTCTGCGTGCGTGATCCGGTCGTTCGGCAACGAGGACACCGAACGCCTCTGGCGTCGTGAACGCGCTCGCTCGATCGATCCGCGGATACACCGGGTCGCGCTGCGCAAACTTCGTCAGGTGGGATCGGCGGAGTCGCTCGACGACCTCAGGGTCCCACCCGGGAATCGGCTCGAAGCGCTGAAAGGTGATCGGGCGGGACAACACAGCATCAGAATCAATGACCAGTGGCGAATCTGCTTCGTCTGGGCGGGCACTGGGCCAGAGGAGGTGGAGATTGTTGACTACCACTGACAAGATCGCGCCGATCCATCCCGGTGAAGTCCTCATGGAGGACTTCATCGAAGGTTTCGGCATCACGCAGAACAAGTTGGCGGTGTCAATTGGTGTGCCTCCGCGGCGCATCAATGAGATCGTGCACGGCAAGCGCGCGATCAGCGCTGACACGGCCTTGCGACTTGGGAAGTACTTTGGCACATCGGCTCAGTTCTGGCTCAATCTGCAGTCGCATTATGACCTGGACCTCGCCGAGGACTGTGCAGCAGAGCAGATTGCCGCGATCATTCCGCTTCAGTCGGCATGACAGAGGTCGTCATTGCAGGATCCCTGGTCTGTGCGAATGCCGAGGAGGCCGACACTGTCGAACGACACCTGATGCGGCACGTCGACCTGACACGAGCAGAGCCGGGATGCTGTCCTTCGATGTCGACCGGACCGATGATCCGCTGGTCTGGCGTGTTGACGAGAGATTTGTCGACGATGCGGCGTTCACCTTCCACCAGCAGCGAGTGTTGGACAGTGAGTGGGGCCGCGCCACCGCCGGCACAGAACGCCGGTACTCGGTCACAGTCGGGGAAGACTGATGTTCGGTTACCGGTCGTGCAATCCGGTCGAATTCCAGGCATCATTGACGACATAGTTTGATGCGATTGGAGATGCGGGATGCGCACGACGGTAACCCTTGACGACGACCTTCTGGCGAAGGCGGCCGAGCTGACCGGTGTTCATGAGAGAGCGGCGCTCATTCGCGAGGGGTTGCAGGCGTTGATCCGCGTGGAGAGTGCGCGTCGCCTTGCTGCGCTCGGCGGTACCGATCCGGCCGCCACTGCCGCTCCGCGTCGCCGTTCGTCCGTCGGATGATCCTTGTTGATACGTCGGTCTGGGTCGACCATCTGCATACCGAGAACGAACGTTTGAGCGCACTCCTCGGTGAAGACGAGATCGGTTGTCACCCAATGGTGGTCGAGGAACTGGCGATGGGATCAATCGCGAACCGCGACGTGGTGATCGATCTGCTCGGCAATCTTTTCCGATTTCCCGTTCTCACTCATGTGGAGTTGCTGCACCTCGTCGAGGCTCGGCGACTCTGGGGTCGCGGATTGAGTCCGGTCGATGCTCGTCTGCTCGGTTCGGTGCTTCTCGTCGATGGCGCGACGCTGTGGACGAGAGACAAGCGGTTAAGGGCGGCGAGCGTAGAGGCCGGGGTAGACGCCGAAATCGCGTGACGTTTATCGACGCCGTCGTGTTGTGGAGTTCCGGTTCAACGTGTAGCTCCGCAATTCAGACGTGTTGGGCCACAACGGTATTTGGTCGGCAAGCGGCGTCGATCAGTGTGAGACGATCTCACGGTGTCATCCATCCAAACCCTGAGCGATCCCGAGCGTCGCACTCTCGCACGCTGGGCGATCTGCTGCGCGGAGCGGGTACTTCCCATGTTCGAGGCCGATTCCAGCTCTGAGGAACTGATCAGGGATGGGCGTTGCGCGAACGCGTGCCTACGCCAAGGGTGAGAGCACCGCTGCGTCGGAGATCAAGAAGAGGTTGGGGCTGCGTACGCGACCAAGGCTGTGGAACTTGCACATCCAGATCACCCTGAGGCAGTGCGAGCCGAGATCACTTGGCAACTGGCGAACCTGACCGATGACGAGCGCGCTGCGCTGCGGCGGCTTCCCGAGCTGGGCAGTGATTCCTCCGGTCCCCCCGGACCCGGACTGCTCACGCGCGGGGTGCTGGGGTCGACGATTCGCGAGATTCGGGCGCAGATCCGGTGAACGACCGACGTCCCGCCCCACGGTTCACGCTAGAATTCTGTACATGACTACCTTGCCGATCGCTGACGTACGCGCCAACCTTTCCAAGTTGGTGGACGAGGCGATGCGCACCCATCAGCGGGTGGAGGTCACCAAGAACGGACGTCGGGCTGCAGTGCTGATCGGTGCCGACGACTACGACTCGCTCATGGAGACGCTCGAAATACTGAGTGATCGAGAATCGATGGCGGCCATTGGCCAATCGGACGCCGACATCGCCGCTGGTCGGGTCTACTCGCTCGACGAGGTGGAGGCTGAACTCCGCGCGAAGGGCGTCATCAATTCATGAGCTACCGGGTCGAACTGACTCGTCGCGCTCTCCGAAGTCTGTCCGAGGAACTCCCCGAGGCTGTCGCCGCGGCTTGTTGGGAGTTCATCCGAGGTCCACTCGCCGAGAACCCGCAACTGGTGGGCAAGCGCCTGCACGCCGAGTTGGATGGGCGTTGGTCGGCGGGGCGCGGCGAGTTTCGGGTTGTCTACGAGATCCACGAGGAAGTTGTGGTCATCCGGGTCATCGACATTCGGCATCGTCGTGACGTTTATCGGTGACGCTGCGTGGTGGATTTCCGGTTCACCGTGTAGCGGATCGACGTCCTCGGTGATGCGGTGGACAGCGCCCCTAATCAGCTGCGGGACCGGTTGCGCCCCAACAGGGTGATCGTGATCGCCACCACCGCTGCCACCACCCCGAACGCAACGAGAACCCACCACGACAGCTCCGCGCCGCGCACCAGGTTGGCGTGGTTCATCCCGCCCGTGTCGGAGGCATCGCGGCGGCTGTCGTGTTGGGCGAGGTGCAGTGTGAGGGTGATGACCGCGACGCCTGTCGCCACCCCGATGTTGCGGAAGATGGCGATCAACGATCCCGCCGTTCCGGTTCCCGCGGCATTCGCCGCGGCCATCACGCCGGCGTTGTTGGCCGGCACAAAAGTTCCCAGGCCCACCCCGAGGATCGCCAGACACGGCACCAGCCAACCGATTTCGATGGGATGCAATGCCATCGTGATCAGCGAGCCGACGATCAGCGCGCATCCCAGCAGTGCGCGAGACGCATTGGTTCCCGCGCCGCGCAGCGCGGTGGTCCCGATCACCGTGGAGATCAGAAAACCGGCAGGCATCGACGACAGGATGACGCCGGTCGAGGACACCGAACGTCCCAACGGGACCAGCAACTGCGGAACGAGAACGATCGGCGCGATGAGCAACAGGTAACTCACCAGTGCGCCCACGACACCGATCGAGATCTGCGGTGTGCGGATCAACCGCGGATCGATCAGCGGTGTGTCGTAGTGGTTTTCCCGAACCCAGAATCCGGATGCGAGCACCAGCGGCGCCACCAGCAACACCAGCGCGAGCGGCAGACTCATCGGGAGACCCGACACCCCGGACAGACCCAACATCAGGGTGATAGCCGCCGCGGCGAGCAATATCGTGCCGGGCCCGTCGAATCGCGGCATCATCGGTCGCCTCGATGTCCCGTCGTCGGTCTTCGGTGCCGGCAGCAGAACGAACGCCGAGGCCAGTGCCGCCACGCCGATGGGAACATTGACCCAGAAGATCGAACGCCATCCGAAATCGTCGACCAGCAGGCCGCCGATCAGCGGTCCCAACGCCAACCCGAGTGCCTGCATCGACGCCTGCACCGCCAACCCGTCCCGCAACTTGGCCTTGGGCATGCTCTCGGTGACCATGGCGATTGCGTTACCGGCTATCGCCGCCCCGCCGATGCCCTGAACGACACGAAAAATGATGAGCGATAACAGATTCGGCGCGATACTGCACGCCAGTGAGCCGATCGTGAAGATGGCGTAACCGTAGATGTACAGGGATTTGCGGCCCAGCCCGTCACCGAGTCGAGCACACGGCGTCACCAATGAGACGACGGCAAGCACGTATGCGACCGAAACCCATTGCACCGATGCCAACGACGCGTCGAAGGATCGCTGCAGAGCCGGTAGCGCCAGCGTCACGATGCTCGAGTCGAGTTGGACCATCAACGCGCCGAAACTGATACCGGCCACCGAGTACCAGTAGGAGCGCGGTGAGCGGCTCACCCACTCGGGCCGATCGGGAACATCGACGACGCGCCGCCACGTGGGCGAGCCGATCCGCATGACTCCGCCTCTCCGGTGGGTGCCGCGCCCACCATCGAACGGCCGGGCCGAAGTCGCCGGCGCCGTCCCGGGATTCTACTTCGGGATGTCTCTTCGCGACCGGGGATGAGGTCTCCCGTCTACTGTGGAAGCCCATGGACATAGCCCTCGAGAACGTCGGTATCGCCGTCGAGGATCTGGACGCGGCGGTAGCGTTCTTCACCGACCTCGGGCTCACCGTGATCGGACGTGACACGGTCAGCGGGGAGTGGGCCGACACCGCCGTCGGACTCGACGGCAACCATGTCAGGATCGCGATGCTCCAGACCCCCGACGGTCATGGGCGCCTGGAACTCTTCGAGTACATCCATCCCGACGCCATCGCGACGAGTCCGACGCTGCCCAACGAAATCGGCATGCACCGCGTCGCATTCCGGGTCGACGATCTCGATGCCGCGCTGGCCGCAGCCGCGCGACACGGATACCGGCCGCTGCGCGGGGTGGCGACATACCAGGACATTTTCCGTCTCACCTACGTGCGCGGTCCGAGCGGAATCATCGTGATGCTCGCCGAGGAGTTGACGAAGCGTCCGTAACGATTGGATGCCCAGTGTGCATCGACAAGCGAGTTACGGCCGGCGTCGGCGATACTGCCCTGGTGATGCGAACCAAGCGAACCGCGCTGTGCGCGCTGTCGGTGGTGCTGCTGGTCCTTGGGGGACTGCTCGTCTCCCTTCCCGGCAGGGCGGATGCCTCTCCGGGGGGCTGGCTGTACACGATGGTGGCGTTCAGCAATATCAGCGACCGCGACCTCGACGTCTATCAATCGTCCAACGCGACGGACTTCTCAACGCTGAAGCTGTCGGCGTACCGGCCGCCGTCGGGGCGGGTGCGCGACCCCAGCATCTTCAAGAGCACGGACGGTTTCTACTACCTCACCTATACGACGGTCGACGGTGCGAACATCGGTTTCGCGCGCAGTCGCGATCGCGTGAACTGGGCCTTCATGCACAACTATCCCGTGCCCTTCTGCTGTGCGTTCCTGCCTGGCACCGGTGACGGCAAGGGCACGGGTTCGGTCGACATTCCCGGCTTCGGATCGGCGGGTTCGTCCGACGGTCCGTCGCTCTCGCCGTTCACCACCAAGGCGTGGGCGCCGGAGTGGTTCGTCGAGGGTGGCCGGGTGCACATCATCCTGTCGATGTCCACCGGCGGCGGATTCGTGCCGTACCTGATGACCGCGCTCGATTCGTCGTTCCGTGCGTGGAGCTGGCCGGTCCCGATCACGGGGATCGGTGCCGACCACATCGACACCATGGTGGTGAAGGAGGGATCGACTTACCACGCGTTCACCAAGAACGAGACCAAGAAGGTGATCGAACACGCCGTGGCGCAGTCGCTGGGCGGGCCCTACCGGTTCGTCGCCCCGGGCCCCTGGGGCTCCTACGTCGAAGGTCCCACGGTCATCCAGTTGCCCGACGGCTCCTGGCGGCTCTTCCTCGACGCCTACACCAGGAACAAGTATCTCTACTCCGACAGCCCGAATCTGTACGACTGGGGGAACCCGAAGGAGCTTCCCGGTCTCTCCGGCAAGGTGCGTCACATCGGCGTGATGCGCGAACCGGCGTAAGCAGCGGTTTCGCCGCGTAATCGCAGTCGGCGTGATCGCTACCATCGGTGTCGATGCTGCACATCGGTACCTCGGGCTGGCAATACAGGGATTGGCGGGGGCGGTTCTATCCCACCACCGTGCCCCAACGGCAGTGGCTGGCCTGGTATGCGAAGACGTTCTCCACCGTCGAGGTGAACAACACGTTCTACCGGTTACCGCAACGGTCGACGTTCCTGCGGTGGGCCGACGAGGTGCCGGACGGATTCGTCATGACGGTCAAGATGAGCCGCTACCTCACCCACGTACGCAGGCTCGCCGACCCCGCAGAGCCGGTGCAACGCTTCGTTGATCGCGCGACCGCGCTCGGCACCCGCCTCGGCCCGGTGCTGCTGCAGCTACCACCGACTCTCGACGCCCGTCCCGACGCGCTCGCCGAGACGTTGGACGCGTTCGGTGGTGCGATGCGACTGGTGGTCGAACCCCGCCACCCGTCGTGGTGGCACGACGACGTGCGTGCGGTACTGACCGCGCACAACGCCGCGTTGTGCTGGTCCGACCGCGACGGCCGCAGCATGACGCCGCTGTGGCGAACAGCCGACTTCGGTTATCTGCGTATGCATTCCGGTCGTGCATCGCCACCGACCGCTTACGGAGTGCGCGCAATCGACACCTGGGTGGGGCGTCTGGGCGAAACGTTCGGGACCGACGACGTCTACGTGTATTTCAACAACGACACCGGCGGTGCCGCGGTGGACAACGCGCTCACCATGATTCGGCGCAGCACGCGATGACCCCGGCGAACTTCACGGTCGGAGGGGTCAGCGCCAGATGACCGCGATCGCCGCCGCGGCGAACGACAGCACGCCCACCGACCAGAACATGACAGCCGGAACCGCCGTGCCCGTCTTGCGTTGACGCGCACCGCCCATGCCGAGGACGGCGCCGATCACGATGAGGATCGCCAGTTTCACCCACAGTTTCGGGTAGTCGAGTTCGACGCCCGCGGGCCACTCGAAGGCCAGGGCGACACCGGTGAGCAGCGAGAGCAACAGACCGTAGTCCATCAACGGGATAAAGCGTCTGCGACGCGACGTCGCCTCGACCGCCCAGGCGCCGAACGTGACGGCGAAACCCACGATGTGAAACAGGGCTATGACGCTGCGTAGTACCTCCATGCGGGTAACGGTAACCCCGGGACGGGATGTCTGTCAGGGTCATTCGTCCGCTGCCGATGCGATCGACGTGGCGGGCACGCCGGTCGGCGGGTAGCAAGGACGTCATGGGCCAGACTTTCACCAAACGTACGACGGGTCGTCCGGCGCAGTGGGAGGTCGCCGGGCTCGAGTGGCTTGCCGAGCCGATCGACTCCGGCGGCGCCGCAGTGGTTGCCGTGGTGTCGCGCGACGAATCGGGACTCACCGAGCAGCGGGTGACCACATCGGCGCCGACGGCGAAAGCTGCGGCGGACTTCGGCCGCGGGCTGGCCGTCACCCACGCGCTGGACGGGATGCGGTGGGGGCAGGGACCGCCGGGTTGGTCGGGGCCGGGATACCAGGGACCCAACGAGCACCTCATCGACCTGCCGCTCAACGGCCACGACACGTGGGGGGAGATGTACGCGCAGGAGCGTTTGCAGCCGTTGTTGCCCGACGCGGGCCTCGCCGCCGCCGACCATGCCGCCGTCGACCGTCTGTGTGAACGCCTACGCGACGGCGACTTCGACACCGGTGACGCACCGTCCCGGCTGCACGGTGATCTGTGGTCGGGCAACGTGCTGTGGTCCGAGGGCGGATGTGTGCTGATCGACCCGTCCGCGCACGTGGGGCACCGGGAGACCGATCTCGCCGCGCTCGGCCTGTTCGGCTTCTCGTTTCTCGACGATGTCCTGGCCGGCTACCGGGAGGCGGTGCCGCTTGCCGACGGATGGGCCGACCGCGTTGCACTGCACCAACTCTCGATGGTTCTGATGCATGCCGTCGTGTTCGGTGGGGGTTATCGGCGACAGGTCGCCGACATCGCACGCCGATACGTGTGAACCCGGTCAGCCCTCGATCAGCGACCTGTCGGTGGACAGTTCCACCGTCGCCCACACCTCATGGTCGGTGGCCTTGAGGCGGTCGGTGATGAAGCGACGCACCCGGTCTTCGTCCTCGACCCGCCAGATGCCCGAACCGACGAGGAAGTCGACTTCCACATACAGTCGGCGCCCGAGCCGGGTGGAGCGGACGAGCGGATCGGTGAGTCCGAACTCGGTGGCCGCGTCGGTGGCCGCGGCGTTGATGATTCCGGCGATCTCGGGTGGGGGCGCGGCCTCGAGCAACTCGCGGATGCCTTGGCGGGCCAGTTTGATCGCCATCGGTGCCACGCCCGCCGTGGCGATCAGGACCAGTGTGGGGTCCACGTAGGCGGCTGCCGCGTCGGCCCCGGAACGCTGCAGTGCGATCGCGACTGCGCCGCCGACCGCCACCATCAGGCTCATCAGGGTGCCCGCCCGCCAGCCCACCATTTCGGCGGCCGCGAGTTGCGACACGCGCGCCGGACTGCGCAATGCCAACACGATGAGCAGCGACACCAATGCCGAGACGGCTCCGTAGAGTGCCACCGAACCAGGTGCCGCATTCGATCCGCCGTTGAGGATGACCGAGATCGCATCGGCCGCGCCGTAGACCAGCGTGGCCAGGAGCGCGGCACCCTGCAGGGCCACCGCGAGCGGGGTGGCGCCGTGGCGGCCGAAGGGGAATTCGGCGGTGGGTTCGCTGCCCGCGGCGCGCGCGGCCAGCATCGACGTCGCGACCAGGGCGATTCCGGCGAGCATGTAGATGCCGTCGAACAACACCACACTCGAACCGCTGATGACGCCCCACACCACCGCGCCGCCGCCGAGCACGGCGGTCGCCGCCAGGCTCAGCCGCAGTGCCCGACGTTCGGAGTTCGCACTCATGCCGAACACCCTCCCGTCTGTGGCGCGCTCGTGTGGGTGCCGCTCAGCGGTCGTGGAACCATCCGGAGTTCTTGGCCCGCCACGTCATCTCCTCCCAGTACCCCCAGCTGTGGGTACCGATCGTCGGGTAGTCGGTGGTGATGGGCAGCCTCCCGAGCAGGGCGGCAACCTCGAAGGCGCGGGTCTGGGCGAGCGAGAGCGCTTCGAGCGGTGTGCCCTTGATGGAGTTGGAGACGTTGTCGTCACGATTACCCCACAGGGCGGAGCCCGCCGCCACACGGATTCTCATGCCGTGCATCCGGGGAACCTGGACGAGTGGATCGTTGTCGAGCCACCTGCCGCTCCACGGCGGTCCCCACATGTCGTCGGAGTTGAACGGACCCACTCCTGCCTCGATGCCCGCGTCGAAGAGCGCGGCACGCACGGCCGACCGCATGCCCGGCGCGGACAGATTCAGGAACCCCGACATCGAGAAGGCATGCGAGATGCGCGCCCGGTGATAGGCGCCGTAGATGAGTGCGGCGTTGCCGCCCATGGAGATCCCCATGATCGCGTACTTGTGTCTGGGCCCGACGTCGAGTCCCCGCCGGTCCAGCATGGCCACCAGGGTGTTGAGTCGACACGTCCACAGGTAGCGATATCGCAACGAGTTGAGGCTGTGCGGGGCGTCCCAGTCGGTGTAGAAGCTGGCCAGGCCCCCGGCCGGGGCCACCACGTTCACCCCGGAGTCGGCCATCCGCCCGACGTTGGTCAGCAGCTTCCAGCCGCTCGCCGTGGACGTGGCACGCAGCCCCGACAACGCGATCACCGTCTTGTAATTGCCCGGCCGGGTCCACATGTCGACCGGGGTGGCGGGCATGCCGCAGCCGCCCAGCATCACCCGCTGGTAGGTGGCCGCCTCGGCGCGTCCCGCGCCCACCAGTGACCCCAGAACCGTGAGCACGATCAATGCGCAGATCACCAGACGACGGAGTGTCATCCCCGTAGCATCTCATGGCCGTATGCGGCGATGAGGCGGTCATTGGTCCCGGTGCGGTGCCGATCAGGGCACGAGTCCGCCTCCGTCACCGCCGAACGGAAGCGGTGAGCCGCCCGAATCGCCCGATCCGCTCTGCTCCGGAATCGTCGTCTGTTGCTTGTCGGCGGCACCACCGAGCTTCACCTGCATGGTTTCGGTCTGGCCGTTTCTGGTGACGGTGACCGGAACGGTCTGACCGGGGGTATGGGTGAGAATCTGGGCCATGAGATCGGCGTAGTTGCTGACCGGCACGTCGCCCACCTTCGTGATGACGTCGCCGGCGCGGATGCCCGCGTCGGCGGCTGCTCCACCACGTTGTACCCCGGTGACCCGGGCGCCGTTCACCGCTGCGCCGCGGGCGGATTCGAGCGAACCCGACACACCGAGCACCGGCTTGGTGGCCTGACCGTTCTGCAAGAGTTCGTTGGCCACCCGCTTGGCGGCGTTGATGGGAATCGCGAAACCCAGACCGAATGCCTGCGGGCCGCCGCTGCCGGCCTGCCCGGTGTCGACGGCCGAGTTCACCGCGATCACCTGGCCCTGCAGATTCACCAGCGGCCCTCCCGAGTTGCCCGGGTTGATCGGGGTGTCGGTCTGCAGACCGTTGTAGACCGTGACCGAACCGCCCTGCTCGTCGGCCGCGGTCACGGTGCGCGAGAGCGCGCTGACGATGCCGGAGGTCACCGTGTTCGAGAGGTTCTCCGGGCTGCCGACGGCCACCACCTGCTCACCGACCTGCAGGGTGCTGGAATCGCCGATCACCGCCGGGGTCAATCCCGACGCCCCGTCGAGTTTGATCACCGCGATGTCATAGGAGGGGGACGTGCCCTTGACCGTGGCCGGATACGTCTTCCCGTCCGGGGTGGTCACCTCGATGGTGCTTCGGTCACCGGCTCCGGCCACCACGTGGTTGTTGGTCAGGACGTAACCGTCGGGGGAGAGGATGACGCCGCTGCCGACGGCGGTGCCCTGCGACGTGGCGACCTTGATGTCGGCGGTCGAACGCGACGCCACCTGAGCTGCGTAGGTGACGGAACCGGGCTTGGCGTCGACGGCCGGGGTGGCCGCCGCGGGCGCCGACGCGATCACCGGTGCACTGCCCGACGAACCGTGATCGAGCAGGGCGTACCCGCCGGCGCCCACGCTGCCGCCGATGAGTCCGGCGAGCAGGGCGGTCGCCACGATCGTTCGCGCGGTGCCGTGTCGAGGCGAAACAGGTTGCGGTGCAGAATAATACGTCGACGCTGCTTGGTGCGACGGCGGTACAGGGCCGGCGCCCTGGTCGAAGTACGTGCTGCGCCAACCGGAGTGGTCGGCCGGGACGTGCGCGTCGGGCCGCGTGTGGGGCCCGGTGAGAGGTGCCGTGGGGCCCTCGTCGGATCGTTCGTTGCTCACGCGACCACTGTGCCGACGATCTCTGAGAAGAGTGTCAGAACTCAATGGTCGGTTTCCTGACAGAACACCAACCGTCGGATGTGCCTCTGCGACTGGGCTGTCCGGGTGGCGAAGACCGGGCTGTCCGGGTGGAGAAGTTTGTCGTGTGCTCAGTGCACTCACAGGAGTCCGTCGTAGTCTCCCCATCCGGCGGAGCGCCCGTTCCGTGCAGAGCGAGCGGAGGGCAGAGCGAGCGGAGGGCGGATGCACGATCGGAATGCCGGGCCGCGTTCTGTTTCCCGCTACCGCGCGCCCAACGGGCGGCGACTCACCGCCGGCGAGGTGGCCCGCGCCGCGTCGGCCGGCCCCGTGGACTCGCGACCCGGCCCGCCGGGTCAGGTGCAGCACCGTATGACACCGGCGCTGCGCAGCCGCTCGGAATCCGCGGCGACCCGGAAACGACGTCGTCCGGGCGTGGGCAAGGCCGTCGGAGCCGCGCGGGTGGCGGTGGCGCTGTGCTCGGTCACCGTGCTCGGGTTCGTCGGGGTCGCGTGGGGTGCGGCGCATCAGGTGTCGACGGGCTTCGGGCGTTCGGCGGCGTTGGGGTCGGCGCCGACGTCGGGCGGCGGTGCGGAGAACATCCTGCTGATGGGCCTGGACACCCGGAAGGATGCCGACGGCAACGACCTGTCGCCCGAGGTCCTTGCGCAACTCCACGCCGGTGACAGCGACAACGGTGGTTACAACACGAACACATTGATCCTGGTGCACATCCCCGCCGACCGGAAGAACATCGTCGCGTTCTCGATACCGCGTGACGACCTGGTGACGGTGGACGATGTCGACGTACCGCAGGCGAAGATCAAGGAGGCCTACGGACGCCGCAAGGCGATCGTCGAGCAGCAACTACTCGACCAGGGCATCACCGACCCGCAGACGCTGGAGTCCCGTGGTCGCGAGGCCGGCCGGGCATCGACCCTGCAGACGGTCCGGGCGCTCACCGGGGTCCCGATCGACCGTTTCGCCGAGGTCAGCCTCGTCGGCTTCTACGACGTCGCCCAGGCGCTCGGCGGCATCGACGTCTGTCTCAATCACCCGGTGCACGACAGTTACTCGGGCGCACGATTCCCGGCCGGCCGCCGGCATCTCAACGCTTCGCAGGCGCTCGCCTTCGTACGGCAACGTCACGGCCTCGACAACGGCGACCTCGACCGCACCCACCGACAGCAGGCGTTCCTGCTGTCGGTGTTGCACCGCATGCAGAGCACCGGCATGCTGACCGATCCGGGACAGCTGAACCGGCTGATGAGCGCGCTGAACCGAGATGTCGTGCTGTCCGACAACTGGGATCTGCTGCCCTGGGGTCAGCAGATGCTGGCGCCGACCGGCCAGCGCATCAGTTTCCGCACGCTGCCGGTCGAGCGTTACGACACCCTCGACGGTGAGGACGTCAACATCGTCGACACCGATCAGATCCGCACGCTGGTCCAGACCGCGTTCGGGATGCCCGTCGCGGCATCGGGTGCGGGGACCGCAGCGGCGGGCGCCTCCGCGGCCGCCGACTCCACGTCCACCTCCGTCCCCGATCCGGCGGGACCCCAACCCGACACCGGGGGAGCGGTCACCGCCGACGGTGGGGTGCCCTGCGTCGACTGACGCGTCGATCTGTCGCCGATTGCCGGTTCGGCAACCGACACTTCGTCGGTTGCCCGCCGGGGTGATGGGCAGCACAGTATCGGCCATGACCATTGGCGCACCCACCGACAACGCCGACCCGACCGTCTCACAACTCGGATACGGCAAGAAGGTTCTCGCCGTCGAACCCGGTGGCAGCGAGCCGATCGCGCTCGAGGCGCGCCACGGCAAACCCCGGGGACTGTTCTGGACGTGGACCGCGCCGAACCTCGAATTCGCGACCATCTTCGTCGGGGTCCTCGCGGTCGCGGTGTTCGGTCTGTCGTTCTGGCAGGCGGTGGCCGCGATGGTGCTCGGCAACGGTCTCGCCGCGGTCGCGCACTACGTGCTCTCGGCCGAGGGTCCGCTGCACGGTGTGCCGCAGATGGTGTTGGGGCGGTTGGCATTCGGATATCGCGGCAACATCCTGCCTGCCACGTTCATGGCCGTGATGTGCGGAGTCGGCTGGTTTGCCACCAACAGCGTCAGTGGGGCGTTCGCGCTGTCGACGCTGTTCGGATTCACCCCGCTCGTGGGGTTGATCGTGATCGTGGTGGCACAGACCGCATTCGCGTTCTTCGGCCACAATCTGGTGCAGCGTTTCGAGCGGATCGCCGCGCCACTGCTGGCCATCATCTTCGTGATCGGCGCCGTCATCATCTTCAGCAAGTCGCATGTCAACGCTCCGGCCAGTGGCGGCGGATTCTCGATGGCCGGGTTCTGGCTGACGGTGGGCGCGTCGTTCGGCTACACCGCCGGCTGGACGCCCTACGCCGCCGACTACACCCGCTACCTGCCCCCGACGGTCTCGAAACTGCACACCGGGCTGTCGGCGTCGGCGGGCTTGTTCGTGTCGTGCACCTTCCTGATGCTTGTCGGTGCCGCATCGGCGACCATCGGCGAGCCCACCTCGGACAATCCGACCGAGGCGTTCACCGCGAACCTGCCGACGCTGATCGCCGATCTCACGCTGCTCGCGATCGCGGTGGGGGCGGTCGCCGCCAACGCGATCAACATCTACTCCGGCGCGATGGCGTTCGTCACCATGGGATTCAGGCTGCCGATGCGCACGCAGCGGGCGCTGGTGACCGTGTTCTTCGGTGTGGTCGGATTCCTGGTGGCCTGGTGGGCGCTGGCCGACGCGGCCGCCTCGTACGAGGCGTTCCTGCTGCTGGTCGCGTACTGGATCGGGCCGTGGCTCGGGGTGGTGTTCGCCGACCGGGTGCTGCGTAAGGAACCGCCCTCGCTGGCGCTGCTCTACGACACCCGGTATGCGAACTGGGGCGGATTCGCCGCCTTCGTCATCGGCTTGGTCGGGTCGGTGCTGCTCTTCTGCAATCAGACCAAGTTCGTCGGCTACGTGGTCCGGCAGGTCCCCGAACTCGGCGATATCGGCGCGTTCGCCGGATTCGCGATCGCGTTCGTGGCATATCTGATCCTCGCCCGCAAGAAGGTGGAGGAGTCGGTGCGCGTCTACGGATAGCGCCGCCTCACCCGAATGAGCCCGGGGCCCGGTCCGACGGAGAGGCACGTCGGATCGGGCCCCGATCCATGCGCCGACGCAGCACGCCTTTCGGTCAGTGGTCTTTCGCGCCGGACTCGCGAACCGCTCCATCGGCGCGTGATGCGCTGAACGCCAGTAACATCGGCGCATACATGTCGGGCTCGGTCGGATCGAACCCGAGAAGCCCCCGGATTCGGTCGAGGCGCTGATACAGGCTCTGGCGACCCACATGAAGCACCTCCGCCGATCGGGTGGCACTGCACCCGTTGCGTAGGTGTACCTCCAGTGTGGGTGCCAGGCGGGTGGACGCGACGGCGTCGTGAGCGATGAGCGGCGCGATGAGCGCCGCCAGTTCCGCGCGCGTCGCCGACCCGGCGTGTCGCATCGCGGCCTCGGCCACCAGCGAGCGTGCGGTGAACACCCGCGCGGTCGACGCGCCGTCGCGCACCAGATCCACTGCGATCCCCAGCCGATCCGAACAGGTCCGCAGAGAGTGCCCCACCGCACGCGCCACGGCTGCACCCGGTCCCAGACCTGCGGGGCGGACGACATCGCCGACCACCACGGTGACCCGGCCGTTGGTGGTGGCCCGCCGCGTGAGCGCGCGCGCCACACGTTCCACCGCGTCGTCGGACGCCTCGCCCCCGGCGACCACCACCACCGCCTGCACCGTGGCGTCCACGGTGGCGCGCACGGTGCCACCGATCCCCGATGCCGCGTCGGAGGCCAGCGCGTCGGCGAGCAGAACCTCGGCCATCCGCGGGTCGGGAGAATCGGCGCTGATCGGGATCAGGTGCGACGAGGCGGATACCGACACCCCGGACACGCCCAATCGTGAATACAGGTCGGCACGTCGGATCGGCCGGGCGGCCAGCAGTTCCTCGATCAGCCGTTCGCCGACCGCCGACCTCGACGTGCCCGACCGCGACAGCGCGGTGCCGATCGGGCCGCAGGCGCAATCGAGAAGTGCCGCAACGAGTTCTGTTCGCACCGAATCGGGTGCCCGGCCGGCGATCACCCGTGCGATCTCTCGTCCGCGCACCGTGACCGGCGCCGAGGCCGACGCGGTGTCCACCATCCGCCACGCGGAGCGGTCGTCGTCCACCCCGTGCGCGGCGAGCAGGGCACCACCCCCACCCACCAGCACGATCGGACACCGCGCGGCATCCGAGACGTGTTCGAGCATGAGGGCCACCCCGTTCGACGCGCCGAGGTCGCGGTGCAGCTCGGCGTCGAGTGCGCCCCGGGCCCGCAGATCGGAGAGCTCACCGGAGACGATGGCGGTGTTGGCCTGTCGGCACACCTCGATGAACGGTAGGACGCGTCGCAGTTCGATGATCGGCAAGCGGCACGACGACCCTTCCCGGACCATCTCCTCGGGCACGGCGTCAAAGGTGCGGCCCACCTCGAAGGCCAGTCCGGCCACACCGCGTTCGGCCAGATCGCGTACATAGTGCCTGCGGGTGCCCGCGTCGAGGCCGGCCAATCCCAGACCCGTGGTGAGCAGCAGTTCGCCGCCGGCCAGCAGCGGCCCGATCTCGAAGATCTCACTCGAATGCACCCAGTTGACCACCACGTCGAGACGGTCGTGGGCGGTGAGCACATGCGGGTCGGCGCCCACCAGGAACTCGTCGACGATTCGCTGTAGCGTCGCGCCGGTGGCGTGATGCGGTGGTGATTCCGGGACAGATTCCGCGATGGACATGCACTGACGATATGCACGTCGACATCGCTCCGCGACACGACGGACTGTCGGTTGCCGCGACCGACGGTGCGCGGCACGCTCACATCATGTCCCTTGACCGTCCCGTCGATCTGGGTCGCACGCCCGCCGGTGCAGACGTCTTCGCCCTGCTGGACGTCTCGGCACTCGTCGACGTCGCCTACCGCCAGGCCCGACAAGGGTTGGCCGAGGGTGGAATCCCGATCGGCGCCGCACTGTTCGGTACCGACGGCACACTCCTCGGCGAGGGCCGCAATCGCCGCGTGCAACACGACGATCCGTCGGTGCATGGTGAGACCGATGCCTTCCGGGCTGCGGGCCGGCAACGCGACTACTCGTCGACGATCATGGTCACCACGCTGGCGCCCTGTTGGTATTGCAGCGGACTCATCCGTCAGTTCGGCATCGGCGCGGTGGTGATCGGGGAGAACCGGACGTTCTCGGGAGGCGAGGAGTGGCTTCGTGAGCTGGGGGTGGATGTGACCGTTGTCGACGACCCGCGGTGCGTGTCGATGATGACCGACTTCATCGCCGAACGCCCCGCCCTGTGGAACGAGGACATCGGCGTCGCGGAAACGGAGATCCGATGAGCGGCGCGGCGTCGGGCACCGCCGGCCCCATCCTCACCGTCGATCTCGCACAGTGGCGTGCGGGAGGCGCGCCCGCCGATGCGGTGTGCGCCGCGGTCGACGAATCGCTGCAGCGGGCAGGTTTCCTGCTGGTGACCGGGCACGGCATCGACCCGGCACTGCCCGCCGCGCTGCGCGCCGCCGCGCGTGACTTCTTCGCGTTGCCCAGCGAGGTGAAGGAACAGTACGCCGTCGGTGTGGGCGGGCGCGGGTGGATCGGCCCGGGTATGGAGGCCAACGGTTACGCCGAGGGCACCGAGACACCACCAGATCTCAAGGAGACCTACAACTCCGGCGCGCAGACCCCCGTCGGCATCCCGGAGGTCGACGACTTCTGGTTCGCCCCCGACGTGTGGCCCGCCGAGGCGCCCGCACTGCGACAGTTGTTCACCGCGTGGACAACCCAGATGAAGACGTTGTCCGACGACCTGCTCGCCCTGATGGCGGCGTCGCTCGGTCTCGCCGGTGAGCGCAACCCGTTCCGCGGGCTCGCCGCCAACGCCACCTGGACCTCCAACATCAACCACTACCCGCCGATGACGGCGGTCGGTGCCCCCGAACCCGGGCAGTTCCGGATCGGACCGCACACCGATTTCGGCACGGTCACCGTCCTCGACCGCGAACCGGGCGCCGGTGGACTGCAGGTCTACAGCGAGCAGGGCGGCTGGGCCGACGCCCCCTACGATCCCGCGGCACTGACCATCAACATCGGTGACCTGCTCGAATACTGGTCGGGTGGTCGCTGGCCGGCGGGCCGCCACCGCGTGCTGCCACCGCAACCGGAGACGCCGGAAGAAGACCTCGTCTCGCTCATCTACTTCTACGAGCTCGATCACGACGCCGTCGTCACACCGCTCGAACCCCCGCTGGGCCGGGAAGCCGGCCGGCCGCCGGTGACGGCGGGCGACTTCATCAAGGAGAGGCTCGACGCGATCAACGTCGGATGACCGGCGACTACCCTCACCACCATGAGGGCATTGTCACCGCTCGCCGCGCCCGTCGATCCGGTCGATGCGCTCACCCGTATCGCGTGGCTGCTCGAGCGTGACCGGCAGAGCACCTACCGGGTGGAGGCGTTCCGGCGTGCCGCCCGCACCGTGTCCGCACTGCCCGCCGGGGAACTCGACCAGCGCGCCGCTGCGGGTTCGTTGACCGACCTGCCCGGCGTCGGCACGTCCACCGCAGAGGTGATCGCGTCGGCGATCTCGGGACGTGTGCCCGCCCGGCTCGCCGAGCTCCAAGCCGGCGCACCGGCTGTTGCCGACGGCGGCGCGGACCTCTACCGGCTGCTCCGCGGCGACCTGCACGCACACACCGATTGGAGCGACGGTGGCGCCTCCATCGAGGAGATGGCCTCCGCGGCAACCGCATTCGGACAGGAATGGCTGGCGATCACCGACCACTCGCCGCGCCTGACGGTGGCCAACGGACTCAGCGTCGAACGGCTTGAACGACAGATCGCGGAGATCGAGCGTCACAATCGCGCCGGCTCGGGCGTCGTGCTGCTGACCGGTATCGAGGTCGACATCCTCGACGACGGCACCCTCGATCAGTCCGACGCGATGCTCGACCGTCTCGACGTGGTGACCGCGTCGGTGCATTCCGCGTTGAAGATGGACGCCGCGCCGATGACCCGCCGCATGGTCGCGGCGGTGCGCAATCCGCGGGTACGGGTACTCGGCCACTGCACCGGGCGGCGCGTGCTCACCGGTCGCGGACACCGCGAACCGTCGAGATTCGATGCGCACCACGTCTTCTCGGCGTGTGCGGACAGCGACACCGCCGTGGAGATCAACTCCCGGCCCGAGCGGGTGGACCCGCCCGATGATCTGATCGAACTCGCCCGCGACCTGGGTTGCCTGTTCGCCATCGATTCCGATGCGCACGCGCCGGGCCAGCTCGAGTTCAAGGCTCTCGGCGCCGAACGTGCCGAACGACTCGGCATCGACCCGGACCGGATCGTCACCACCTGGCCGCTGACACGGGTCACCCGGTGGCTTCGTAACAACCATTGAACAAACCGCCGACAACGGCGCGGGGGTCCCGCGGGTCTTCTCCGATCACGCGAACCGTCGACAGCCCGCGCGAACAGATACCACCCGCGGGAACCCGGACCGCCAGTGACAGCCTCGACTGGCGGTCACCGTGTGCAGCGGCGAGGGTGGAGGTGTCCGCATGTCATTCCCGTGAGGAGCCCTGGTGAACGCACCCATCATGAAGAAGTCCGACGCCGCCGAGCTGATCGTCGCCGCCCGTATCCGCGCGGGTCTGAGCTGGAACGACATCGCCGAACGGATCGACGCACCGGTGGTCTGGACGGTGGCGGCGCTACTCGGCCAGCATCCGGTGCCCGCCGAGAAGGCCGAACTCGTCTGCGAAATGCTGGGATTGGGCGAGGGGGTGGCCGAGAGTCTCCGGCAACAACCCGCGCGGGTCCGCGACGACGATCTGGCCACCGACCCGACCATCTATCGCCTCTACGAGGCGTTGGCCGTGTACGGTCCGGCCCTCAAGGAACTGATTCACGAGGAGTTCGGTGACGGCATCATGAGTGCGATCAACTTCAAGGTCGACATCGCGCGCCGACCCGATCCCGACGGCGACCGCGTGGTGATCACCTTCGACGGCAAGTTCCTCGATTACCGCTGGTGAGGTGCGGCGACGCCGATATCGACGGTCGATGGTGGCGAAGTGGCGTCGTCGTCGCCACACTGGTAACCAGCAGCCGCGTTCGAGCGCGCGGGCACAGGAGGTAGACGATGGCAGGCAACAACGGACCTTTCGGGTTCGATCCGGACGACTTCGACAGATTCGCCCGTGAGGCGGGTGACGGCCTGCGCGACATGGTCGGTCGTTTCCTCGACACTCCGGGCGGTGTGAGTGCCTTCTCGGCGATCTTCGACCAGGGCGGAGCGCAACGCACCCGCGCGCGCCGACCCGAACCCGAGACCACCGGTGACACCGGGTCGGGGGTGTGGGCGGTCTTCGTCACCGACGTCGACGGCGGCGCACGCGTCGAGCAGGTCTTCGCCACCGAGATCGACGCACTGCGCGCCAACCAGCGCAACACCGACCCGCATCGTCGCGTCCGCTTCCTGCCCTACGGCATCGCGGTGAGCGCGCTGGACATCGCGGTGCCCGTCGACGACGCCATCGCCCGCCCGGTCGACGACCCCGACACCGGATCCGCAGGCGAATCCAACCCCGACGCCTGACCGGACCCGCGGGTGAGTCGGTTCTCCGCCCGGCCGCTCAGGCCGCGCGGACGAGCGCGATCACGTCGCTGAGTGCGTCGACGTCGGCGGGTGAGGGTTCGATGAGGGTGAAGTAGGACACGCCGGCGAGTTCGTGAAGGCGTGTGATGCGCTCGGCGACCTGAGTGGCAGTGCCGTGCAGGAGATTCACCGATTCGCGCAGGGCGTCGTCGTCGAGTTCGGGATTCCAGCCGCGCAGCGCCGACACATCCGGGTCGCGGCCCACCGCGAGATCGAAGACGATCACGTTGAGTTCGATCTCGTCGAACCGTTCGCCGGCCGCCGCGCGCACGTGGGCGGTCCGTTCCAGCAGTGCATCGACCGTCGGCAGATTCGACAGCGCCACGATGTCGGCCTTGCGCGCCGCGAGGGAGAGCATCCGGTCGCCGATCCCGGCGATCATGATCGGCGGGTGCGGCTGGGCGAAGGGTGGCGACGCTGTCGGGTCGTCGAAGGTCGCCCGCAGCCGGTCGACGGTTGCCTCCAGGTGTGCGATCCGCCGTCCGGGACGCTCGAAAGATATTCCGGCGTCGTCGAATTCGGACTTCACGTAGCCGGCACCCAATCCGATCTCCAATCGTCCGCCGGTCAACTGGTCGACGGTGGCGAGGTCGCGGGTGAGTAGCGCGGGCGAGTAGAACGGCGCATTGAGCACGAACGTACCCACCCGCAGTTCCGGCGCCTCGGCCGCAGCGGCCACCAGGGCGGGTGCCGGGCCGATGAGACCCAGATGGTCGGGTACGAGAACGACGTCGGCGCCAGCGTCGGCAACCGATCTCACCTGCGCGCGAAACTGCTCCCCGGTGCCGGTTCCCATCAGGTTGACGCCGAAACGGATTCCCTCGGTCATGGACCCCTCAACCCGATGAGGGCTCCGTGTATTTCGTCATGCCGGTATCTCGTCATGCCGGGTCGGTGACCACGATGACGTGCAGTGTCCGGGGCCCGTGCACTCCCTCGACCCGGTCGAGTTCGATGTCGCTCGTCGCGCTCGGGCCGCTGATCCAGGTTTGCGGCCGTCCCGCAGAGCCCTGCTCGACGAGACGGGCGACGGCTTCGGGGACGTCGCTGACGATCTGCTCTGCTGCCACGAGGCAGATGTGCACGTCGGGAACCAGGGTCACCGCCCGACGCCCTTGTCCGGCAGCGTGATCGAGCACGATGGTGCCGGTGTTGGCGATGCCGACGGCGGCGGTGGTGACCACCGCGCCGACGCCGTCGAGTGCGGCAGCCGACAGGTCGTCGTCGGTGATCCACGACGTCACGCCGTCGGCTGCGGCACCCAGCAGTGTGCGTACCGTTGCGTCGGCCAGCACCGGTCCGTCGACGGCAGCCAGTGCCGCGCCGACGTGCTCGGCGAGCCGGTCGACGCTCACCCGCTCCACGACGGCCTTGTAGTCGGCGACGCGCTCGGCGAACCGATCCACCAGACCCAGGTCGCCGGTGCTCACCGGCTGACCATAGGACCAGTCCACGGGGGTCGCGTCTCCGGCGGGTACATCGGCGAGCGCCGCACGCACACGGCCCAGAATGTCGGCCCGCGCACTCATCGCTGGTCCCCGTTCCGGTTGCCGCGCTCGCGTTTCCACCAGTCACGGAATGTTTCTGCGGGCGGCACCGGGGTGTCGCGGGCACTCGACCACGGCGTCATCGGCCACGGCAACGCACCCAGGGTTCGGCGCGCGCCGAAGAACCGGTGACTGGTGGTGGCCGCCTTCTGCGCCGCCTCGAGGCGACGGTGATCGCCGAACACCACCTCCATGGCCTTCATCGCGGCCGCTTCCGCCGAGGGGAGGCCGCCACGGTGCTCGTCGACCACCCGGGTTCGCAGATGCACCAACAGATCCGGGATGGGGATGCGGACCGGGCACACGTCGAAGCATGCCCCGCACAGACTCGACGCATACGGCAGGGATTGGTCGACCTTCGATGACGTGCCACGTAACTGCGGGGTGAGGATGGCGCCGATCGGCCCCGGATACACCGAGCCGTAGGCGTGCCCGCCGGTGCGTTCGTACACCGGGCAGACGTTGAGACATGCCGAACACCGGATGCAGCGCAGGGCGGCGCGGCCCACCTGATCGGCCAGTACCGTGCTCCGGTTGTTGTCGAGAAGCACGATGTGCACGTTCTGCGGCCCGTCGCCGGGCGTCACCCCGGTCCAGATCGACGTGTACGGATTCTCCCGCTCCCCGGTGCTCGACCGCGGCAGGACCTGCAGAAACACCTCCAGATCTGCCCAGGTGGGCAGGATCTTCTCGATGCCGACGACCGAGATCAGGGTTTCCGGCAGGGTCAGGCACATGCGTCCGTTGCCCTCGGATTCGACCACCACCAGGCTGCCGGTGTCGGCGACGGCGAAGTTGGCGCCGCTGATCCCGACCTTGGCGCGCAGGAACTTTTCGCGCAGGTGCAGCCGGGCCGCCTCGGCGAGCGCCTTCGGGTCGTCGGACAGGTCGGCCGGTGCCGGGCGCCCCACCTCCTTCATGCGCCGCAGGAAGATCTCGCGCACCTCGGCGCGATTGCGGTGGATGGCAGGTACCAGGATGTGGCTGGGCCAGTCGTCGCCGAGTTGCACGATCAGTTCGGCGAGATCGGTCTCCCAGGCGTCGATGCCGGCTGCGGCGAGGGCCTCGTTGAGTTCGATCTCCTGGGTGGCCATGGATTTCACCTTGACCACCTCGTCGGCGCCCGACGCGCGGACGAGGTCGACGACGATGCGATTGGCCTCGGCGGCGTCCGACGCCCAGTGCACGGTGGCACCGGCGGCGGTGGCCTTGGCCTCGAACTCTTCCAGGTAGGTGTCGAGGTGGCGCAGCGTCCGGTTCTTGATCGCTTCCGCGGCCAGCCGGAGCTGTTCCCAGTTGTCGAGTTCGTCGACCACCTCGGCCCGCTTGTCGCGGATGATCCCGGTGGCGTGTGCCAGATTCCGGCGCTGGGTGGTGTTTGCCAACTCCGTCCTGGCCGCGGCGGGGAACTTCGGCATCCCGACGAAGGTGGTGGTCACCCCGACGTGGGGATGATCGATACCGGTGGTGTGCGGGCGCGCGGAGGTGGTCATGCCGGCTCCTTCTCGGTGGACGCCAGAATCTCCGCGAGATGCATGGTGCGCACCCCCGACCGCTCCCGGGACAGTAGCCCGCCGATATGAGCCAGGCATGAATTATCGCCGGCCACAAGCACTTCCGCGTCGGTATCCTTCACGTGACCGGCCTTGTCGCCGCCCATGGCCACCGAGACGTCGGCGTTCTTCATCGCGAACGTACCGCCGAACCCGCAACATTGCTCGGCGCCAGGCAGTTCCACCAGGTCGATGCCCTTCACCTCGCGCAAGAGGCGCAAGGGTTTGTCGCCCACCCGCAGCATCCGCAATGAATGACAGGTGGGATGGTAGGTCACGCGGTGCGGGAAGTAGGCACCCACGTCGGTCACGCCGAGCACGTCGACGAGGAACTCACTGAGCTCGAAGAACTTGGGCGCCAACACATCCACGGCCGCGCGCAACGAGCGGTCGCCGCTGCGGTCGGCCACGTCGGCGTGCTGATGACGGACCGACCCGACACACGAGCCCGACGGTGCCACCACTGCGTCGTAGTCGCCGAACACGTCGACGAACTGCCGCACGCCCGCGATCGCCTCCTGGGCGTAGCCGGTATTGGTGAACATCTGACCGCAACAGGTCTGTTCGATCGGGAACTCCACCTCGACACCGAGCCGTTCGAGAAGAAGCACCGTTGCACGTGGGGTGTTCGGCCACATCGTGTCGTTGAAACAGGTCGCGAACAAGGCGACTCTCATCGGGCGACCACCACTCGGGTCTGCGCGCGCCGGAACAGTCGTGTGTGCATGGGACACCGCCAGGGACTAGGGGGCTGATGGGCCGTCATTCCCTGTGATCCGGCCTCGCCCAAAACGCTAAGTGCTGTCGGCGCGGACCGTCAACAGATGCGATGTCGTCGGCGCGGTACCGGGGTGTGTCACTGCGCTGAGCGCCAGGCCGCGCGTCGTTGCTCGGCCTCCCGGAATCGACGCTTCTGGTCGGCGGTTCGTGGTTGCAACGGCGGCACCGGATGGGGGCGGCCGTCGTCATCCATCGCGACCATCGTGAAGTAGCAGCTATTGGTGTGTCGGCGTACCCCGGTGTGAATGTTCTCGGTCTCCACCCGGATGCCCACCTCCATCGACGTTCGCCCGGTGTAGTTGATCGACGCCGACAGAATGAGCAGTTCGCCCACCCGGATCGGTTCGCGGAAGATCACCCGGTCCACCGACAGCGTGACGGCATAGCGACGCGAATACCGGCTGGCGCAGGCGTAGGCCACTTCGTCGAGCAGCTTGAGAAGTGTGCCGCCGTGGACGTTTCCGGTGAAGTTGGCCATGCCGGGCGTCATCAGCAGTGACATCGACAGATGCGCGCGGTCGTCGTCGCTCACCTGAAGGGGACCGGTGTCATCCGCCGCGCCGTCAACGGTTGCGGCCACAATGGGTGCACCGGGTACTCCGTGTGCCGATCGTCCGGTGGGCTCCATGGGGAGAGCCTATTCGGGTGTCGACCGGCCGGCGCACCTTCTCGATGACCCATTGTCACGTCGGGGGCACCGTGCGGCAGGATGAGCGGGTGATCGTGCTCGCTGCCTCGGAATCGTCGTCGTCGGCGGTGCTGACCCTTTTCTGGGTGGCGTTGGCCGCAGTGCTGGCCCCGCTGATCGCCCGCGCCTGCCGGGGCTTCGTGCCGGAGGTCGTGGTGCTGCTGACCGTCGGGGTGGTGCTGGGGCCGCACATGCTGGGGTGGACCGATCCCGATCAGATCGCGGTGCTCAGCCAGCTGGGCCTTGGCATGCTGTTCCTGCTGGCCGGGTACGAACTCGATCCGGACCTCTTGCGAGGCCGGCCCGGAGCGGTTGCGGGGATCACCTGGTTGGTCAGTCTCGTGCTGGCCGGAGCGGTGGTCGGCTTGTTGCTGTCGATCAATTTCTCCCAGGACGTGGCGGTGGCCATCGCGATGACCTCCACCGCGCTGGGCACACTCCTACCGATCCTCAAGGCCGACAATCTGCTGGGCACCTCGCTGGGGCGTGGGGTGATGGCGCACGGCGCGATCGGTGAACTCGGGCCGATCCTGGCGATGTCATTGCTGCTGACCAGTCGGAGCGTGGTGGCCGCCGTGGTGGTGATCGCGCTGTTCGGTGTGGCGACGGTACTGCTGGCGGTGGTGCCCCGCAGGTTGGCTGCCCGTGTTCCCGGTGTGCGTCGGGTGGCGGTGGAACTCGGTGGCGGTACCACCCAGCTACCCATTCGGGTGGTGCTGTTGTTGTTGCTCACGCTGATGGCGATCGCCGCGGTGTTCGACCTCGACGTGGTGCTCGGGGCCTTTGCCGCCGGCGGCATCCTCCGGTGGCTCATCGGTGAGCAGTATCCGGTGATCGCCCGGTCGTTGGAGGTCATCGGATTCGGCTTGTTGATCCCACTGTTCTTCGTCACTTCCGGAATGGGCATCGATCCGCGCGCGGTCACCGGTAACCCGTTGGGGTGGGTGGTCCTGGTGCTGGGTATCGGGGTGGCCCGGGGCGTGCCGGTGTGGTTCGCCGAACGCTTTGTGGGCAGGGACGCTGCGGTGGTACCGCCACGAGAACGCGTGCAGTTGGCCCTTTATGCCGCCACCGGACTACCGATCATCGTGGCGGTGACACAGGCGGCCGTCGACGCCGAACTGATGTCTCCGACAAAGGCGTCGCTACTGGTGGCCGCGGGAGCCACCACGGTCCTGCTTTTTCCGTTGATCGCACGTCTCATCGGTGCCCGGTCGGTGCCGCAGGCGGGTGGAATCGACACGGCCTGAGTCGCCGGACGCCGACACCCGGCCGAGCGCGCCGAAAGCGCACCACGGTCGGGTGTCGGTGGTCAACGGGTGGTGCCGCGGGTCATGCGGTCACGTGTGAGGTCAGAGGTACTGACCGCACACCGGCCACGCGCCCGGGCCCTGCGTGGCGAGGACGTTCTCCGCGACGCGGATCTGCTCCTCGCGCGACGCGTTGCTCGCGCTGCCGCTACCGCCGTTGGCCTCCCAGGTGCTCTGCGTGAACTGCAGGCCGCCGTAGTAGCCGTTGCCGGTGTTGATCGCCCAGTTGCCGCCGCTCTCGCACTGTGCAACGGCGTCCCAGTTGTGGCTGTCTGCCGAGGCGGTCGCGGTGGCGACGCCGAAGGGGGCCAGGGCCAATGCGCCGATCAGGCCGGCGCGCATCGCGGTCTTCTTCATCCGCATGGTCATCGTTCCTCCTATCGGCCACCCGATACTTCCGGGCGGCGTGATCTCGGACCGTGGGCGACCATACGGATCGGTCACGGAAAGGTCACGCCGAGGTTCTGACCTGCGACCACCCGATCACGCTGAGATAACGCTGTGGATTTCCGGAGAAGTCCCTGCGCATCGCGGCGTGTCGGCGTGCGAGGGGCGTCGCCGGGACCGGCGTCGAAGTGTGAGGGGGAACACGTGCAGAATGTGGTCTGGGACACAGCGCGACGCCGGGTTTTGTCCCCTCGAGTCCGGTGCCCGCCGCAACCCGCGAGAACGGCCGCAAGAAGTGAGACGACAGGGAGCAATCGTGAGCACGAACGATGTCGGTGCCGCCGAGGGTGCCACCATCCAGCCGGCCGGATCCGCTGCGGTGCACGTGCACATCGACGGTCCGATCGGTGTGATCACCCTCTCGGAGTCACGACGACGAAACCCCATGTCGGTGGCGACCATGACGGCCCTGACGACCACGCTGTGGGACTTCGATCGCGATCCGACCGTGCGTGTGGTGGTGATCCGGGCGCTCGGTCCGGCGTTCTCCGCCGGACACGATCTCGGCGAACTCGTCGACCGAACCCTCGATGACGAGCGCGCGGTCTTCGCGTCCTGCGTCGACATGATGAGCGCGGTGCACGACATCCGGCAGCCGGTGATCGCCGAGGTGGCCGGATTGGCGTTCGCGGCGGGGTGTCAGCTCGTGGCGACCTGTGATCTGGCCGTCGCGGCCACCACCGCTGTCTTCGGCACACCCGGGGTGCGCATCGGTCTGTTCTGCTCCACCCCGATGGTGGCGCTGACACGCGCGATCGGCCGCAAGCGCGCGATGAAGATGCTGCTCACCGGCGACCTCGTCGACGCGCACACCGCCGCCGACTGGGGCCTGGTCAACGACGTGGTCGACCCCGAGGCGCTGGCGTCGACCGTGCGTGAGTTGGCGCTGCGGATCGCCGCGGCCAGCGCCTCGACGATCGCGATCGGCAAACGGGCGTTCTACGCGCAGATCGATCGGGACGAGGCGGAGGCGTACCGGCTGATGAGCGAGACGATGGCGACCAATGCGATGACCTGCGATGCGCAAGAAGGGATGTCGGCGTTCCTGGCCAAACGGGACCCGGTCTGGTCCGACCGCTGACGGGTGGTCGCGCCCGCGTTCACCCGCGTGCGGGTGTACCGCCGGAATCGGGGCCGGGAGTGTCGGGGCTCGTGGTGTCCGGGGCTGGAGTGTCGGGGCTGGAGTGTCTGGGGCTGGAGTGTCGGGGCCCGCCGTGTTCGTGTCCTCGCCTGCGTCGGGCGCGGAGTCGAGGTTCCCGGCGTCCTCGTCCATGGGCGAGGGATCGACGAGGTCGGAGGGCTTCTCGGGCCGCTTGGAGGTCAGCAGGACGTCGGCCCACCGCGCCGAGGGGTCGATGTCGATGAGCATCGCCTTGGCGAACAAGGTGAGCGGCACCGCGAGGATCGCCCCGAGCGGCCCGATCACCCACGCCCAGAAGATCAGTGACAGAAAGGTCAGCGTGGTCGACAGGCCCACCGAATCGCCGACGAACTTGGGTTGAATGATGGACTGGATCACGAAGTTGATCACCGAGTAGACGACGATCACCCAGACCATCAGCACCCAGCCGCCGTCGAGCAGACCCAGTAGCGCGGGAGGGATGACGCCGATCACGAACCCGATGTTCGGGATGTAATTGGTGATGAACGAGAGCAATCCCCAGAGGATCGGCAGCGGAATGCCCATCAGCGCCAGGGCCCCGGTGTCGAACGCCGCCACGATGAGTCCGAACACGGTGGACACCCAGAGGTAGGAGCGGGTGCCGGTGCTGAACGAGGTAAATGCCGCGGCAATGTCGGGACGGTCGCGTCGGAGCACCTCCATGCGTTCGCTCGAGCCCACCGAATCGAACGCCATGAACAGCAGCGTGATGAGCACGAGTGTCAGCGCGGACGCCACACCCATGGTGCTCGACACCACGTTGCCCACCGCGCCTATCACCTTGCCGGAGTCGACGTTGGCAATCATGTCGTGAACCTTCTGCTGGCTCACGCCATGGCTGGTCAGAAACTTCTGGAAGTCGTCGAGAAGGTCGTTGAACTTGGCCGAGTACTGCGGGAGGATCGTCGCCAACCGGGCGACCGAATAGGTGAGCGCAGCGAAGAGCCCGATGATGATGCCGTACACCAGCAGAATGGTGACGATCAGTGCCGACCAGGCGGGCCACCCCTTCCGGCGCAGCCAGCTCGGTACCGGCGCCACGGCCACCGTCAGCATCAGTGCCAGGAAAACCGGCCCCACAAGGGAACCGATGGACCTGATGCCCAACACCGTCACCACGAGGCCGGTGATCGACAGCAACACCACGGTGCCGCGCGGCAGGGACCAGTCCGGCGCGTTGGGCCGGGTGGACTCTCTCGGGTCGGCAGCCTTGGTGCGCGCCATGTGTTCCTCTCGCCGCGCGGCCGCGGCCGCGTGTGGTCGGGTGTTCTCCGGGCCCTTGGCTGAAGGATAGGTGACGATTGCCCGTTCCGAGCCCCGGTCGCACCGCCTTGCAGCGCGCGGGTGCGTAATTTTTCTCGTGGCGGCCGAAAGGGTGGGCAGTTCTCACGCCTGCCGCGACACTGTTCGGGTTGCCGACGGCCGCACGGGTCTGATCCGGCTTCACCGACGACGAAAGGATCCGACAGTGACCGCGACATCCATTCGCGCCTACACCGATGCCCAACTCGACGAGGTCTTCTCCCCGGTGTTCGCCCGCATCGCCGAGGGCGCCGTGGCCCGCGAGACCGATCGCGCGCTCGCCCACGACGAGGTACGAGCGCTCAAGGACGTCCGATTCGGTGCGCTGCGTGTGCCGGTCGAGCTCGGGGGTTACGGCGCGTCGGTCCGCCAGCTGTTCGGTCTCCTGATCGACCTCGCGGCCGCGGAATCCAATCTGCCCCAAGCACTCCGGGTGCACTGGTCGTTCGTGGAGGATCAGTTGCTCGCCGACGATCCCGTCGCGCGGGAGCGTTGGCTGCGGGCCGTGGTGGGCGGCACCCTGGTGGGAAATGCGATCACCGAACCCGGCGTTGGCGCGGCCGATCGCTACCGCACCACGGTCACCGCCGACGGCGACGGATGGGTGGTCAACGGCACCAAGTACTACAGCACCGGGAGTCTGTACGCCGATCACATCCTCGTCGCTGCCGACTCCGACGGCGACCGGGTCTCGGTGCTGGTCGACGCCGATGCGCCCGGCGTCATCCAGCACGACGACTGGGATGGTTTCGGTCAGCGTCTGACCGCCAGCGGCACAACGGAATTCCACGACGTCACGGTGCCCGCTGAGCGTCTGCTCGGCGCAGGGTACGGGGCTCCCGGCCGCACCTATGCGACCTCCTACCTGCAGCTCGTGCAACTCGCGGTGCTGGCCGGGATCGCGCGACGCGCCCTCGACGACACCGTTGAGTGGGTGCGTGACCGGACCCGCACCTTCAGTCATGCCGCCGCCGATCTGCCGCGGGAGGATCCGCTGGTGCAGCAGGTGATCGGACGCCTGTCCGCGGCCGCCTACACCGCCCGGGTGCTGGTGCTCGACGTTGCGGCCACCCTCGATGAACTCCTCGACGCCGGCGGCACGGACGAACAGCTGCTCGACAAGGCAGAGTTCGACGTGGCGCGGGCACAGCAGGCCGTGATCACCACCGTGCTGGACGCCACCACGCAGCTGTTCGAGGTCGGCGGCGCATCCATCACCAGCGAACGACTGCGCCTCGATCGTCACTGGCGCAACGCGCGGACCATCTCCGCGCACAATCCCCTGATCTACAAACTGCGGGCGGTGGGCGCACGCGAACTCAACGGTGCCGACCTGCCCTACGCGTGGAGCGCGGGCGACCGGCGGGCCGACCGGTCCTGATCGGGCGACCCGCCCGCGCCGGTCAGGTCAGCCATTCCCGGGTGTAGAGGTCCTGCCAGCGCACATCGATCGACCGGCGTGCCGCATCGCTCGAGCGCGGCCCCAGCGTCGCGGTCAGTACCTCGTCGGCCACGTCGCGGACGCGGTCGGAGTCGCCGACGAGGTCGTCGTGGTAGCGCGCGATCAGCCCTATCCGGACCCGGGCGAGTTGCGCGTCGTCGCCGTCGAGGCTGACCTGTACCACCAGTCGGCCCAACCGTTGACGGATCCGGGTGGCAAGCAGCTGCCTGATCACACGATCACTCACCTCGATGCCCGTCGAGTCGGTGTCCAGCCGCCGCGCGGGCCGGCGTACCCGCTCGAGATTTCCGGTGATCGACGAGATGAGCCGGCCCACGTCGGCGTCGGGTTCGCTCAGGCGTCGACTCGCATCGACCAGCCACGAGTCGGTGTGATCGGGGTCGTCGTCGAGGTATGTCTCACTCATGGCTGTCCTCCTCCCGGTCGGGTGCGCGATGGCCGTCCAGTGAGGCCTTTGGTTGGGGCCGTATGGCGTTGGGGAGCCGCCGCGGTGTCGGGCCGCCAGGGCGACAGGCGCGTGGCCAGGTATTTGCGGCTTCGCTGCAGGTGCCCCCGCACGGAGCCGACGGAGATCTGCAGCACCCGCGAGATCTCGGTCAACGAGAGTCCCTCGGCCTCTCGGAGCCACCATACGGCGCGTGACGTTTCGGGCAAGGTGGCCAGTTCGCGGCGCAACGCCTCGACGAGACTCATCCGGACCGCCTCGTCGGCGGGGAGCGACCGTGCGTCGGCGAGGTCGGCGAAGCGTCGGTCGTCGGTCGGCACGTCGCGTCGTCGGCGCCAGTGATCGACGGTCTTGCGATGGGCGATGCCGAACATCCAGGTGCGAAACGAACTTCGGAAGGCGAAATCCGGGAGCCCACGCCAGGAGTCGAGCAGTGTGTCCTGCGCCAGATCCTCCGCGGTCTGTGGGTCGTCGACCATGCGACGCAGGTAGCGCAGCAGCGGTTCGGACACCTTCTGCACCAGAATCGCGAAGGCCTCCGTGTCGCCGGCGGCCGCGGCGGCGGCGAGTTCGTCGTCGGAGAGGGTGGACAGATCGAGTCCGGGAGACAACTCGGGGCGCTGCCGCGTCCCCCCGGCCGAGGCATCGCTGTGTCCGGCATCACCGAAATCGACGCGTGCAGAAATCGCTTCCACTACGACTGACCTTATACGGGTGCGGCCGGGGGTCGCGCCCATCCCGCACCGTGAGGTGCCGAAGCGACAAAGGAGCGTCCATGTCCGAAACCTCATCGACAACGTCATCCACCACAGCAACCGGGGACGCCACCCCGGAGAACGGCTCCGGCAACGCGTTGACCCTCGCCGATTCGTCGAAGAGCAAGGCCGCGGCCAAGCCCGTGGGAGAACGCGGCAAGACGTCGATCGCCGATCAGGTGGTCGCCAAGATCGCCGGCATCGCCACCCGTGAGATCAGTGGCGTCTACGACGTCGGCGGCACCACCGAGCGGATGGTGGGCCGGGTCCGTGAGGTGCTGCCCGGCACCGCCACCAGCACCACGCAGGGCATCAACGTCGAGGTCGGTGAACGACAGGCAGCGGTGGACGTCTCGATCGTCGCCGACTACGGAGTTGCGATCCACCAGCTCGCCGCGGCCATCCGCCGCAACGTCGTCACCGCGATCGAGCAGATGACCGGCCTCGAGGTCACCGAGGTCAACGTCACCGTCCACGACATCCACTTCGGCGACGAGGACGACACCCCCGAGACGCCGAGGGTGCAGTGATGTCCCCATCCGAACCGCTGTCAGCGACCGATGCGGCGGTCCCGGGCTCGGACAGCGGGTCGGCGGCCGAACGCGTGGTCGCGGCGGTCGGCGCCGTGCCCGGGGTCACCGGTTTGTACGCCGGAGCCTTCGGGGAGATCGCCACCTACCTGCCGGGCGGTCGAGTCGGTGGCATCACGTTGTCGGACAACGCAGGTGAAGTGCACATCGTCGTCGACATGGCACACGATCTGCGAGCCGTTGCCGAACAAGCCGCCGATGCCGCCTCCGCTGTTGCCGGTGTACCGGTGTCGGTGGTGGTCGAAGACATCAGTGTCGGCGGTGCAGCGACGCAGCAGCCCGAAGAAGCACAGCAGCCTGAAGAAACACAGCAGCCTGAAGAAGAACAGCCGTCCACAGGGGTGAAAAACGATGGGTAACAACGCGATGTTGGGTCTGCTGGCCGGATTGCTGCTTGCGATCGCGGCCACCACCGGCGGGTTCGGCGGGTTCATCCTGGCGGTTCTGCTCGGTGCTTTCGGTTTGGCGCTTGGGCTGCACCGCGACGGCTCGATCGATCTCGGTGCAATCCTGAAGAGCCGGAACCGTGGCTGACGCGGTCACCGTCACCGTCGGTGCCACCGACGCCGGCGCGTCGGGTACCGCAGCGCCGGCCCACGCACCGGGAGTGGCTGCGCAGGAGCCGGATTCCGACGTCCGTGGATCGTTGGTGCTCGCCGACCGCGTGGGCGTCAAGATCGCCGAACGGGTCGCCCTCGACGTAGACGGTGTGATCCGCACCGACAGCGGCGGCCCGTCGGTTCTGGGCGCGATCAATCCGCTGTCGAGCGGCTACCCGTCGGCGAGCGTCGACATGTCGCAGACCGCGCCGACCGTCGCGTTGACGGTCGCGTTGAGTTGGCCCTGCGCGGTGGCCGCGGTGTGCGCACGTACCCGCGACCATGTCGCCGACGAGATCGCCCGCCTCACCGGCGTGCGACCGGCGCGGGTCGACGTGACCGTCGCCCGGATCGTGTCGGGGGAGGCAGTCCGTCGTCGGCGCGACGGCTACATCGAACTACCCGTCCCGGAGGAGACATGACCACGTCCACCGACCACGAACCGCACGACGACGAGAAGACCCGCCGGATCGCCATCGCCCGCACCGCAGACACGCATCAGGGCAAGGTCTTCGCGCCGTCGTCGACGCCGGTCGCCGTGGTCGGGGGCGTGGTGATCGCGTTCGTTCTGCTGGCGCTGGTCATCGTCGCGATCCGCGATCTGGTGGTACAGGCGGGCTGGGTGTCGGGTACCCGATGGTCGCGGGAAGGGGCCGATTGGGTGGCCCGCAGCACCTGGCAACAGTGGATGTGGCCGGTTGCGATCGCGCTGATCCTCATCGGCCTGTGGTTGTTGTGGTCGGCGGTCCGGACACGTCGCCGTACCCACGTGAGCCTCGGCGGCTACGAGGTGATGTGGACGCGGCGCGGTGACATCGCCCGGCGCATCAGTACGGCGGCGTTGTCGGTGCCCGGGGTGGAGCACGCCACCACCGTGGTGGGCCGCCGCCGGGCGAAGGTCGTGGTGACCGCGACCGATACGCATCCCGACGCCGACGCGATCCGCGCCGCGGTGGCGTCCGCGGCGGCCGCCCCGGAGAAACCGCTGCGGGTGAAGGTCAAGATCGTCGCGCGCCGCCGCGCAGGGGAGAGCCACCGCGCAGGGGAGAGCCACCGCACGGGGGAGAGCAACCGCGAAGGAGAGGACTCATGAACCGCGGACCCGCCACATTGCATCGCATCACCGCAGGCATCTTCGGCATCGCCGTCCTGCTGGTCGGCGTCGGTGCAGTGCTGTGGCAGCTCCACGTGCCCGTCGTGCGCGAGTGGGCCGACCACCTCGACGCGGGTTGGGCGTCGCGCCTGGCGAGGACGGACTGGTGGATCGTGGTGCTCTTCGGCGTCGCCATCGTCGGCCTGGTCTGGAGCTGGTCACTCCTGGCCACCGCGATCCGACCGAACAAGGTGGACGAGCTCGAACTCTCCGGCAGCAACGCCGACGGACGGCTCACCGTGGCGCCCAAGTTGATTGCCGCCGCGGTCGCCGACGATCTCGCTGGCAACACCATGTTCGACGAGGTCACCGCCAAGGCGCTCGACGACCGCGGCCGAAAGATCATCAGGATCACGGTGACCGCTCCGCCCACCTATTCCTACGACGAGATCGCCGCCGTGCTCGGACCCGAGGTGCAACGCGTCCGAACCGCCGTGGACGGCTCGGATGTACATGTGCAGGCGCTGGTGCATCTGCACACGGTCAGCTGATCGCCGTCGTGTCGGTCACCTCCGGTGGATTCCCGGGACTACCGTGACGCTGATGCAACCGATGTCGGCCGGCGATGCGCAGGCGTTCTGGATGGCGCCGATCATCCCCAACGACCAATTCGTCGTCTTCGGCTTCTCCGCCGATTCCGCGAACGACGGTGTGCAACCGGACGGTGTGGGACTCGACGGTGTGGGACTCGAGGACATCGCGACATGGGTCCGGCGGCGCGCGGAGGGTGTCGACGATCTGCGACTGCGTGTGAAGCCCGTGCCGGGCGACCTCGACCGTCCGTACTGGGTGCGGGCGCCGGTCGACGACGACCAGATCCGGCTCCACCGCACCGCGACGGAGTGGACGCAGTGTCTCGACGTTCTCGGCGAACAGATGACCGATCAACTCGACGCGACCCGACACGCTTGGCGCGCACACATTTTCGGACCCGTCACCGACGTGATCGTGGCCGGGCGGCGCCACACCACGGTCGTGGTGGCCTTGCAGATCAGCCACACCCTCGGCGACGGTCGGCGCACCGCCGGCATCGCGCGCGAACTATTCGGGCCCGATTTCCGCGCCGAAGCCCACCCCCGCACCGGACACGGCGCGGCCCGGCCGCGCGCGATGCCGGCGCCGGTGTTCACCGCGGTACGGGGTGCGGTGCGACTGCCCATCGAGCTGGCCGCGATGCTCGCACTCGGGGTGCGTGCGTTCCGGCTCGAGCGGACCGCCGCACCGCGCCTGGAGGGAGGTGTTGCGCTCACCGCACTCAACCGCCCACCCGGACGCGACCGGCAGTTGCGTACAGTCACCGTCGACCGCGATCGCCTGCGCGTGTGTGGGCACAGCGTCACCGTGGGCGCGCTGCTCGCCATCTCGATGGCGTTACCGGAGTATCTCGGCGGTATCGAGGGCCGGTGTGCCGTGGAGCTGACCATCGCACGAAAGCCACAACCCAACGTGCGTAACAACTTCCGCAACGCCGGGGTCGATCTGCACGTTGCCGAACCCGATCTGCGCACGCGTGCCGGGCTGATCGCCGCCGAGATCGACACCGTCCGCCGCGACGGCGACGATGCGGCACGGCGGGCATCACGGCGCGCCACCGCCGCGACACCGGCACCGCTACAACGGTGGGGGATAGGGAAATTCGATCCGACGGTGCGACCGGAACGGGTCACGGGTGTGACCGTGGTGTCGTCGGTCTACCGCGGCGCGGCCGATCTCACCCTCGACGGGCGTGCGGTGCTGATGACCGCGGGGTTTCCCGCGTTGTCGCCGGCGCAGGGATTGACGCACGGGGTGCACGGGATAGGCGACACCGTGACGATCTCACTGACCACGAGCACAGCCGTCTGCCCCGACATCGACCGCTACGTCGACCTTCTCGAGTCCGCGATCGCGCGGATCACAGCTGACTGCGCGGACTGCGGGCCGGATCATGTCCGCTCGGCAGCGAGTTCTTCGGCGCCCGGGTGAGCCGCTTGGGTAGTCGGTCGGCCAGCCCGCCCAGCGGTGCCACCGTCTGATTGAGCAGATCCACGGTCTCGGCCAGTTCGTGCACGGTGTCCTGCATCGCCAGCAGGTTGGGTGCGAGCTGGCCGATCACCTCTGTCAACTCGGTGATCCGGTCCAGCGGTCCCCCGGGCGCGATCGTTCGCTCGATGGCGCCGTTCTCGCCGACGAGTTGATCGAGCAAACCGCCGTCGGCGGCGAGCCGGTCGAGGATGCCACCCGGTTCGGTCACCTTCTCCAGCACGCCGTCGGGGGCGGTGAGCTGATCGACGATGCCCCCCTCCGACGTCAGCCGATCCAGGATGCCCTCGTCCTCGGTGAACTGATCGATGACACCGCCCTCGCGGGTGAGTCGATCGAGTGGACCGTCTTTGGCGGTGAGCCGCACCAGGATTCCGCCATCCTCGGTCATCTGGTTCAGAATGCCGCCGGGCGCGGTCAGCTTCTCGAGCAATCCGTCCGCAGCCGTGAGCCGGTCGACCACGCCACCCGGGGTGACCAGCCTTTCGAGCGGTCCGCCGGGCGCCACCAGCCGCCCCAACGGACGCTCGGGCGACATCAGGTCGGCGAGCTGCGAGATGAGGGCCAGCGGTGCACGCGCGCCACCCACCTCGTCACCGCTTATCCCGAGCGCATGGTTCACCTCGTACTGAAAGCTGGCGGCGGTGATGCGCGCAATGCTCACGGCCGACTCCGCGGCGGTGAGGGCAACGCCGGTCGCAGCGAAGCCGAGCCTGAACGGCAGTTCGAGCAGCGTCCGCGCGTCCGGCTGATCAGAGCTCATGGCCGTACCCTAACCCGCCGTGGCGGAGGTACCGCCCGCTTTGGCCGCTGCCTTGGCGGCCTTCTTGAAATCACGGACCTTCTGCAACGAATCCGGATCGGTCACGTCGGCCACGGACCGGTAACCCTTCTTCCCGTAGTCTCCGACCACCGTCGTCCAGCCCCGCGGTTTCACCCCCAGCTGTTTCGCCAGCAACGCGGTGAAGATCTTGGCCTTCTGGTCACCGAATCCGGGTAGCGCGCGCAGCCGCGCGAACAGATCGGCACCGCTGGTGGCGCCGGTCCAGATGGCAGCGGTGTCGCCGTCGTAGTCGTCGACCACCACCCGCGCCAGCTCCTGCACACGCCCCGCCATCGATCTGCCGTAGCGGTGGATGGCCGGTGGGGTGGCGCACAAGTCGGCGAACGCCTCCGGATCGGCATCGGCGATCGCCGTCGGGTCCATGCTGCCGAATCGGTCACGGATCTTCGCTGGTCCGGCGAAGGCGCGTTCCATCGGAAACTGCTGGTCCAAGAGCATTCCGGTGAGCAACGCGAACGGATCCGACGACAGCAGTTCGTCGGCGGCCGCCTCCTGGGCAATCTGCAGTTTCGCCATGAGGCCATCGTAGGGACTCGTACACTGTCGCCATGTCCGGCGGGGTGGGTGTGAAGGTGTCGATGCGTCGATTCGTCCGCCGACCCACCGCGCTTCGGTTGCGGCGTCGCAGCATCGTCGCCGTGGCGGCCGGGGCCATCGCGGTGATCGCATGCGCGACGGCGCCGGTGGCGCAGGCGATTCCCGAGTACAGCGACCCCAACCTCGTCACCACACTCGACTGTCCGAGTGCCAACCCGTGGCCACTGGGTCCGCTGCCGGTGAAGGTCGACGTGTTCAACGGGATACGGTTCCCGGCCGACGGACTACCCGGCCCGGCGATCACCCTGATCGGTTCCATTCGGGGCAAGCCGCAACTGGTGGAGTACACCACGCAGGTCCGGGTCACCTGGCGCAATCTGCGCACCGGCGCGCGAGGTGTGGTGTCGGCGCCGAGTCGGGCACGCACGGTCAGCTGGCAGATCGATCTGCATCCGGGGGCGGGTCCGGTGGTTTTCACCATCCACCAGACGATCGGTGCCGTCGCATTTCTGCCGATGGTCAACCCGCAGTACTCGACGTGCCGTGGCGTCGCGAACGCCTAGCTCACGGAATCGTAGTGTCACGAAATCGTGAGATCGGGAACCGTAGGTCACGAAACCGGTGGCAACTCACCGATTTCTGCGGATTCGCATTGCCACGCGGGTAGCGTGAATTCTCAGTAATCGCACAGGCGCATTTCGAGCAGTGAGGCGAGGTCGGTCAGATGGTCGATAAACAGCAGGCTGCCGAGGTGGCCGAACAGCACACCGCCAAGGTTCTCGGCGTGACGATCGCGGCCGCGGTGGGTGGTTTCCTCTTCGGATTCGACAGTTCGGTGGTCAACGGCGCCGTCGACTCGATTCAGAGCACTTTCGGGCTGGGTGATCTGTTCACCGGTTTCGCGGTGGCCATCGCGTTGCTCGGATGCGTGGTCGGCGCCTGGTTCGCGGGTCAACTCGCCGACGTGTGGGGCCGCAAACGCGTGATGCTTCTCGGGTCGGTGCTGTTCGTCATCTCGGCGATCGGGACCGCGTACACGCAGACGGTCTGGGACCTGTTGCTGTGGCGTGTGCTCGGTGGCCTGGGTATCGGTATCGCATCGGTCATCGCACCCGCCTACATCGCCGAGATCGCCCCCGCGCGATACCGCGGCGCACTGGCCTCCATGCAGCAGCTCGCGATCACGCTGGGCATCTTCGCCGCCCTTCTGTCGGACACCTTGCTGCAGAACGCGGCGGGCGCGCCGCTCAACGACCTCTGGTGGGGGCTGGAGGCGTGGCGTTGGATGTTCCTGGTGGGCGTGGTCCCGGCCGCCGTCTACGGCATCCTGGCACTGTCGATCCCGGAGTCCCCGCGATACCTCGTCGGCCGCAACCGCGACGCCGAGGCGGCACGCATCCTCGAGGAGGTCACCGGCGAGCCTCATCCGCTCGAGCGCGTCAAAGAGATCAAACTGAGTGTCCGCCGGGAATCGAGGACGAAGCTCTCCGACATTCGTGGACCGTCGTTCGGGTTGCACCCGCTGGTGTGGGTGGGTATCTGGCTGGCCATCTTCCAGCAATTCGTCGGCATCAATGCGATCTTCTACTACTCGACAACCCTGTGGAAGTCGGTGGGCTTTTCCACCAGTGACGCCTTCACCACCTCGGTGATCACCTCCGCCATCAATGTCGCCATGACCTTCGTGGCCATCCTGTTCGTCGACCGGGTGGGCCGCCGCAACCTGCTGTTGTGGGGGTCGGTGGGCATGTTCATCGGGCTACTGATGGCGTGTGTGGCGTTCACGCAGTCGTCGTATCAGCAGTCCGGGATGGTCGGTGATGTCACGTGTACCCCGGGTAACACCGACAAGGACTGTCTCACGCTGGCCGGCAATTGGGGCGTGATCGCGCTGATCGGGGCGAACCTGTTCGTCGTCGCATTCGCCGCCACCTGGGGCCCGGTCATGTGGGTGATGCTGGGCGAGATGTTCCCCAACCGCATCCGGGGTGTGGCACTGGGTGTGTGCACCGCGGTCAACTGGATGGCCAACTTCACCATCTCGATGCTGTTCCCGCAGGCATCGGCGACCCTCGGTCTCGGCTGGGTGTACGGATTCTTCGCGGCGTGTGCCGCGGCGTCGTTCTTCTACGTCCGGGCCAAGGTCGAGGAGACCAAGGGCATGGAACTCGAGGAAATGGACGCGGTGGCCGAGTCGTCGTTGTCGCGTCTGGAAGCGACACGTGCGGCCAAGGCTCGGTAGAGATTCCACCACGCCGCACCACAGGTTGCCGATTGACGCGCCGGGCGCGTCAATCGGCAACTCTTGTCGAGGCGGGTACGCCTGCGGCCAGCCCGCCGACGAGCAGCGCCTGTGCGGCGAAGTAGGTTGCCAGCACGAGTAACTCGCTGATCTTCCGGGCGCGCTGATTGCTGATGAGGTGCCTGCGGTTGAGAATCGTCAGGTCTGAGACGAGAAACAGCCAGCCACCGCGCCGCATTCGCGGCTGCGGTGCGGGGATGTCGCCGGCGAGGGTGGCCATCGTCGCCAATGTCGTCCCGTAGGCGCCGAGCACGGGCAGTAGCCCCGGACGATGCGTGGCGATCACCGCGGCCGATTCGGCGAGCATCATCGTCCGCGGCGCCGCCGAGGCGAGCCGGTATCGCGCGCCCCGACGCACCATCAGTGCGCAATAGCAGAGCTGCGAGCCGGCGAAGAACAGCGCAGCGCGGGCGAGGTGACGGTCCTTGGCGCGCCAGTCCGCCTGTCCGTCAACGGATTCGGTCAGGTCGGTGAACTCCTCGACCAGCATGGCCCGGTCACCGGCCATCGCCCCGGCGATCACCCCGGTGAGCAGCACGTTGTCGAGCGCGGATCGATGCGTGCGGCCGGCCAACACCCGCATCCCGAGAAGGCCGAGAGGTACGGGTTTGGTCGCTGCCGCCAGTGTGCGCGGGCCGAAAGCGCCCGCGGCGGTGGCCAGACCGGCCGCGGCGAGGTAGCCCACGGTGAACCGCGCAGGCCATCCCCGCGGCCGGTGCGTCACTGCATCAGCCGGTTGACGAACCACCGGAAGTCGTTGGCGGCCATGGCGTCTGCCTGGTCGGCCTGGAACACCAGGTAGGGGCGGGGGGTCACGTGCGAGTCGGCGATACGCGCGTCGTTGATGTACTTGAACGTCAACGGCACCACCACCGTCGGATCCACCAGGCCCTGAGCCATGAGCACCGGACGGGTGAAGCCGCGCACCGGCAATTCCGATGCGGACTGCAGTACGGCACCGAGTTCGCGGTTGCCCGACAGCGGTTTGCTGAACAGCGATCCCAGCGGTACACCGTCGACCTGCCGGGTGAGTTCGGCGACGCACAGGTCGGCGGCCTTGTTGATCCACTGCCGTCCGGAATCGGTCAGGTAGTCCACCACGTCCACCTCGGGGCGGGCGCGGCTGATCGCGCTGAGCGTGAACAGGGCATCTGCGGTGAGCCCGGCGGGCATCGTGGTGGTACCCGGACCGAGACGGGTGAGCAGCGTCGAGAACTGCGCCGGGATCGACGATGCGGCCGCGCCACGGAAGTCCAGTTCGGGTCCCTGCAGGGCGGTGGCGATCCGGGCGAGCGCCACCGCGGCGGCCGCTCCCTGTCCCCGTCCGACCACCGCCCACGACCGGGACAGGTTGTCGGCGATGTCGTGCCCGGCGCGGACAGCGTCGACGATGTTGCGTGCGGTGGCGTCGCTGTCGAAGTACTGCGGCACGCCCTCGGTGCCCAGTCCGGCGTAGTCGCTGCTGATCACGGCGTAACCACGGCCGAGCCATGTCTTCGCCTGGTCGAGGTCCTCGGCCGTCGGGTGAGTGGTGGGTGCGCAGGTATCGGCGAGACCCCGCGAGCCGTGGGCCCATGCGACGACGGGGTAACCGCCGGCCGGTGCCGGAGTGAACGGGAGCAGCAGGACACCGCTGGACAGGTGCGGTTTGTCGTCGGCGCCGGTGCTCCAGTAGGTGAAGATGTTGCCACTCGCCGCTCCCGGCACGAGGTTCGCCCGGGGGATCTGTCGGTTCGCGAAGACTGTCCCGGCCTTACCGGGGGCGGGGTCGGAGGCGCTGGAGGTGCTCGGGCTCGGCGTGCTGGTGGTCGGGGCGCCGTGCGCGGATCCGCCCGCCAAGGTCATGCCGATCGCTGCGGCGGCAGCGATCGCCGTGCACATCCACGCCCTGCCCCGGGTGATACCGGTGGTGCTCATGGTGCAGTGACCACACCGATCGCCGGGAGGAAGTAGCAGGTTCGCCCGTTGTTGCCGGACGTGCCGTAGATCGCCGACAGAATGGTGCCACTGCCGGTCTTCACCGGTGCCAGTCGCACCCCGGCGAGCGGCGGCAGCACCGATCGCACCCGCTGGTCGAGCGGTTGCAGTTCGGCGAAACCGCCCTGCAGGGTGTTGGTGTTGAACCACGCCACCTGCATATGCCCGTCACCGTTGGCGTCGGGGGATGCCGGCACAAACGCGTACGCGGTTTCGCCTTGCTCCACCAGATTCAGTTTCTCGGGGAGTTTGATACCGGGTACCAGGTTGAGCAGCGGCTTGAGCGGGTCGATGACCTTCATGGGTTCCTCTTTGGCCGGCCACGGGCCCGGTGCGGCTCCCGCGCCGGCGGTGACCAACCCGAGTGGATTGTCGGCGGTGGGATCGGTACACAGCGGTGCGATCGACGGGGAGAACGGCTGGATTCCCAACGACTTGAGGATGCTCATGGTGTCGGCCGCGGCCACCGGACGGGCCGCCGTCGGCGCCGACACCGTCGTCCCGCCGAGCTGACTCGACAGCGCACTGAGCTTGTTGACCACGTCCTGCGTCGACATCTGTCCGAGCGACGACTTCACGGCCTCCGCGGCCTGCAGGGCGATCTTGTCGGCGCCGGCCGCTTTGAGTGCCTTGACCGCCTCGGCGAGTTCGTGGTCGAGGGGCCCTGCACCGAGCGACGGGGAGGTCGGCGACAGCGTGCTCGGGGCGCCCGGCGTTGCGTAGGCGTCGGCAGGGACCGAGGCCAACCCGGCCACGATCGCCATCGACGCGACAGCGGCACCCAGGCGTGCGGTGCGACGCAGAGGTGTGCGGCGGGAGCCTGCGGTCATGATCACTCCTTGAGACGAGCCGAAACGGCCCCACGAGCGATGGGGCGCATGTGACTGGTGTTGCTCAAGTTAAAAGAGACCACGTTTGAGCTGTCGACTTCAAGTCGTGAAGCCGACCTGTGACGTGGCCGCTACCGAGGGGCGATCACCGTCGAACGACTCGGCCGTCGGTGCCCCGCAGACGAGACACCCTCGCGTGGCGAGGCCACACGAGGGTGTTCTGAGTGCATCGGAGACGTGTGCGTATCCGCGCGGGCCGCCTTTAGATGATGGCGAGTCCGATGGTCGGCACGATGGTGCAGGAGATGACGCGACCCTTCATCTTGGTGGTGACGTCGCCGTAGATCGTGGAGATCAGCCGACCCTTGCCGGGCGTCGCGATCCCGGTGAACGTGCCCGGACCCGCCGCGGCATTGATCAGCGGATTGCGCTTGAGCTGCAGTTGGCCGGTGCGTCCGTTGTCGATGTTGATCCAGCTGACCCAGAGCTTGCGCACCGGATTGTTGATCGCGGGACCCGTACCGAGACTGGTGTAGACATACCCGGCCTGTCCGCGCTTGGGTCCCGGCGCCGGAGCCTTCTGCGGACCCGCGGTGACCAGTGCTCGGCCGAGTGAATTGCCGCCGTCCGGCATGCAGCCGAAACCGAGTGTGGGATAGAGGAATTCCTGAATGCGCGGCGCGTTGGGCCCCTGCGGGATCTCGGGCTCACCGGGCTTGGCCACCTCGGCGACCTGTTGCTGACGCAGCATCTGCCGGCGCCCGGGTTCGCCCATGAAATCGATGATCGCGCGCCACGTCGAGGCCACCTGCGGGGGCATCCCCGGCTGTGCTGCCATCGTGCGCGCCTGGTCGAGTAGCTGCGCGTTGATCTTGCCGTCCGGGCCCGGGGTGGTGACCGAGCCGATGATCGCCGGGGCGAACGCGCCGAGCGAGTCCAGGGTGCGCTGGTCGACCTTCGGGGCGGGGGCCGGCGCCGCCGACGCGATGGCCGGAGCGGCGAGCGACGCCGCGAGGGCGAACGTGGCTGCGACGGTGGCCAACCGTGCTCGACGGGTCAGTGCTGACAAACGCACGTGGGTTCCTATCGGTTGTCGGTGGGGCGGACCCGCCGGTGACGCCGAGTGCCGCGGGTCATTCTAAGCAGCCGGGGCTAGGCGATGTCCAGGCAGCCTAACCCCGATCCTGTGTGACAACTGAGACTATTGATTCAATTGTTACCAATGTTACGAACGGGCCTTGTGTCGTGGGGCACCCGCCGAACTGGTTAGATCGACAGCAGTCGTATCGCGCGACCGCTGTGCAGGGTTACACCGACATCGGGTGTGGTGAGGAGGCCGGGTGGCCGAGCAGACCGGAGGGGTTCGATCGATGTCCGCCACACGGATCGGACGGGCCGCAGTGCTGGCCGTGGCGGTGGTGACCGGCGTGTCCCTGGTGTCTGCCTGCGGTGATGACACCGGATCGGCCACTGCGGTCACGATGCTCACACACGATTCGTTCAGCCTGCCCCAATCGGTGTTCGATGCGTTCACCAAACAGACCGGTCTCACCCTGAAGGTGGTCAAATCCGGCGACGCCGGCCAACTCGCGTCGACGATCTCGCTGACCCCTGGATCGCCCAAGGCCGACGTCGTCTACGGCATCGACAACACCTTCGCCTCACGTCCGGTGGAGGCGGGTGCGCTCGAGCCGTACACGCCGCCGGCGGCGGCCGACGGTGCCGCCGACTACGCGCTGCCCGACACCAACGGGGAACTGACCGCCGTCGACCGCGCCGACGTGTGCCTCAACGTCGACGACGAGTGGTACCGCACCAAGGCGCAGCCGGCACCGACGAGTCTTCGCGATCTGCGCGAGCCCACGTTCGCCGCACAGGCGGCCCTGCTCGACCCGGGCACGTCCTCGCCCGGAATGGCGTTCCTGCTCAGCACGATCGGTGTGTTCGGCAACAAATGGCTGTCCTACTGGAAGCAGGTTGTCGCGGGTGGCGCCACGATCGTCTCGGGATGGGAGATCGCCTACAACCAGTTGTTCACCGCCGGTGAGGGCCGGGGCAGCAAGCCCATCGTGTTGTCCTATGCGTCGTCGCCGGCCGCGACGCCCGGGACCAGTGCGTTGCTCGACGGCTGTTTCCGTCAGGTCGAATACGTCGGTGTGCTCAAGGGCGCGACGAATGCCGCAGGTGCCCGCAAAGTGGTCGATTTCATGCTCAGTCCCACTGTTCAGCGGGCTCTTCCGTCGGCCATGTACGTCTATCCGGTGCAGCGCAACACCCCGTTGCCCGACGGCTGGGCGCAACGTGCACCGGTGCCGCAGTCCACGGTGACCCTGCCGCCCGCCTACATCGCGCAGAACAGGGAAACGTGGCTCGAGCAGTGGCGCGCCGCCGTGGGGCGGTGAGCGGCGGCCGGGTCGGTCCGTGGCTCCTCGCTGTGGTGCCCACCGCGTTCATCGGGCTGCTGTTCGTGTGGCCGGTGGCCGCGCTCGTGCGCCGCGCGATGACCACCGCCGGTGACGGGGGATCGCACTCGCTCGCAGAGCTGTTGCGGCGCACACACGCCGCGCACCTTCTGGCGGTCACCCTCGGGCAGGCCGCCGCATCCACCGTCCTCGCCCTGCTCGTCGCCGCCCCCATCGTGTGGCTCTACGTCCGTTCCGGCGGTGTCGGCACGATCGTGCTGACCGTGGTGGTGACGATCCCGTTCGTGCTGCCCACGGTGGTGGTCGGCGTCGCGTTCCGCGCCGTACTCGACGGCCCCTTGGCGTTCGCGCACATCGGCTCCGGATGGTGGGCGGTGCTGCTGGCGCATGCCTTTCTCAACGTCGCCGTGTTCGTACGGGTGGTCGGCGCAGCATGGCGATCCCTCGACACGCGCGCGGTCGATGCCGCACGCACCCTCGGTGCAGGGGAATGGCGGGCCTGGCGCACGGTGGTGGCGCCCCGGCTGTTGCCGCCGACCGCCGCCGCGGCCACGCTGGTGTTCCTGTTCTGCTCCACCAGTTTCGGCGTCATCATCATTCTCGGTGGCGGCACGCTGCGCACCGTCGAAACCGAGATCTACACGCAAGCCATCGGCTACTTCCGCATTCCCGAGGCCGTGGCGCTCTCGATGCTCCAGATCGTGGTGGTCATCGCAGCATTGCTGGTCAGTGTGCTCGCCGGTGGCCGGGCCGGGCCGGGCACCGCCCGGGCATACACCCGACGACGTCCCATCAGCGGGGCGACGTGGGTCGCAGTGGTCGCCGTGTCGGCGTGGACGACCGTGGTTCTCGTCGGCCCTGTGCTCGTCCTCGCGCTGCGGTCGGTGCGGCCCCGAGCCGGTGGCGACTGGACGCTGTCCGGCTACCGCGCACTGGCCGAGCCGGTCAATGGTGTGACACCGCTTGCCTCGCTGCGCTATTCGCTGATCACCGCCACACTCGCGATGGTGATCGCCGTGTGCGTGGGCTCGCTCGCCGCGCTCGCGCTGCACCGTACGCGGGGTGCATTGCGTTCGGTGGGAGAGGTTCTCGGGATGATCCCGCTCGGATTGAGCGCGGTGACCCTGGGGTTCGGTTATCTCCTCGTGCTGGCGGCGATGCCCGCGCGGATCGCGTCGTCGCCGCTGGTGATCCCGTGTGTGCAGGCGCTGATCGCAATACCGGTGGTGATCCGCATCGTGATCCCGGCGCTGGAGTCGGTGCCGCCGCGGCAACAGCAGGCGGCAGCCACCCTCGGCGCCGGACCGATCCGTGTATTCGCCACGGTCGATGCCCCCGTCATCGGCCGATCCGTTGCCGCCGCGGGTGGATTCGCCTTCGTGATGGCGCTCGGTGAATTCGGCGCCACCAGCTTTCTGGCGCGTGCAGACACCACCACACTGCCCGTGCTCATCGGATCGGCGCTCAACCGGCCCGGGGCGTCGAATCTCGCCACCGCGATGGCGGCATCGATGGTGTTGGTGGCTGCCACCTCGGTGGCCGTCCTCGCGGTCGAGGCATTGCGGCCACGATCGGGCGTGTTGCTGTGACGCTCGAACTCGACCGACTGCGGGTGAGCTACGGCGCCGAGTCGGTGATCGACGATCTGAGCTGGCGGGTGGGCGACGTAGCGCCGGTGACCGCACTGCTCGGTCCGTCGGGGTGCGGCAAATCGACCCTGATCCGTGCGGTGGCCGGATTGGAGCGGCCCGCGGGCGGCCGCATCCGCTTCGACGAAGTCGATCTCGAGGGCGTTCCTGCGCACCGTCGTGACTTCGGGGTGGTGTTCCAGGATGGCCAACTGCTGGGCGGACGCACCGTGGGCGCCAACGTCGCCTACGGACTGCGAGCCCGACGCGTGCCGCGCGCCGAGCGGACGCGCCGGGTTGCGGAGATGCTGGAACTCGTGCAGTTACCCGGCTTCGAGGACCGGCGGGTGGAGGAACTCTCCGGCGGGCAGGCCCAGCGCGTCGCGCTGGCACGTGCGCTGGCACCGAGACCCCGACTGTTGTTGCTCGATGAACCCCTGGCCGCCCTCGATCGGGCACTGCGCGACGAACTCGCCCTGCAGATCCGCGAGATCGTTTGTGCCAGCGGAACTCCGACAATCATGGTGACCCACGATCACACCGAGGCCGCGGTGATGTCCGATGTGATCGCGGTGATGCGGAACGGCCGGATCGTGCAGTCGGCGCCACCGGCGGGTTTGTGGAAGGCGCCCGTCGACGAGTGGACCGCGCGGTTCCTCGGCTGCACCACGATCGTGGCCGCACACCGTGTCGGCGCCCGGGTGGCGACCCCGTTGGGCGAGGTCGATCTTGACGTCCCGTGGTCGGAGGGGCTCCTGGGGTTACGGGCGGAGTCGGTGCGTGTCATGACGACCCGCGAGACCGGTGTGACCGCAACCGTTCTCGTCGCCGCGGATCTGCCCACCGGGACCCGCTTGCGTCTGTCGACCGCCGGTGGCGACCTCGACGCCGTGGCCGACGGGCCGGTCGAGGCGGGCGACGAGGTGAGTGTCCGGCTGGTGCCCGAGCGGATCGCGGTGATCGCGTCGTGAGCGGACGCGTGGTGGTGGCCGGGGCGGTGCTGGCGACGTCGGATGATCGAATTCTGTTGGCGCAGCGCCGCTATCCGCCGGAGGTGGCCGGATTGTGGGAGTTGCCCGGCGGCAAGGTGGAGGACGGGGAGGACCTCGCGGCGGCGTTGCGTCGCGAACTGCTCGAAGAACTCGACGTGCTGGTGGAACCCGGTGTGCGTCTCGAGGTTCAGGTCCCACTCTCGGCGGACCTCACCCTGATCGCGATGTGGGCTCGGATCGTCGGGGGGACGGTGCGACCACTCGATCACGCGGCCGTCGCCTGGGTGGACGCCGCGCGATTGCGGCGCCTGGCCGAACTCGGGCAGATCGTGCCCGCCGACACCGCGTGGTTGCCCGAGATCCTGGCCGTTCTCGAAGGCACCTGACCCGTGAGTGTCACGACGCGGCAACGGGTATGTAGTCCGTTCGGGTTCAAAGCAGCGTTCGGGTCGACGCGCATTCTCGGATCTCGCTAGTGTCAGACACCGACGAACAGGCGCCACGACCAGGGATCACGAGTCGTGGCGCCCTTTGGTGACTACCGAGGGATTCGGGGGGCAACGTGGCGATGACGGGTTGGCACATGGGGACTGCCCGCCGGACGGTGATGAGTGTGCTGGCGGCATCGATCGCCGTGGTGATGAGCGTGGGTGCGATCGGCGTCGCGGCCGCCGCACCGACGGGATCGTCGGGTGGCAACGGATCATCGACGGGCAGCGCCGGTGTGGACACGAGTTTCTACACTCCGCCGTCGGGGCCTCTGCCCGCGCCCGGGACCCTGTTGAAGACGGCTCCGATGTCGACGTTCATCACAGTGCCGAGTGCCTGGGGCCGGGTTCCGGCGCGGGCCACGCTCATCATGTATGTGACCACCGACGCGCTCGGCCACAAGACCGCGGTGAGCGGCTACTACCTGCAGCCTGCGCGGGCGTGGAAGGGACCCGGCCCCCGGCCGCTCGTGTCGTACGCGCCGGGAGCGCACGGGCAGGGCGACCAGTGCGCACCGTCGCGGGTGCTGCAGTCGGTCACCGTGTCCTCACCCGGTGGCCCGATGGCCGAGATCGAGTCGCTGATCACCTACAACCTGGTCGCCAAGGGATACGGGGTGGTCAGCACCGACTACATCGGACTCGGCACGCCGGGGGTACACACCTTCGGTATCCGCGTCGACCAGGCAAACGCTGTCATCGACGCCGCCCGCGCGGCGCTGACACTTCCCAACGTCGACCCCCACACCAAGGTGGCGCTGGCGGGGTATTCCCAGGGCGGCGCGGCCACCGCGGCCGCGGCGGAAATCATCGACGACTACGCTCCCGAACTCAGGAAGCAGGTGGTCGGCATCTATGCGGGCGGCGCGCCGACCAATCTGCGTTCGCTCCTCGACTACCTCGACGGCAACCGGCTCGGCGGAGCGATCGCGTGGGCCATCAACGGTGCGACGGCGCGCTATCCGGAGATCGCCACGCTCGTGCCCGGCTTGCTCAACGCCGAAGGCAAGAGGGTCATGGCCTCCACCAAGGATCAGTGCATCGTCGCGGTGAGTCTGCTCGGCGCGCCGAAGACCAGTAGCTGGACCGCGAGCGGCAAGAAGATCGGCGAGATCATCGACGAGAACCCGGCGCTCGCCAAGCGTGTCGACGAACAACGGGTGGGCATGCTGCCGCCCACCTCGATCCCGATCCTGTTGTCGGCCAACCCCGTCGATCCGACCGTACCCAAGTTCCAGGGCGATCAGCTCTACGGGGACTGGTGCGCCAAGAATCCCGCCTCGCTCGAGTACAGATACATCCGGTTCCCGGTACTCGGCGGCACCCCGCTCGGGCACATCGCCGGCGGTGTCGCCGGATTCAACGAGGCGTTCGGTTGGCTCGCCGATCGTTTCGCGGGCAAACGGGCGGTCACCGGGTGCGTGAAGGCCGGGGAGTCCAACGGTTCGTCGACGGGCTCGGCCGGGTCCTCTTGACCTGCCGATGGCTCGGAGTCCGCACAGGACAGCGGCCACTGGCAGGGCGCCCGAACCATCGGCGCGTCCGGGGTAGCGTCGGGCACTGTGATTCGACGACCCCGGCGCCAGACCTGGCGGGCGCCGGTACTCATGGTCGCCGGTGGAACCTCGATGTACCTGGGCGCGGCGATCGCAGTGGTCCTCTTCGACCGCATATCACCGGCCGGGGTGGCATGGATGCGGATCGCCGGGGCCGCGGTGGTCCTCGCCGCGTGGGTCCGGCCCCCGCGCGACGCCTGGACTCCGGGACGTCTGCGCTTGGCCGGCGCGTTCGGGCTCGTCACCGCCGCGATGAACATCGCTTTCTATGAGGCGCTGCACCGCTTGCCGCTCGGGACGGCGGTGGCACTGGAGTTCCTGGGGCCGATCGTGGTGGCCGCTGCCGGGTCGCGCACCCGGCGTGACGTGGCCGTGTTGGTGTTCGCAGTGATCGGGGTGATCCTGATCGTCGACGTGCGGTGGGCCGGGTCGGCCGCGGGAGTGCTGTTCGCCTTGCTCGCCGCGCTGTGCTGGGCAGGCTACATCGTGGCGGGAAAACTTGTGGCGCAACGTGGTTCGGGATTGGAGGATCTCGCCACCGGGTTCGTCGTGGCGGCGGTGGTGACCTCGCCGCTCGCGTTGCTGCTGGGCCCGGCATTCGCGCCGGGTGCCCCCACCGGACGGTTGGTGCTCCTCGGACTCGGACTGGGTGTGGCCTCCACGGCCCTGCCCTACGCGATCGACCAGGTCGTATTGCGATCGGTGGGGCAGGCGGGATTCGCGCTGCTGCTCGCCCTGCTACCGGTGACCGCGGCGGTCGTCGGATTCGTGGTTCTCGGACAACGGCCGCAGCCCGCCGAACTGATCGGCATCGCGCTGGTGGCGTTCGCCGTGGCGGTGCGCGCGCCCGATCCCGGTGCCGATCCCGCCACCGGCTGAGCGACCACCGGCCGGACGTGCGCGGTCAGGCGGCCCGCGCCTTCTTGAGCGCCTTCGACAACTTCTTCTTCGACAACTGCGAGGTGTCGAGTTTGGACATGCGGTTGATGACCACCGGGCAGCGCACACAGCGCGTCGAGCTGCGGCAGCACTTCTTCTTGGGCGTGAGCCCGGCGACCTTTCGCGGGTTCACCTTCGCCATGAGGGCACGGTAACACCGGGGGATCGACGCCGACCCTGATGCTGTGATCGCGATCTCACCGGCACAACCGATACCCTGTACAGGTTGACCGCCGACCGGGAGTCTGCGGCACCGAAGTCCACCGCCGCGGCCCCGCCGCAGCCGCCCCAGCACGAAAGAGAACTCAGTGAGCGCTGCTCCCAACTTCCGCAACGTCGCGATCGTCGCGCACGTCGACCACGGCAAGACCACGCTGGTCGACGCGATGCTCCGCCAGTCCGGGGTGTTCGGTGAGCGTGCCGAACTCGTCGACCGGGTGATGGACTCCGGTGACCTCGAACGCGAGAAGGGCATCACCATCCTCGCCAAGAACACCGCCGTCCACCGCCGCCAGCCCGACGGCACCGAGGTCGTCATCAACGTCATCGACACCCCCGGGCACGCCGACTTCGGTGGGGAGGTGGAGCGCGGACTGTCCATGGTCGACGGCGTGGTGCTCCTCGTCGACGCCTCGGAGGGGCCGCTGCCGCAGACCCGCTTCGTGCTGCGCAAGGCGCTGGCCGCCTCGCTGCCGGTGATCCTGGTGGTCAACAAGACCGACCGTCCCGACGCCCGCATCGCCGAGGTCGTCGAAGAGACGCACGATCTGCTGCTGGACCTGGCCTCCGATCTGCCCGAGGAGGCCGCTGCGGCCGCCGAGCAGGTGCTCGATCTCCCGGTGCTCTACGCCTCGGGTCGCGCCGGTGTGGCCAGCACCGTCGAGCCGGCCGACGGTGAGGTGCCCGAGGGCGACAACCTCGACCCCTTCTTCGACGTGCTCCTCGAGCACGTGCCCGCCCCCAAGGGCGATTCCGACGCGCCGTTGCAGGCGCACGTCACCAACCTCGACGCCTCGCCGTTCCTCGGTCGTCTCGGCCTCGTCCGTATCCACAACGGCACCCTCAAGAAGGGGCAGACCGTTGCGTGGATGCGTGAGATCACCAAGGACGACGGCACCGCCGAACCGGTCGTCGAACGTGCCAAGATCACCGAACTGCTCGCCACCGTCGGTGTTGAACGCAGCCCCGCCGAGTCGGCGGTCGCCGGCGACATCGTCGCGATCGCCGGCATCCCGGAGATCATGATCGGCGACACCCTCGCCGACTCCGAGAACCCGGTCGCGTTGCCGCGCATCACCGTCGACGAGCCCGCGATCTCGGTCATCATCGGCACCAACACCTCACCGCTGGCCGGTCGGGTCAAGGGACACAAGCTGACCGCCCGAATGGTCAAGGACCGTCTCGACACCGAACTCATCGGCAACGTGTCGCTCCGCGTGGTCGACATCAACCGCCCCGACGCGTGGGAGGTGCAGGGTCGAGGTGAACTCGCCCTGGCCATCCTTGTCGAACAGATGCGCCGCGAAGGCTTCGAGCTGACCGTCGGCAAGCCCCAGGTGGTCACCCGCAAGGTCGACGGCAAGGTGCACGAACCCTTCGAGCACCTCACCATCGACGTACCCGAGGAGTACCTCGGCGCGGTGACCCAGCTGCTGGCCGCGCGCAAGGGCCGAATGGATCAGATGAACAACCACGGGTCCGGCTGGGTGCGAATGGAGTTCACCGTGCCGTCGCGTGGCCTGATCGGCTTCCGCACCGATTTCCTCACCGAAACCCGCGGCACCGGCATCGCCAACGCGGTGTTCGAGGGCTACCACCCGTGGGCCGGTGAGATCCGGGCACGCCACACCGGTTCGCTGGTCAGCGACCGGGCGGGCACGGTGACCCCGTTCGCGATGATCCAGCTCGCCGACCGTGGCACCTTCTTCGTCGACCCGGGTGACGACACCTACGAGGGCCACGTCGTGGGTATCAATCCGCGCGCCGAGGACCTCGACATCAACGTGACCCGCGAGAAGAAGCTCACCAACATGCGGCAGTCGTCGGCCGATGTGATGGAGACGCTGGCCAAGCCGATGCAACTCGATCTCGAGGGTGCGATGGAATTCTGTGCCGGCGACGAGTGTGTCGAGGCGACGCCCGAAGTGGTGCGGGTGCGTAAGGTGCACCTGGATGCGTCGACACGGGCCCGCGAACGGTCACGGGCCAAGTCGCGCGATCAGGCGGCAGGCTGACGGCCGGAGTCCGCGCGGCACGGTCTGCTCGGCGGCCGAGTGTGATGCGCAGGTGAGGCAGAGTCGGACGAGGGTGATGCGTGGTCGGGGGTGATGGAGTGAGGGGCAGGTCGCCGCGGTGGCCGGGTCCGGGCGGACCCGGCGGACGGACGCTGGTGACGCTGCTGCTCACCGCGGTCCTGGCGATCGCGACGTCGGCCTGCATGTCCAACCCGCCGCCGCCGGTTCGCGACACCGCGCCGCCGCCCACACCCACCGAGTACCCCACCGAGAAGACGATCTTCGTCGCCACCGATTCGGTGGGAACGGGTTTCAACCCGCATCTGGGTGCAGATCAGAGTCCGGTCACCACCGCGATCGCCGCGATGACACTGCCGTCGGCGTTCGAGCCCGTGCAAACACCGACCGGGGTGGTGTGGCAGCGGCAGGACGCACTGCTCACCTCCGCCGAGGTGACCGGTCAGGCGCCGTTCACGGTGACCTACACGATTCACACCAACGCCCAGTGGTCCGACGGTCTGCCGGTGACCGGTGACGACTTCAGTTACCTCTGGCAGCAGATGTCGCGGCAGCCGAATGTGGTGGCGCCGGCGGGATACCGCCTGATCGACTCGGTGGAGACCAGTTCGGGCGGCAAGGTGGTCACCGTGAAGTTCGCCCGGCCGTATCCGGCGTGGCGGGAGTTGTTCAACTGGCTGCTGCCCAGTCACGTACTCAAGGGCGCGCCCGCGGGATTTCAGACCGGTATGGACAGCGGCAAACCGGTGTCGGCGGGACCGTTCTCGGTGTTCTCGATCGACACCACGCGCGACGAGGTGCGGCTCATCCGCAACGACCGCTACTGGATGAAACCCGCCAACCTCGATCAGGTGGTGCTACGCCGCGCGGGAACCGCGTCGCAGATGGTCGAGTCGGTGCGATCGGATGCCTCGGCGATCGCCACCCTCGGTATGGGACCGGCGACAAGCGCAGAGCTCGCCGCCGTCCCCGGTGTCGTCACGCAACGCAGCCTGACGTCGCGATCCCTGGGCATCAGCGTCAACTCCAGGACACCGGTGATGGGTTCCGTCGCCGTACGCAGGGCAATCCTCGGCATGATCGACCCCACGCTCACCACGTACTCCGCCGCGGGCGACTGGATTGTGGAGCCGTATGCGAACACGGTGCTCGCACCGTCGGACCCGGGGTACTTTCCGGTGACGCGCAACCGCCCCGGGCCCGCCGGGATCGACGACCTGCTCGCTTCGGCGGGATACCGGCGCGCCCCGGCCGTCGCCGGTGCGCCGACCCGGACTCCGGGATCGGCGACGACGTCGCAGGAGCCCTCGTCGAGCCCGGCGTCGTCACCCGAGTCCGCCCCGGAGGGCGAGACCGGGTCGGGGATCGGTCCGGTACCCGACGGAGTGACGCCGTTTCAGAAGGACGGTCGGGATCTCGTTGTCCGGGTCGGTGCCATCAGCGGGGATGTCCGGTCGATGTCGGCGGCGGCCAACGTGGTCGACCAACTGCGCGGGGCCGGAGTACGCGCCGGGGTGGTGTCTTTGCCCAGCAATGAGCTGTACGGGGTGGCACTGACCGAGTCGAAGGTCGACGTGGTGGTCGGCTGGAGCGGACTCGGTGTGCCACCCGCCGCGGCGTTCGCCTCGCAGGTGGACTGCGATCAGCCCAAACCGGGGACCGCGCCGTCGCTGAGCACCCCGCCCACGCCCACCAGCGTGGCGCCCGGGCAGGATGCCGCCCCCGCACAGGACGTGTACGCCAGCAATCCGTCGGGGCTGTGCGACCCGGTGCTGATCGGCATGGCGCGCGAGGCGATGTCGGCGCCCGATCCCACCCCGCAATTGGTCGAGGCCGAACCGCTGCTCGCCGCACAGGCCATCTACCTGCCGCTCTACCAGGACAGCATGCTGGTCGGCGTCACCCCCAAGGTGCGCGACGTGCCGCTGTCGGGGCCGATCCAGGTGTCGATCTATGGCACGGCGCAGACGTGGGCGCTGCGATGACAGGGGTGTGGCGATGACCGACACCTCGACGCGCCGCCGGATGTTGTTGCTGCACGCACATCCCGACGACGAGACGATCATGACCGGCGGGACCATCGCCCGCTATCTCGACGCGGGTGTCGACGTTCGCGTGCTCACGTTCACCCTCGGGGAGGAGGGGGAGGTGATCGGCGAGCGGTGGGCCCAGCTCACCGCCGACCGCGCCGATCAGCTCGGCGGCTACCGCGTCCTGGAACTGACCCGGGCGCTCGCCGAACTGACCCCGGCGGGCCGGCCGTCGCTGGAGCCCCGGTTTCTCGGTGGTGCCGGTCATTGGCGTGACTCCGGGATGGCGGGAACCGCGTCGGCCCGGCATCCGCGCGCGCTGGCCCGGGCCCCGTTCGACGATGTGGTGTCCACCCTCACCGACCTGATCGTCGACTTCGACCCGCAGGTGCTGGTCACCTACGACGCCGCGGGCACGTACGGCCACCCTGACCACAAACAGGTGCACGAGGCGTCGATGGCCGCGATCCCGCTCGCCGAACAGCGCACCGGACATGACCTGGTGGTATGGGAGTCGGTGACCGAGCACTCGGCGCTGCACGCCGGGCTGGCCGCCGCCGCGGCGATCCCGGCCGGGTGGCGGATGCCCGCGCCCGGTGAGTTGCCCAGTTATCCCGACGCCGACATCGACGCCGCGATCGACGTCTCGCAGGTCTACGCGCGCAAGGTCGCGGCGCTGGCGGCGCACGCCACCCAGGTCACGGTTGCCCCCTCGGGTACGGAGTACGCGCTGAGCAACAACATCGCGCAGCCCATCATGGCCGTCGAGCACTTCATCCGTCGCAGTCCCGGCGCAGCCGTGGCCGGGCGGCGGGTCACCGACCTGTTCGAACCGGTGGTGTGATGCGCATCCTCGATCGCGTGTTGCTCGGTCTGCTCATCGTCGACGGGCTGATCGTCGGGTTGCTGTCGGTGGCCTTCGTCTACCTGCGAATCGACGGTGTCGCGGTCCCCGCGGCCGCCGTCGGCGCAGGCATCGGCAACTGTGTGCTGCTCTGGCTGGCAGCCCGGCAGACCGACGGGCCGCTGCGTTACGGCCCACTGGTTGCGTGGCTCGTGGTGCTCGTCGCCGCAGCGTTGTCGGGACCCGGCGGTGATGTGATGCTCGCCGTGCAGGGTTCGATGACCCTGGCGACGCTGCTGTTGGTGGTGATCGGACTCGGAGCGCCGGTGGCCTTGATCTGGACCCGACGTCTGCCCGAACCGGAGTAGCCGAGAGCCTGATCGTTAGAGTGGCACCCATGGTGTTGCGCGCGTGGGCGGACGACCGCCCCGCCCCGATCGGACAGGTGACCACCGCTCTCGCACGAGTGCGCGGCGATGCCGCGTCGGTGACCGATCACGACTGGGTGGCGCTGCTCGGGGCACGAGGCGACGAACTCGACGAACTGTGTGCCCTGGCCGACGCCGCGCGGGCCACCGCCACCGACCCCGATGTGCTCACCTTCGTGGTCAATCGCAACCTGGACACCGCCGTCGTCGCCCGGCGCGAGGCCGATCCGTCGCTGGAGGACCTCGTTGCCGAGGCGGCCGCAATCGGCGCCACCGAGATCTGCATGCAGGGACCCGTCCCCGACGACGCTCCGGTCGACGAGTACCTGCGTCTCGTGGCCCGCATCCACGGCGTCGCCCCAGAGCTGCACGTGCACGCATTTCGCCCGCCGGAGGTGCGTGACGCCGCGGCCCGGATGCGGATCACGGTGTCCGAGTTCCTGATTCGTGCCCGCGATGCGGGACTGGGTTCGGTGCCCGGTACCGCCGCGCAGATCCTCGACGACGAGGTGCGTAGCGCACTGCACCCCACCGGGACGCCGGCGCCGGTGAGTGACTGGGTGGACACCATCGAGTCGGCTCACCGAGCAGGACTGTTTTCCACCGCGACGATGTTGTACGGCCATGTGGAGACTCCCGAGCAGCAGGTGGCGCATCTGCGGCTGTTGTGTGCGATTCAGGCCCGCACCGGCGGCTTCAGCGAACTCATCCTGATGCCGATGCTGCCGGGGAACGCGCCGCCGCACCTGGCCGACGCCGCAACGCACCGGGTGTCGCGGCGGGAGACCCGCGCGGTGCATGCGGTGGCGCGATTGCTCACCCTGGGCCGGTTCAACCACCTGCAGGCGGCGTGGCCCAAGCTCGATGCCGAGGAGGTGACCGACGTGCTGCGCGGTGGCGCCGACGACATCGGCGGACTGCTGCTCGACGGTCGGCTCTCACCGGAGTCGGGGCAGGAGGCGGGCCGCACGCTGGGTGTCGAGCAACTCGTCGGCATCGCCGACTCGGTGGGCCGCACCCCGCGGCAACGCACCACGCGATACGAGACGCTCCCTGCGGAGCGGTGTATCCCGTTGCCGGACAGCGATGTTGCCGGAGCGCGGCGGTGACCGTCGCGGGGAGCGGTCGGCGGTCGGGACCAGCCGACGTCGATGTGGTCATCGTCGGTGCCGGTTTCGCCGGGATCGGCATGGCGACGATGCTGGCCCGACGTGGTCGCGAGTCGTTCCTCGTCCTCGAACGCGCCGGCGAGGTCGGCGGTACGTGGCGTGACAACACCTACCCCGGCATCGCGTGTGACATTCCCGCCCACCTCTACTCCTTCTCCTTCCGCCCTCCCGCCGATTGGACGTCGGTGTATCCGAGTGGCCAGGAGATCAAGCACTATCTCGAGCAGACCGTCGAGGCCGAAGGTGTGTCGGAATCGATACGGTTCGGTTGTGAATTGCGCAGGGCCATGTGGAATTCCAGCGACCATCGGTGGGTGCTCGAGACCGGTGCGGGAACAATTTTGGCGCGCATTCTGATCCTGGCCGTCGGACGACTCTCCGAACCGCATATCCCCGAGATCGAGGGACTCGACACGTTCACGGGTGAGGTGGTGCACACCGCGGCGTGGCGTCCCGAGCTCGGTCTGGACGGTGCGCGGATCGGCGTGGTCGGCAGCGGTGCGTCGGCCGTGCAGGTGACGCCCCACCTGGCCGCACAAGCCGATGAACTGGTGATCTTCTCGCGGACGCCCCCGTACGTCGTGCCCCGTGAGGACCGGGTCTACTCCGCCGCGGAACGTGCCGAGTATCTCGATCCCGTTGTGGCTCAGGACATTCGCGATCAGATGCTTCGCGACGCAGACACCGCGTTCCGGCAGCGCCTCGGCCTGCGACCCGATATCGACGAGATCCGCGAGCGCGCGGCGGGTCACCTGGACCAACAGATCCGCGACCCTGCGTTGCGCGCGATCCTGACTCCCGACTACGAGATCGGATGCAAACGCATCCTGCTCAGCGACGACTTCTACCCGACCCTGCTCCGTGACAACGTGGTGTTCGAGCCGAGTGCGCTGGAGTCGGTGACCGAGTGCAAGGCCCGGGCGTCGAGCGGGCACGGCTACGAGCTCGATGTGCTGGTGCTCGCAACCGGTTTCGAGGCGGCGCGGCCGCCGGTCGCCGGCAGGGTGGTCGGCCGAGATGGCGTCGTACTCGCCGACCACTGGTCGCAGGGGATGACTTCCTATGCCTCGACGGTGGTCAGCGGTTTCCCCAATATGTTCGTCCTCGACGGGCCCAATGCCGCGCTCGGCCACAATTCGGCGATCTACATGATCGAGACACAACTCGGGTACGTGCTCGGCGCGCTCGACGCCCTCGCCGAACCGGGCGTGCTCGCTCTCGAGGTCACCGCGGAGGCCGAGGCCGCCTACACCGCCGAGATCGACGAGCGCAGCGCTTCCACGGTGTGGCTCACCGGCTGTGACAGTTGGTATGTCGATCCCGAAAGCGGCAGGCTGACCCTCCTGTGGCCTGGTACGGCCGTCTCGTTCCGGGAACGCAACGGCACGTTCGACCCTGGACCGTTCCTGATGGACACCGTTTCCGACGACGAGGAGGGGAGATGTCGGTGAGTGCATCGGTGAGTGTGGCCGACGCGATCGATGCCGCGCGCGGCACACGCGAAGGTGGTGGCGCCCGCCTCGGTACCTCCGAGGTGGCGGCACTGTTGTCGGCATCGGGTGACGACCTGCGGGAGGTGGCGTCGATCGCGTCGGCCCTGCGCGACGAGGGCCTCGCAGAGGCGCGGCGTGAACGGCAGATCACTTACTCCCGCAAGGTCTTCGTGCCCCTGACCCGGTTGTGCCGGGACCGGTGCCACTACTGCACTTTCGTCACCGTCCCGGGAAAGCTCGCCCGTAGCGGGGAGGGCATGTATCTCGATCTCGACCAGGTGGTGGGCATTGCCCGCCAGGGTGCCGCGCTCGGTTGTAAGGAGGCGCTGTTCACGCTGGGTGACCGGCCCGAGGACCGGTGGCCGCAGGCGGCCGAATGGCTTGGCGCACGCGGCTATTCGTCGACGCTGGATTATGTGCGCGCGGCCGCGGTGGCGGTGCTGGAGGACACCGGTCTGTTGCCGCATCTGAATCCGGGGGTGATGAGTGCGGCCGAGATGACGGGTCTGCGTCCGGTGGCGCCGTCGATGGGCATGATGCTCGAGACCACCGCGCGCAGGCTGTTCACCGACCGCGGCGAGCCCCATTACGGCAGCCCGGACAAGGATCCGATGGTGCGGATGCAGGTGCTGCGCGACGCCGGGGATCTCGCCATCCCATTCACCACCGGAATCCTGGTGGGCATCGGTGAATCCCTCACCGAGCGTGCCGAATCGCTGCTCGCGCTGGCCGATGTGGCACGGGCCGGTGGACACATCCAAGAGGTGATCGTGCAGAACTTCCGGGCGAAGCCGGACACCGCGATGCGCGGCACCCCGGACGCGGAGATGACCGAATTCCTCGCTGCCGTGGCGGTGGCCCGGATCGTGCTGGGTCCGCACATGCGGGTCCAGGCCCCGCCGAATCTGGTGTCCGCGGCCGAATGTGCGGCCCTCATCGCATCGGGGATCGACGATTGGGGCGGGGTGTCTCCGCTGACGCCCGACCACGTGAATCCCGAACGGCCGTGGCCCAATCTGGCGGCGCTGGCCGCAATCACCGCCGAGTCCGGCTACCGCCTCACCGAGCGGATCACCGCTCAGCCACCGTATGTGCTCGACCGTGACCACTGGATCGATCCGTCGCTGCACGCCCACGTGGCCGCCCTGAGCGATCCGGTCACCGGCCTGGCCGCCGACACGATTCCCACCGGCCTGCCGTGGCCGGCCGTCGCCTGACGTCGAGCGTGCCCGGATCCGCGTCGAGCGTGCCCGGATTCGCGTCGAGCGTGCCCGCATTCGCGTCGAGCGTGCCCGGATTCGCGTCGAGCGTGCCCGGTGGGGTGGTTTCGACAAGCTCAACCAGCGGGTGGGCGCTCGACCGGCGGGTGGGTGGTTTCGACAAGCTCAACCAGCGGGGGTCGCTCAACCAGCGGGTGGGCGCTCGACCGGCGGGTGGGGGGTTTCGACAAGCTCAACCAGCGGGGGTCGCTCAACCAGCGGGGGGCTCAGGTGTTCTGTGCCAGCACTGCCTGATAGCCGCCTACCAGGTCGGTTGCGCGGTGTAGGCCCAACTGCTGCAACGCCGCCGCCGCCAGACTCGAGCTGTAGCCCTCCGAACACAGGATGATCCAGCGCACGTCGTGGTCGACGGCCTCCGGGATACGCGCGTCGCTGGCCGGGTCCAACCGCCATTCGAGCACGTTGCGCTCCACGACAAGCGCCCCCGGATACTCGCCTTCGCGGGCTCGCTGGGCGGCGGGACGGATGTCGACGAGGTAGGCCCCGTCGTCGAGTTCACCGGCGAGATCGCCGACGCTCACGCGCTCGAGGCTCTCTCGGGCGGTGAGCAGCAGATCGTTGATCGTCATGGGCATGTCCGCCAGACTATTCCGGTTCGTCGGTGAGCTCGGTGCGCGTACGTCGCAGCGACCTCGAGTCGGTGACCTCGTAGAACGACATCGCGGTCAGTGGCGGTGAATACGCGTGGACGCTCAGTGTGGGTCCGTGGACCGTGCCGGGACTCGCCTGCACCGCTGCCGACCCCGACACCCCACGTAACGGTGGCGCACTCGCGTGGTGCTGCACATCGTGAACCCATCCGAGCGGAAAGGCTGCCTGGTCGCCGGCGGACAGCACGCGCAGCGCCAGATCGTCGCCGGTCCACCGATATTCGCGCAATGCACCCGACAGCACGGTGAGCGCGCCGAGAGAACCCGCGTGGTCGTGCAGGTCGGTCGAACGGTCCGGCGTCCAGCTGATCAGCCAGACGTCGAGATCGTCGTTGGACTCGAGGCGGGTGGACCAGCGTTCCACGGGGTCCCACTCGTGCGGCAAGAGGTGGTCGTAACGGCCGTCGAGCACATCGGCCACACCTTGATCGGTGACGCGTAACAGGTCGGCGGGACGCAGACGGGTGGGCAGGCTACCGCTTCGAGCGGATGGTCGGGTCGGATCGAGTGTTGAGGTCATGGTTTCTCCCGGTCGGATCGGCGTCAGGACGGTGGAAGGTCACTGCCGCCGACAACGCTCGATGGCCAGCAGCGCCGGCAGCGCGACACTGCGTCGGGGGAGAAGGAGACGCGCACTCACGCGACACAGGATGCGCTCACGCACGAGGAGAGGCGAGAGTTGTCGTCACGCTGACCGCAACTCGCCTGCGTCCCAGCGGGGTCGGTCGGAGCCGGGGCCGGCAGGTGTGATCTTCGTCGTCATCGGGCCATCCGCCCGGGGCGGGTGTCGATCCGGGCCACACCGACGATTACCCTTGAGTACGCATGTGCGCCGAACCCGTGGGTGGGGGACTGACGAACTCGGTGCGGGTGTGGCGCGACAGCCCCGCGCCGAGACCGGTCGCACCGTGGGAGCGTGTTGACGCTTCGCCGCCGGCGCGACGGGTACGAGCTCGTTGTAGTGAAGGAGATTGTGGTGACGTACATCATCGCGGAGCCTTGCGTGGATGTCCTGGACAAGGCCTGCGTCGAGGAATGCCCGGTGGACTGCATTTACGAGGGTGCACGGATGCTCTACATCCAGCCCGACGAATGCGTCGACTGTGGTGCCTGCGAACCGGTGTGTCCGGTGGAAGCGATCTTCTACGAGGACGACGTCCCCGACGAGTGGGAACCCTATGTGAGTGCGAACGCCGACTTCTTCGACGAGCTGGGTTCGCCCGGCGGTGCCGCCAAGACAGGCAAGGTGGACTACGACGCACCGTTGATCAAGGCACTGCCGCCCATGGGTGAGGGCGAGGACTGACTTTGTCGGTCCGGCGCCGCCGTATCAGCACGCTCCTGCCCGATTTCCCCTGGGACACTCTCACCGAGGCCAAATCGGTGGCGGCCGCACACGTGGGCGGCATCGTCGACCTGTCCGTGGGCACGCCGATCGACGATGTCGATGCGGGTATCCGGGACGCGCTCTACGAGTCGTCGGCCTTTCCCGGTTACCCGACGACGGTGGGTACCGCAGAACTACGTGGTGCCGCCGCCGACGCGCTGTCGCGTCGCTACGGGGCCACCGGACTCGACGAGGATTCCATCCTGCCGGTGATCGGTACCAAGGAGGCGATCGCCGGTCTCGCGTCCACTCTCGGGGTCGGGGCCGGCGACACCGTGGTGATTCCCGAGGTCGCCTACCCCACGTACGAGGTGAGCGCGCTGCTGGCCGGGGCCACTCCGGTGCGCGCCGACTCAACCGTGCAACTCGGTCCGGTGCGCGGGCGCACCGCGCCCGCCCTGATGTTCGTCAACTCGCCGTCCAACCCGACCGGGCGCGTGCTCGGCGTCGACCATCTCCGCAAGGTCGTCGAGTGGGCGCGCGACCACGACACCGTGGTCGCATCCGACGAGTGCTATCTCGGCCTGGCCTGGGACACCGAGGCGGTCTCGATTCTCGATCCGCGGGTCACCGACGGTGATCACACGGGAGTGCTCGCCATTCATTCGCTCTCGAAGATCTCCAACCTCGCGTCCTATCGCGCGGGATTCTTCGCCGGCGATCGAGAGCTGATCTCGGAACTGCTTGCGGTGCGCAAGCACGCCGGGCTGATCGTGCCGTACCCGGTGCAGGCCGCGATGACCGCAGCCCTGCGCGACGACGTCCACGTCGACGCCCAGCGTGAGCGTTATCGGGCGCGTCGCATGCGGCTGCTCGACGCGGTGCGCGGTGCGGGGTTCCGGGTGGATCACTCCGAGGCCGGCCTGTACCTGTGGGCCACTCGCGGCGAGGGGTGCCGCGACACCGTGGCGTGGCTGGCGCAACGCGGGATTCTGGTGGCTCCGGGCGACTTCTACGGACCACGCGGCGCCGAGCATGTGCGTTTCGCGCTCACCGCCACCGACGAGCGCATCGACGCGGCAGCGCAGCGACTCGCCGACTGAACCGGTCGCCGCCGTCCCGCGTCACGACCCAAGAAAATTGCCGGTTGACGCGGCCATCGCGCGTCAACCGGCAACTTCCGGGATCTGATCAGTCGTTCTTGTGCAGCGCCGCGTTGAGCGCGATGCCGTCACCCTTCCACGGCCGCACCTCGATCGCCCCGGTCATGCTGTTGCGGCGGAACAGCAGATTCGACTGCCCGGAGAGTTCCCGTGCCTTCACCGCCGACCCATCGGGTCCGGTCACCTTGGTGCCGGCCGTGACATACAGGCCCGCCTCGATAACGCAGTCGTCGCCCAGCGCGATGCCGCATCCCGAGTTGGCGCCAAGCAGGCATCGCTTGCCGAGCGAGATGACCTCCTTGCCGCCGCCGGACAAGGTGCCCATGGTCGAGGCGCCGCCGCCGATGTCAGAGCCGTCGCCCACCACGACACCCGCCGACACGCGTCCCTCGATCATCGACGACCCGAGCGTCCCGGCGTTGTAGTTGACGAACCCCTCATGCATCACCGTGGTACCCGCCGCGAGATGAGCACCCAGCCGCACACGGTCGGCATCACCGATCCGCACCCCGCCCGGTGCGACGTAGTCGACCATGCGGGGGAACTTGTCGATGCTGTACACCGTCACGTGGCCGCGCGACCGCAGTCGGCCGCGCACCTTCTCGAATCCCTCCACCGGGCACGGTCCGTGATTGGTCCACACGACATTTGCCAGCAAGCCGAAGATGCCGTCGAGATTCGCCGCGTGCGGCTTCACCAGACGGTGCGAGATCAGGTGCAGGCGCAGGTACACGTCGTAGGCGTCGACGGGAGGTTCGCCGAGATCGGCGATGGTGGTCTGCACCGCCACGGTCTTCACGCCACGCACGGCGTCGGCACCCACCAGCGCGGTCAGCTCCGACGGCGTCTCGTCCCCGGAGAGGACCCTGGTGTCGGAGGTCGAGTGGGTACCGAGTTCGGGCTCGGGATACCAGACGTCGAGAACCACACCCGGGTCGTTCGAGCCACCGTTGGTGACGGTGGCGATACCGGTCGCGAAAGCACCAATCGTAGTCACGGGCGACGAGTCTACCGGCGCCACCGGACCGCCAACGTGTCAGTCCGCGACACGACGTGCACTACTCGGCCGTGCCGGTCAGGCCACCTCGTGCCGGTACTCGTCGAGGTAGTGCTGTTCCTCTGTCGGCGTCATATCGGGGACCAGTGCGCCGTGGTGCATCCGCCTGGTCATCACGGTGATCATCGCGATCCCGATGCTCAACACGACGATCGCCACTATTCCGGCGACCAGAGCGGCACCACCGTGACCCAAGGCCAGGGCGACGAGCGCGACCGGTGCGGCGATGAAGCCGAAGAGTGTGAGGACGAAACCCGCAACAGCGACGGGATGTTGTCCATTGGTTTCCGAATGAGCGGACATGTGATCATCTCCTCAGAGTCGACGATCCGCTACCTCCATTATCGGCGCGCGCGAGTGTGTCCGGAGAGGGACTTTCGTCCCGCGTGACAGGGCAGTTCCCCCCACGCAATACTGAAGCGGATGACTGCCGGAAGCGGGACACGGGTGACGCTTTGGCGTGCCGCCACCCCGCCCGGCGACGCGGTGATTCTGCCCGACGGCTGCATGGATGTGATCTGGACCGGCGACACGCTGCTCATCGCAGGCCCCGACACCGTCCCCAACGTGTTCTCCAGCGCGATCCGACGCGACATCGTGGGCCTACGATTCGCTCCCGGCCACGCGCCGGGTCTGCTGGGACATCCCGCGTCCCGATTCACAGATCTGCGGGTACCCGCCGCCGACATCTGGCCGACCACCCGGGTGCGGCGCTGGTCGGACATGCTGGCGGAGTCCGACGATCCCGCCGCGACGCTACGGACGCTCTGTGCCGGCTGCACTCACGATGGCGTTCCGCTCGCAATCGATGCCCTGGTCTCGATGCTCGGTCAGGGCATCCCCGTGGCCGACTGCGCCGAGGCATTGGGTGTCACACCACGCACCCTGCACCGAATGTCGTTGCAGTCCTTCGGATACGGCCCCAAGACCCTGGCGCGGGTACTGCGGATGCGTGCAGCGATGAGACTGATCGGCGGCCGTCCGCTCTCCGACGTCGCCGCGGACGCCGGATACGCCGACTATTCGCACATGCACCGGGAGTTCAGTGAGCTCGCCGGCGCGCCGCCGCCCGCATTCGCCGTGAGCGTGAAGCCGGCCGGGACACGTCAGCCCAGCGGGGCATAAAGGTCCACCGGGTTCCCGTCCGGATCGCTGATCACCGCGTACCGCTGACCCCACACGGCGTCGAAGGGTTCGCGCACCGAGCCGTATCCCTGCGACGCCAGGTCGTGATGCCAGGCGTCCACGGCAGCGGGACTGCCACACTCGAATGCCAGCGCCGCGCGGTGGCCACCGGACGGATCGGTCCAGTCCGGCATGAACGACTCCACCACGTCACGGGTGTCGAACATGATGCGCATGCCGGCCGCGGTGGTCTCGACATGTGGTGCCCCAGCGGCTTCCGCCTCGAATCGCAGGCCGAGGCGGGTGTAGAAGGCAACGGTCGCGCCCATGTCGGCGACGACGAACGACAGCGCGTTGAGAACAGGGTGCTCGGGGGTGGTCATGCCTGCCAAGCTACGGCGCCGGTACGGCGGTGTCTTGAATGTTTCGGACACAACGGTTCCCGGGGCGGTTCCCGCACCGCAGGCGCGGTGAGGTCGAGCCGGACATGGGTGACGATGTCATTCGACCGGTCGATCGGTCCTGGTCGCGGCCACGTCGATGTCCGTAATGTCGGGTCATGGCCGACAACCGGATGTCCGCGCGACGACCTCGCCGTCGTCTCCGCTGGATCGTCGGCGGGGGCGCTGTGATCATTGTGGCCGCCGCAATCGTCGCGGCCGCGGTGTTCAAGCCGTGGCTGATCTTCGTCCACACCCGGGTCGACGACGTCGTACCCGTGGCGGTGCCGTCGGCATCGGTGACTCCCGGCGGTGACACGCCCGCCGGACCCGTGGTGATCTCACGCGGCGCACTGATCAGTCACGAGCACGATACGTCGGGCATGGTGTCGGTCATCGAAAAGCCGGACGGATCCAGGGTTCTCGCGATCGAAGATCTCGACACCACCACCGGGCCGGACGTTCACGTCTGGTTGTCGGCGGCCGAGGTGATCGAAGGCCTGCGCGGCTGGCGCACCGCGGCGAACGCGCCGCACGTCGACCTCGGTCAGATCAAGGGCAACCGCGGCAACCAGGTCTATGCGATTCCCGCCGACGTCGACCAATCGCGCTACCCCGCGGTGTTCCTGTGGTGCGAGCAATTCAGCGTGTCCTTCGGTGCGGCCGACATGCGGCCGGTGTGACCCTGCTGCCACCACCGGCCGCGGGCGCGGTTCGTCTCGCTGCCGAGAACCCACCATCGACATGCCGGGATGGTCGACCCGGAACCTGGGAGGCGTCGACCACTGAGTGCCCCGGGATAGATTGACGGTGTGAGCATCGCCGAGAAAGCCGTCCTCGACCTGCACGCCGATCCGGTCGACCTGACCGCGGCGCTGGTCGACATCGCGTCGGAATCACGCGACGAGGCGGCGATCGCGGACGCGGTCGAGGACGCGTTGCGCCGCCAGACCACCGGATTCGAGATTCTCCGCCACGGTAACCGGGTGTTGGCGCGCACCGATCGCGGCAAGCCGAGCCGGGTGATTCTCGCCGGCCATCTCGACACCGTGCCGGTGGCGGGCAATCTGCCGCACCGGCGCACCACCGACCCCGACGAGGGCGACGTGCTACATGGCTGCGGCACCGTCGACATGAAATCCGGCGACGCGGTGTTCGCGCACCTGGCGGCCACCCTCACCGAACCCGCGCACGATCTGACGCTGATCTTCTACGACTGCGAGGAGATCGCCGCGGAGTACAACGGCCTCGGTGTCATCGAACGGGAACTACCCGACTGGCTGGCGGGCGACGTCGCGATTCTCGGTGAACCGACCGCCGGGCAGATCGAGGCGGGTTGTCAGGGGACCCTGCGGGTGCGGCTCACCGCGTCCGGTACCCGAGCGCACTCGGCCCGATCATGGATGGGCGACAACGCAATTCACAAACTCGACACCGTTCTCGGCACGCTGCAGCGCTACTCGCCGCGCCGGGTCGACATCGACGGATGCGAGTACCGCGAGGGCTTGTCGGCGGTACGGATCGGCGGCGGGGTGGCGGGCAATGTGGTGCCCGATGCGGCGTGGGTCGACGTCAACTTCCGCTTCGCCCCAGACCGTAGCGTCGAGACCGCCCTCGACCATGTTCGCGAGGTGTTCGCGGGCGACCTCGACACCGGCCGGATCACCATGGAACTCACCGATTCGGCGCCCGGTGCACTGCCGGGCCTGCGCCACCCCGCCGCGGCCGCCCTCGTGGACGCCGCCGGCGGACGATTCCGGGCGAAGTACGGCTGGACGGACGTCTCGCGGTTCTCCGCACTCGGCATTCCCGCGGTCAACCTCGGTCCGGGTGACCCGAGCCTCGCCCACCGCGTCGACGAGCGGGTGCCCACCGCCCAGATCACCGAGGTCGCCGAACTGCTGCGCTCCTACCTGTCCTGATCGCCCCGTCCTGATCACCCTGTCCTGATCGCCCTGTCCTGGCAGCCCTGTCCTCACGCATCAGACCACACACGCAGATCGGACCCCGGCGATTCGCGCGTGCCGGGATTCGGGTGCGCCAGCTTGCTAGCGTGACCAGCATGTCGTCCGACCCGCCCGAATTCTTCGGCACGCCCCAGTCCGTGCACGCACCCACCGACGCCGAGACCAAGGATCGGCGGCTGCTCGAATGGGTCGATCCACGCGACAAGCAGTTGCGCACCGAACGCACCATGCGTGACTCGTGGCGGGTGCTGCGCATCCAATCGGAATTCGTCGCCGGGTTCGACGCGATGAGCGACGTGGCCGAGGCGGTCACCGTGTTCGGGTCGGCGCGTATCGCGCCCGATACACCCGAATACGACCTCGCGGTGGAACTCGGTAGGGCACTGGGGGAAGCGGGCTACGCGGTGATCACCGGCGGTGGTCCGGGGGTGATGGAGGCAGCCAATCGTGGTGCGGCACAGACTCCCTCGCGGTCCATCGGGCTCAACATCGAGCTTCCCTTCGAGCAGCACATCAATCCGTGGGTCGATCTCGGCATGAACTTCCGGTACTTCTTCGTCCGCAAGACGATGTTCGTGAAGTACGCGCAGGCCTTCGTCTGCCTGCCGGGAGGTTTCGGCACCCTCGACGAACTGTTCGAGGCGCTCACCCTGGTGCAGACGAAGAAGGTGGTGCGCTTTCCGATCGTGCTGATCGGGTGTGACCACTGGGGCGGCCTCGTCGACTGGATGCGTGACCGGCTCCTCGCCACCGGGATGGTCTCGGCCGGCGACCTGGATCTCCTCCATGTGGTGGACACGCCGCAGGAGGCCGTGCAGATAGTGGTGGAGTCGTCGCGGGTGCGCGATCGATGACCGCGATCTGTGTGTACTGCGCGTCGGGTCCGGTTGATCGATCGTTCCTCGACCTCGCCGCCGAACTGGGCACCGCCATCGGGTCCGGTGGCCACACGCTGGTGTCCGGCGGCGGCAACATCTCCATGATGGGCGCGGTCGCCGAGGCCACCAGGGCTGCGGGCGGGCGGACCGTCGGCATCATCCCGCGCGCGCTGATGGAACGCGAGGTGGCCGATCTCGGGGCCGACGAGTTGGTGGTCACCGAGACGATGCGGCAGCGCAAGCAGCTCATGGACGAGCGCGCCGACGCGTTCATCACCCTGCCCGGCGGAATCGGCACGCTCGAAGAGCTCTTCGAGACGTGGACGGCGGGCTACCTCGGCATGCACACCAAACCGGTGATCCTGCTCGACCCGATCGACTTCTACCTTCCACTGCTCACGTGGCTGCAGGGCCTGGTACCTGCGGGTTTCGTGGCTGCGAGATCCCTGGAGAGACTGCTGACCGCCGATTCGGTGGAGGGTGCCATCGCACTTGCTACTGGCCGGTAAGATGTGTTCCACGCAACTGTCATGGTGAGTGTGTTGCTCAGGGTGGAGGGAAAATTCGATGTCAGGTGGCGCACCGAAAGTCGTCGGTATCTCAGACCTCGTCAAGGGCGTGGTCAAGATGGCGCCCGACGCGTACGGGATGGTCAAGCATGCCCCCGGACTGATCCGGCGCCCACCGGACGCCAAGCGCACCATCGGTTCGATCTTCGAGAAGCGCGCCGCCGACCACCCCGAACGTCCGTTCATCCGGTTCGAGGGCAAGACCACCACCTACGGCGAGGCCAACCGCACCGTCAACCGCTACGCGGCGGCGCTCACCGACAACGGTGTGGGCAAGGGTGATGTGGTGGCGCTGGTGTCACGCAACTGCCCCACCGACCTGATGCTGATGCTGGCCACCGTGAAACTCGGCGCGATCGCCGGGATGATCAACTACAACCAACGCGGCAATGTGCTCGAACACAGCCTCAAGCTGCTCGGCGCCCGCGTGCTGGTGCACGATCCCGAATCGGCGGAGGCGCTCGACTCGATCGATTCCGCGGCACTGCCCGAGCGGGTCTTCGACTTCGCCGCCTTCGACAAGGAAGCCGACGGCAAGCCCGAGACGAACCCCTCGATCACCGCGACCCTGCCGGCATCCACCGAGGCGTTCTATATCTTCACCTCCGGCACCACCGGGTTGCCCAAGGCCAGCGTCATGAGTCACAACCGTTGGCTTGCAAGCCTTTCCGGTATCGGCGGGCTTGCGGTGCGGCTCAAGCACAACGACACCATGTACGTGCCGCTGCCGCTGTACCACAACAACGCGCTGTCGGTGTCGCTGTCGTCGGTCCTCGCCGCGGGCGCCTGCTTCGCCATCGGCAAGCAGTTCTCCGCGTCGAAGTTCTGGGACGAGGTGATCCTCAACCGGGCGACCGCCTTCTGCTACATCGGTGAACTGTGCCGGTACCTGCTCGCGCAGCCGGAGAAGCCCACCGACCGTCAGCACTCGGTGCGCTTGGCCGTGGGCAACGGGATGCGCCCCGACATCTGGGACGAATTCCAGGAACGTTTCGGGATCGACCGGATCGTGGAGTTCTACGGGGCCAGCGAACTCAACCTCGTCTTCGTCAACGCCTTCAGCGCCGAACGCACCGCCGGATTCTGTCCGCTGCCCTACGCCATCGTCGAATACGACGAGGACGGCGAACCCAAACGCAACGACAAGGGCCGACTGACCAAGGTCAAGCGCGGAGGGGTGGGCCTGCTGGTCTCGGGCATCAACGACAGGGTGCCGATCGACGGTTACACCGATTCGGCCGAGACCGAGAAGAAGATCATCCGCAACGCCTTCAAGGACGGTGACGAATGGTTCAACTCCGGGGATCTGGTGCGCGACCAGGGCTTCTCGCACATCGCCTTCGTCGACCGTCTCGGCGACACCTTCCGGTGGAAGGGTGAGAACGTCGCCACCTCGGAGGTGGAGGCCGGACTCGACGGCTTCGACTCCGTCACCCAGTCGGTGGTCTACGGGGTGGAGGTGCCCCGCACCGACGGCCGGGCCGGGATGGGTGCGGTCACGCTGCACGACGGCGAGAAACTCGACGGCAAGGCGCTGGCCGATCACCTTTACGAGGTGATGCCGACCTACGCGATCCCGCTGTTCATCCGCGTCGTCGATCAGTTGGAGGCGACCTCGACGTTCAAGAACCTCAAGACCGAACTCCGCAAGCAGGGCTACAGCGATGTAGATGACGATGCGTTGTACGTGCTGCGGGGACGAGAGGAGGGTTACGTCGAGTTCTACGACGACTATGCCGAGGACGTCGCCAAGGCGCGGGTGCCCAAGAACTGAATCCCCGTCGCTGCACGCAGTGCACGGCGATCGTTAGGCTGGCCCGCATGAACGCGACGTTGTGCGGCCGCCCGGTCGCGGCCGATCGTGCGCTGGTCATGGCCATCGTCAATCGCACCCCGGACTCGTTCTACGACCGTGGCGCCGCGTTCACCGACGAGGCCGCGCAGACACGGGTGGTGCAGGTCGTCGCCGAGGGCGCCGACATCGTCGACATCGGCGGAGTGAAGGCCGGTCCCGGCCGGGAAGTCGATGCGGCCACCGAGATCGCCCGGGTGATCCCCATGATCGGCTGGATACGCGACACGTTTCCCGACCTGCTGATCAGCGTCGACACGTGGCGCGCGGAGGTTGCCGACGAGGCATGCGCCGCCGGGGCCGACCTCATCAACGACACGTGGGCCGGAACCGACCCCGACCTGGTGAAGGTCGCGGCCGTGCGCGGAGCGGGCATCGTGTGCTCGCACACCGGCGGCGCGGTGGTGCGCACTCGTCCGCATCGAGTGGCCTACGGCGATCACGTCGACGACGTGGTGCGCGATGTCATCGAGTCGGTGACCTCCGCGGCTCGGGCGGCAGAGGCCGCTGGAGTGCGCCGTGATGCGATCGTTATTGATCCGACGCACGATTTTGGTAAGAACACCCATCACGGTTTGGCTCTGTTACGCCACGTAAAAGATCTTGTTAATACCGGCTGGCCTGTGTTGATGGCGCTCAGCAACAAGGACTTCGTGGGGGAGACTCTGGGTGTGGGCCTCGACGAACGAGTAGAGGGGACACTGGCCGCGACAGCGCTGAGCGCCGAACATGGTGCGAGGATCTTCCGCGTCCACGAAGTCGCCGCCACCCGTCGTGTGGTCGACATGGTCGCTGCCATAGCGGGAACACGACCTCCCGCCCGAACAGTCAGGGGACTCGCATGACCGATCAGGCACGTCGAACCCATCCGCGCCACAGGGCGACCGCAGCCAACAACCGGGACAGGACCGCCATGTGGCCCGCACCCGCCGACTCGCTCGGTGAGGATCGCGAATGGTCGCAGACCCACACGTGGGAACAACCGGACTGGACCATCGACGAACTCGTCGCAGCCAAGGACGGGCGGACCGTGTCGGTGGTCCTGCCCGCGCTGAACGAAGAGGAGACCGTCGCCGACGTCATCGCCACGATCCGCCCGCTGCTGGGCACGCTGGTCGACGAACTCATCGTTCTCGACTCGGGCTCCACCGACGCCACCGCCGAGCGCGCGCTGGCCGCCGGTGCGCAGGTGATCTCGCGTGAGGAGGCGGTACCCGAACTCGAGCCGGTGAAGGGGAAGGGCGAGGTGCTGTGGCGCTCGATCGCCGCAGTGACCGGCGACATCATCGCGTTCGTCGACTCCGACCTCATCGACCCCGACCCGATGTTCGTGCCGAAGATGCTGGGTCCGCTGTTGATCAACCCCGAGATCCACCTCGTCAAGGGCTACTACCGGCGCCCGCTGCGCACCGGTGGCACCCAGGACGCCAACGGCGGAGGACGCGTCACCGAACTCGTCGCGCGGCCGCTGCTCGCGTCGCAGAAGCCGGAACTCACCGCAGTCCTGCAGCCGCTCGGCGGCGAGTACGCCGGTACCCGTGAATTGCTCTCCGCGGTTCCGTTCGCACCCGGTTACGGCGTCGAGATCGGCCTGCTCATCGACACCTACGACCGCTACGGCCTCAACGGGATCGGACAGGTGAACCTCGGCGTCCGCACCCACCGCAATCGTCCGCTCATCGAACTCGGCGTGATGAGTCGGCAGATCGTGGGAACGCTCATGCGCCGGTGCGGGATCGAGGATTCCGGAACCGGGCTCACCCAGTTCACCGCGGAGCCCGACGGTACTTTCACCCCGCACACCACCGAGGTGTACCTCGAGGACCGGCCGCCGATGAACACCCTCCGCGTCATCGAATCCGACGACGCGGAGATGGCCAGCTAGACCTACCGCCGCCGACCGGATCGAGCCGCCACGGCCCGATCCGGTCGGCGTGACGTCCGCATACACTCGTCTCATGCAGACGTTGTTGCTCTACCTGCTGATCATGGCCGTCGTGGTGGTGGCGGTGTTCGCTGCCGCGTGGTTCGTGTTCGGCCGCGGCGAAGATCTGCCTCCCCTCGACAAGGACACCACCCTCACGCGTCTGCCGGCCGCGGGGATCAGCGGCCGCGACGTCCGCGAGCTGATGTTCGCCCAAACACTGCGCGGGTACCGGCAGAGTGAGGTCGACTGGGTTCTCGACCGGCTCGCCACCGAGATCGACGATTTGCGCACGCTCGTTCACAACCTTCAGGAGAGGGCCGACGCGGACGCCCGTGATTGACACACCGCCCGGGTGGGCGGGCCGGTTGGGGTGAACACGTATCATTGTCATGGCGGCACGCCCGTTGTCACGCCCGGCGTCGGCTGGTGAAGATCAGCATGGGCCGGTGAGGAACAGTCTGAAGGGAGTTCGCGCATGGCGGCAATGAAGCCACGAACTGGGGATGGCCCCCTCGAAGCGGCCAAGGAAGGGCGTGGAATCGTTGTCCGCATTCCGATCGAAGGTGGCGGACGCCTCGTGGTGGAACTGACCGCCGACGAGGCCAGCGCACTGGGTGAGGAACTGCGCGGAGTCACCAGCTGACCTCGATCGCCGCTCTCGGCGATCTGCTCGACATTCTGCGTTGCCCGATCTGCGGTGCGCCGGTCTCCCTGGAGAAATCAGCGCTGCGCTGTGGTGGCGGGCACTCATTCGACATCGCTCGTCAGGGGTACGTGTCGCTGCTCGACGGGCGGCCGATGTCGATGCGTTCTGATACCGCCGACATGGTCGCCGCCCGTGTCCGCGTGCACCGGGCGGGGGTTCTCGACGGCGTCGTGGCGGGCGTCGGCGAGATCGGCGCGGACTGGCGGCAGGCGTCGAGTGGCCGCCCGATCATCGTGGATCTCGGCTCCGGCCCTGGCCATTATCTTCATGCCGCTCTCGCGCACGCGCCCGCGGACGCGCGCGGACTGGGCATCGACCTCTCCAAGTACTGCGCGCGCACCCTCGCGCGCACCGTCGACCGGGCGGCGGCAGTGGTTGCCGACGTCTGGCGGAGGCTGCCACTGGCCGACGGGATCGCCACTGAGGTGTTGTCGGTTTTCGCTCCGCGCAACGTGTCCGAGACCCTCCGGATCCTCGCGCCCGGCGGCATCTGGGTGATCGTCACGCCCCGGCGCGACCATCTCGCCGAACTCATCGAGCCGATGGGAATGCTGAGCATCGCCACCGACAAGGCCGAGCAGGTGGCCGAGGCCGTCGCTCCCGCTTTCGAGGTGATCGACCACAGGGAGATCGTGTACCGCCACGATTGCGATGCGCAGGTGATCGGCGACCTCGTCGGCATGGGGCCGTCCGCGTTTCACCGAACCACACGCGAGATCGCTGATGCCGCAGCGGCATTGACCAACGGAGGCACTACAGCGCTACCGGTCACCGTCGCCGTGACCGCCACTGTGTGTCGACCCGCTCAGCGCATCGACGCCTCGTAGACCGCGACCGTCTGCTCGGCGATGCTCGACCAGGAGAACTCGGCCTGTGCACGTTCGCGCCCCGCAGCGCCCATCGCCGCAGCGCCCGCCGGATCCCCGACGACCGCGTTGACCGACTCGGCCAGGCCGCGTTCGAACGACACCGGGTCGGCCGGGTTGTAGGGCACCAGACGTCCGGTGACGCCGTCACGCACCACCTCCGGGATGCCACCCACTTCCGACGCAACCACCGCGGTGGCGCAGGCCATCGCCTCGAGGTTGACGATGCCCAACGGTTCGTACACCGACGGGCACACGAAAACTGTTGCCGCACTCAGTATTTCCCTGATGCGGGGGAGTGGTAGCATTTCCCGCACCCAGAACACACCGGCACGCGTCGCCGACAGTTGCGCCACGGCCGCCTCGATCTCGGCGCCGATCTCCGGCGTGTCGGGGGCGCCCGCGCACAACACCAACTGCACATCCGGATCGAAATGATGCGCGGCGGCCACCAGGTGCGCAACGCCCTTCTGGCGAGTGATCCGCCCGACAAAGGCCGCGATCGGCCGATCCGGGTCCACGCCGAGACGAACGAGCGCCGAGTCCGGGCCGAACGGCTCGTCCACCGGGAACCACGCGGTGGTGTCGATGCCGTTGCGCACCACGTGCACCCGGTCGGGATCGAGTCGCGGATAGGTGTCGCAGACGTCGGTGCGCATACCCGAACTGACCGCGATCACGGCGTTGGCGTTTTCCACGGCATTACGCTCGGCCCAGCTCGACACCCGGTACCCGCCACCGAGTTGCTCGGCCTTCCACGGGCGCATCGGTTCGAGCGAATGCGCGGTGAGTACGTGCGGAATGCCATACAGTTCGGCGGCCAGATGGCCGGCGAGGCCGGTGTACCAGGTGTGCGAGTGCGCGACGTCGGCACCGGCGGCGCCGTGGGTCATCCGTAGATCCGTCGAGAGCATCGCCAACGCGGTATTGGCGTCGGCGAGAGCGGGATCGGGTGCGTAGACGAATGCCGTGTCGCGCGGCGCGCCCATGCAGTGGACGTCGACGCTCACGAGATCACGGAGATGCCGGACGAGTTCGGTGACATGGACTCCGGCGCCGCCGTAGACCTCAGGTGGATACTCCCGCGTCATCATCGCCACCTTCATGGCACACGACGCTAGCGGTACGGCGGTCACTTCGCCATCGCAGCGTGCGATCTCGATACCGAACCCACGCAACTATGGCGTTTCGTACTGCTTTTCGTCTGGCCCCGGCCTGGGATGACGGTTAAGTTGGAAGTGTGAGATCGCAGCCGCATGTGCTCGGAATCGTCCTCGCCGGCGGCGAGGGAAAACGCCTCTACCCGTTGACGATGGACCGCGCCAAACCCGCGGTTCCGTTCGGGGGTGCCTACCGACTGATCGACTTCGTGCTGTCCAACCTCGTCAATGCGGGCTACGAACGAATCTGTGTGCTCACGCAATACAAGTCGCATTCACTTGATCGCCATATCTCGCAGACCTGGTGGTCATCGGGGTTTCACGGTGAATACATCACACCGGTGCCCGCACAGCAGCGACTTGGCCCGCGTTGGTACACCGGCAGTGCCGACGCCATCTTCCAGTCGATGAATCTGATCTTCGACGAGAAGCCCGACTACATCGTCGTGTTCGGTGCCGACCACGTGTATCGGATGGATCCCTCACAGATGGTGGAGGCACACATCGCCTCCGGTGCCGACGTGACGGTGGCCGGTATCCGGGTGCCTCGCGCCGAGGCGTCCGCCTTCGGTGTGATCGATTCCGACGACGACGGTCTCATCACCCGCTTCCTCGAGAAGCCCAGTGACCCGCCCGGAACCCCCGACGATCCCGATGCGGCGTTCGCATCGATGGGCAACTACGTGTTCACCACCGACGCACTGGTCGATGCGATCCGCGCCGACGCCGCCGACCCGGACTCCGACCACGACATGGGCGGCGACATCATCCCCGCCTTTGTGGGGCGAGGCACCGCATACGTCTACGACTTCAAGGACAACGAGGTGCCGGGGGCGACCGAACGAGACAAGGGATACTGGCGCGACGTCGGGACGCTCGACGCCTTCTACGACGCCCACATGGACCTGGTGTCGGTGCATCCGGTGTTCAACCTCTACAATCTGCGGTGGCCGATTCGCGGCGAATCACTGAACCTTCCGCCGGCGAAGTTCGTCCAAGGCGGTCACGCGTCGGACTCCGTGGTGGGTGCCGGGTGCATCATCTCGGGCGCCACGGTGACCAACTCGGTGTTGTCGTCGAATGTGGTGATCGAGAACGGTGCCGTGGTGGAGGGCAGCGTGTTGATGCCCGGTGTGCGTATCGGCAAGGGCGCGGTGGTGCGGCACGCGATCCTCGACAAGAACGTGGTGGTCTCCGACGGCGGGCAGGTCGGTGTCGACGTGGAGTCCGATCGTGACCGGTTCGCGGTGAGCGCGGGTGGGGTGGTCACCGTGGGCAAGGGAATCCAGGTCTGAGCGACCGGATCAGTCGTGTCCCATGGGAGCCGGCAGGCTCCGTAACAGCCGTAGTGCGTCGTTGATGAGCGGTGTCACCGTGATCCGATCGGTGTCCGCGGGTAGGCCGTCGACCGGCCACCACTGCAGATCCGTCGACTCGTCGCTGCACACGATCGCGGGTAGCGCGGTGTCGGTGTCGGAAAGTGGTGCGACAGCGGCGAATTGGACGTCCAGATGTCGCGTGGGCACACCGAGTGAGCAAGTGATCGGATGGGTGTGCAGCCGTGCGAGGCCGCCGGTCAGCTCGATGCCGGGATTACCTGATTCCTCCCTCGCCTCCCGGAGTGCGGCGGCGGCGATCGTGTGGTCCTCCGGCTCGCAGTGACCACCGAGCTGCACCCATTTGCCGATGCGGGGGTGCAAGGTCAGCAACACGTGGGTCAGCGAAGGAGTGAAGACCATGGCCGACGCCGTCACGTGACCGGGCACCGACCGGCGAAGGCAGGCATCGGGGGCGGCTGCGAGAAAGGCCAAGTAGGTGTGCCGCAACGAATCCTGTTCGGGGCTCGGCGCGACCCAGGAGGTGAGCAGCTCCACCGTCGAGGAATGCAGCGACGCAGCGGTCATCGTTGCACCAGCCACTGATCCGTCGGCGCCGGATCACGCACCGTGAGTTCGTGGGCCGGGTGGCCGATGGCGACCGCGCCCAACGGTTCCCAGCGGGGATCGACGTCGAGAACACGAGTCACCGTCGCGGGCGCGAAAATGGTCGACCCCACCCAGCAACTGCCCAGCCCCCGAACCGAGAGCGCGACGAGGAGACTGGCCACCGCGCCGCCGGCGGCAACGGTGAACATCGTGTGCTCGGCCGCCGCGCGGCGAGCGTCGGGGTAGGAGTGGGCGCCGTCCGGGGTGAGGAACGGAATCACGAGTTCGGTTGCCTCATAGAGGATGGCGCCCCGTCGAAGCCGCTTCTGGATGGACTCGGCGGACTTGTCGTCGGCTTCCAGATCGGCCCGCCAGTCCGCCGCCATCGCGTCCAGCAATTCCCGTCGCCGTCGGCGATCGCGGACCCAGACCAGTCGCACCGGGTGTGTGTGATGGGGAGCCGGTGCCGTGAGAGCGTCGGCGCATGCGTCGCGCAGATCCTGCGGATCGACCGGTGCGTCGGTGAACGATCGCACCGACCGACGGGTGCGGATGGCCTCACGGCGACCTTGGACGATCGCCTCCTCGGTACCGAGGCGAAACAGATCGTCCTCGGTGGGGCGGACCAGATCGGCCGCGGCGGACCCGTCGTCCACCACGCCGTATCCGCGGATCACCGCCACCGGGATTCCGTCCAGCTTCCCCTTGACCAGATCGGCGGCCGCGGCCATCTCGTCGGCCACGGCGATGTCGGTGACCAGCAACGGATTGCCGTGGCCGTCCACTGCGCCCTCGTACGGGTGGGTCACCGCGATCCCGGCGGCGCCGATCGCCACGTCGGTCTGTCCGGTCCGCCAGGCGCGGCCCATGGTGTCGGTGACGATCACCGCCACCGTCGGCCCGCCCGCAGCGGCGATCGCCTGACGCAGCGATCGGGCGCTGGCGTCGGGGTCGACGGGCAGCAGCGCGATCCGGTCGGTGGGGACGTTGGAGCCGTCGACGCCCGCCGCTGCCTGCACCAGCCCGTTGCGGTTCTCGGTGATCAGGGTGCGGTTGCGCCGGGCCAGCACGCGCACCGACTCCTCGTCGATGAGCCGGCGTCGCAAGGCATCTCGCTTGTCGGGATCGGTCGGTGCGGTGACCATCCGCCCCTCGGTCTTGGAGAACACCTTGCTGGTGACCACCAGGATGTCGCCGTCGTGCAACCACGGTGCGTGGCCGAGGATCTCGGCTGCGAGATCGGAGTCGGTGGTGAACTCGGGCAGTCCGGTGACCGGCAGGATCTCGATCGCGCCATGTGCCCGGTGGTCGGCGATGCTCACCATTGTCCGCCGGCCGCGTGTTCGGGCGTCGCAACGCCGACGAGCGCGCACGCGGCGCGGACCATCCGTGCCGTCGCTGACGCGTCGGTCATCAGCAAGGGGGCCGAACCCACCGTTATCCCGTTCACGTGCGCCTGATCACCGTCGGCCACGAGCCAGCCGTCGAGGATGCCGTTGCCGCTGCGCGCCCCGTAGTGCTCTGCGATCGCAGCCGCCGACGTCTGCACCCCGATCACTGCGAGACACTCGTCGGCCATTCCGCGTAGCGGCCGGTTGTCGATGACCGGGGAGATCCCCACCACCGGCGCCGACGTGGACCGCAGGGCCGCACGCATACCCGGCACGCTGACGATCGCGCCGATGCTCACCACCGGGTTGCTCGGCGCGAGCAACACGATGTCGGCCTCGGCGATCGCGTCGGACACCCCCGGAGCGGTCTGCGTCTCATCCGAACCGACTTGTGCGAAACCGAAAGTGGGGATCTGGGCGCGGTAGCGCACCCACCACTCCTGGAAGTGGATCGCGACCCGTTCGTCCTCGGCGCCGTCGGGTTTGGCCACCACGACGTGCGTCTCATGCCTCTCGTCGGTGGCGGGCAGCAGGCGTACGCCCGGTTGCCAGCGCCGGCACAGCGCCGCGGTGACGTCCGAGAGGCGATAGCCCGCGTCGAGCATCTGCGTGCGGATGAGGTGCGTGGCCAGGTCGCGGTCACCGAGACCGAACCAGTCGGGATCGGCGCCGTAGGCGGCGAGTTCTTCTTTGGCGTGCCAGCTCTCCGCGCGGCGTCCCCAGCCGCGTTCGGGGTCGATACCACCGCCGAGGGTGTACATGCAGGTGTCGAGATCGGGGCAGATGCGTACCCCGTGCATCCAGGCGTCGTCACCGACGTTGACGATCGCGGTGACCTCGTGTGCACTCGCGGGCGAATCCGACGGCGCCCCCTCGTCGGCTGCCTCGACGGCAGGAAACGGTGTCGGGCCGAGTAGTTCGCGGACACCGGTCAGAAATCGTGCGCCGCCGACACCGCCGACGAGTACCGTCACCTTCACCCGACCAACTGTAGTGACTGGTTCCCGAGCCCCTACCACGGACCACGATCCGACCCCGGGCGATCGGGTCAGAATGTGAGAATCCACCCCCCGGCGAACACGCATCGTGTCTTACCGGAGCTCCGGCGTCGGTCGATGGTATTAAGGAATCTTTCGATTCAACTTGACCAGACCCGCGGTGTGCGTGTGTAATCACATCAGTGTCATTCCGGGCTCGAGATCGAGAAGCACTGGCCCGCAAGGGCTTCGATCAATTGTTCGAATCCGGACGGATTGTTCGGACACCATCGGGGTGACCGTCGCGCCGGACACTTGGTGAAGATCGAGAATGTACGGGTATGAGTGGCAGGCGGCAGTGGCGTCGCGATGCACGATGACAGAACGAGAAACGACTTCCCAGGCAGGAGGCGCCGACGATGGCTTTTGACAATGCGATCGGCAATCCCCTTGAACCACAAGACAGTTCCGCATTTGATCCCGAGGATGGTTTGGACTCGATGTTCAGAACCCTTGGGCCGGTTGACGAGTCGCTGATCGGCGGCACCGGAACCATGGACGAGGCCACTGGAGCCCGTCGGCACCTTTCCCTGGTGCCCAACGAATTCGACGATCTCTTCGAAGCGGTCGAGGATCAGTGGCAGGACCGGGCGCTGTGTGCGCAGACCGATCCGGAGGCGTTCTTCCCCGAGAAGGGCGGTTCCACCCGCGAGGCCAAGCGCATCTGTCAGGGGTGTGAGGTGAAGGCCGAATGCCTCGAGTACGCGCTGCACAACGACGAGCGGTTCGGCATCTGGGGCGGGCTCTCCGAGCGTGAGCGTCGCCGCCTCAAGCGCGGGATCATCTGACCCGAACTCGTTGCCCGCGAGGATGCGAGGGTAGGAGTCACTCCGGCCCGCGGTCGACGGTGTCCTCGTCGATGCCGAGGTGGGTGGCCACCTGTTGCACCAGCACCTCGTGGACCAGATCGAGAAGATCGGCGCCGCGTTTGGCCCGGCTCTCCAGCGGGCGCCGGAAGAGAATGATCTGAGCCCGCGTGGGCTGGCCCGCGACATCGATCCCGGCCGGCATCAGGCGCGCCAACGGCACCGCCCCGTCGGCGGTCACCTCTTCGGGCCACTGCACAGTCTCCGGATCCCGCGGCAGCAAACGGGGAATCTCGTCCACCGCAATATCGAGTCCGGCCAACTGCTCGTGCCAGCGGCCGTCGATCTCTGCGAATGCCTCCAGGACGACGGCGTCGAAGTCGTCGGATCTGCTCTGCCAGGCCGGCACACCTTGCGGGAGCAGGGGCGCGCGAAGTCCACGGCCCCGGCGGTCCCGGCGCGTACGACGCGAGACGGCCGTGGTCGGTGACGGATTGCGATCCCGCGCCTGCCGCCGCCGATCGATACGCATGGCGCGAGTGTAGTGGCCACCGCGCCGTCATGTCCGCAAGGCCCGTCCGCAAGCCCCCGTCCGGTGTCGGCGGCAGGCGCGTGTCGCCACCCGTGATCGCCGACACGCCGGGATAACCTCGTGGGCGTGAAGCTTCCCCGACAGTGCTGCCGACCGGGCTGCTCCCGGGCGGCGGTGGCGACCCTGACCTTCGTGTACGCCGAGTCCACGGCGGTCATCGGGCCGCTGGCGACGTCGGATGAACCGCATTCGTGGGATCTGTGCGGCGATCACGCGGCGCGGATCACCGTTCCGCGGGGCTGGCAGATGCTGCGCAGCGAGCGGGGTTTCTCGGCGCCGGTCGCCGAGGACTACGAACTCACCGCGCTCGCCGAAGCGGTTCGCGAGGTCGGGGCCGCCGGTGGCGGCGCTGCCCGTGGTGGCCGGCCGTTCCGCAACTCCGCGGGTCGTCCTGGGGTCGGGTTCGCCGACGGCGGCGGAGCCGGAGCCGACCAGGATTTGTTCGACGAGGTGCAGTCGGGCCGACACCGCTCGACCGGACCCGTGCTCGATTCGCCCCCGGCCGACGGCGGCCGTTCGGGAGGCGGACCGCATCGTTCCGGTGCGGTCAAGCCGCGTCCGGGGCGTCGTGGGCATCTCCGGGTCTTGCCCGACCCCATCGACTGAGACGGCGAGCGTCGTGCATCGCTAGGCTGAGTGTCATGCGAACCGGTGCTCCCGACCTCGACGACGTCGACGATCTGATCGCGGCCGACGTCGACGGACTGCTCCCGGTGGCGGCCCTCGGTGGCGCGCAGGTACGCGCGGTGGCCGAGGCACTCCGGGAGGGCGTGTTCGAGCCACTCGACGAGCTGCGGCCGCGCAGTGTGGTGGTGGTGTGCGCGGCCACCGGTACAGCACGGGCGGCGAGCGCATGCGTGTCGGCGCTGTTGGCCGGGCGCCTGGACGTCCCGATTGTCTCCTGTCCGTCGTTACCCGGGTGGATCGGTCCGCTCGACGTCGTCGTGGTGGTCGGCGACGACGCCGGTGACATGGTTCTCGCGGACGCCGCGGCGCGCGCGTCCCGGCGCCGCGCCGAAGTGGTCGTCGTCGCCCCGATCGAAGGTCCACTGCGGGATGCGCTGTCCGGAAATGGAATCGACGCCTCGCCCCGGGTGCATGTCGACCGGCGCTTCGCCTTCGCCGGCAACGTCGCGGCGCTGTTCGCGGTGTTCGCGTCGCTGACCGGGGTGCGGCTCACCGGTGCCATGCCGCGTCTGGATGACGTGGCCGATGCCCTCGACGCGGAGGCGGCCGCAAACCACTCCTCCCGCGAGACGTTTCACAATCAGGCGAAGTTGCTGGCCGCACGAATCGGTGAACGCCCGACGGTGTGGACCGGCGACGGTCCCGCCGCCACCGTGATCGCATCCCACAATGCCGCAACACTGCTCTCGGTATCTGGAATCGTCTGCGGCACAAGCGATCTCGCCACGGCTGCGCAGACGTCCAGGCAAATCTGGGCGAATCGTCGACCCGAGGTCGATCCCATCTTCTTCGACCCGGACATCGATGGTCCTGCGGCCGATCCGCCGCCCCGGGTGTTCGTGGCCACCACCGCTGCCCGGGAGTGGTACACGCGCCAGGTGGCGGCGGGAATGCCGGACGCGGACGTGGTGGTGGGTGAGCAGGCCTCGCCCGCAACTCCTGCCGGTGGCCCGGCAGGACCCGACGATCTCGGCGACGCACCTACCGACCTGGCGTCGCTGCTCGTCGTGGCCGAGCGGGTGGAGATGGCGGCGGTCTATCTGGCATTGACCGCGGGCGGGGTTCGATGAAGGTACTCGAGGGTGTGGTGCGGCCCTATGCGTGGGGTTCGCGGACCGCGATCGCGTCGTTGCGCGGGATGCCGGTCCCGTCGCCACACCCGGAGGCCGAGTTGTGGTTCGGCGCGCACCCGCAGGGTCCGGCACATGTGCTCGACGCGCAGAACCGGCCGGTCTCGGATCTGCTCACCGTGATCGACTCCGACCCCGTCTTCGCATTGGGCGCCGGGTGCACCGCGGAGTTCGGCAAGCGGCTGCCGTTTCTGCTGAAGTATCTCTCCGCCGAGGAGCCCCTGTCGTTGCAGGCACATCCGAGCGCCGCCCAGGCACGCGAGGGGTTCGACCGCGAGAATGCGCAGGGCGTTCCCCTCGACGCGTCGGACCGCAATTACAAGGACCCCTGGCACAAACCCGAACTGATCGTCGCGGTGACCGACTTCGACGCGCTGGCAGGTTTCCGGGACCCGGGGCGGACCATCGAACTGCTGCGCGCACTGCAGATCAGCGAGCTCGACCCCTTCCTCGGGATGCTGGCCGGGCAGCCCGACCGCGAAGGCCTGCGTGCCCTGTTCACCACGTGGCTGACGCTGCCCGAGGCCTCGATCCGGGCGCTGGTCCCGGCCGTACTCGCGGCGGCGGTCGGTGCGCTCGAGGCCGGTGGCACCCCCTTCGTGAAGGAACTGCGGACGGTCCTCGAACTCGGCGAGATGTATCCCAACGATCCGGGCGTACTCGCGTCCCTGCTGCTCAACCGGGTGTCGCTGAGTCCGGGGCAGGGCCTGTACCTGCCGGCGGGTAATCTGCACGCCTATCTGCGGGGTACGGGCGTGGAGATCATGGCGAACTCCGACAACGTGCTGCGCGGCGGTTTGACCCCCAAGCACATCGACGTGCCCGAGTTGCTCAAGGTCCTCGACTTCACGCCCGTCGCGGAGGACGAGCTACAACCCCGCATCCGGATGGTCGGCGCCGAGCGGGTCTACCTGACGCCGTTCGGCGAATTCCGGCTCTCCAGTGTGGAACTCGACGGCACGGGCATGCTTCATGCGTCCTCGATCTGCTTCGACATGCCGGGACCGCAAATCCTGATGGTGTTGTCCGGCTCGGTCGAGGTCCGACCCGGCACCGGCGATTCGCTCACCGTTCCGCAGGGCCGTGCGGTCTGGCTTGCCGACGGTGATCCCGATGTGGTGGTGCGCGCGGCCGCTAGCCGCGCGGTGTTCTTCCGGGCCCTGGTGCCGCTGGCGGGAACGGCCTAGGCGGGACGGATCGTGCCGTCGGTCCGGACCCGATCAGGGTCCATTCCTCGTCGGTGGCGACCATGGTCACGCGGAACCGGTCGTCCGGGGTCGTGACCGTGATGTCTTGGGGGGAACGCGGATCCTGCATCAACACGATCGTCGCCGAGGCGACCTCCGGCGCGTCGGTCTGCGTGAGGAAGAGCCGGGTGGTGCCCGCCGGCGCTGGGTGTGGCGCCACCCCGTCGTACACCTCCACCCCGAAGTGACCTGCGGCACCGGGATGACGCTGGTGGACCGAGAATTGCCGCGGGTCGCCGACGGATTCCGCCAGTCGTGCCCACCGATCGGGCCGGGTGGTGTGCACCACGACGGCCGCGCCCGTCGCGACGATACGCGCGGTCAGCAGTGTGGCCAGACGATGTCCACCGATCACCGCGACGTCGGCAACATCGGGACCGTACAGCGGGATCGCCACGGCCCGGCCGAGGTGATCGGCGCCGACGAGTTGTCCGCAGCCCGCGGCCGGCAGCGCGATGGCTGCGAGCAGGTCGTATGCGGCGCCCCCCGAGGTGGCGGGCAGGTGCCGGAACAACCGTGCGGAGGCGGCCGTGGGGATGGTGGCGGTCAGGGCGTCGAACTGACGCCCGTCGACCGGCCACGCGCCCCGCGGCCACGCGGTGATCGCGCGGCCGGCATCGGGCAGTTCGGCGACACGTAGGAGTGCGCTGACCCGTAGGCGTCCGTCGGGGCCGTTGGCCAGGCGCAGCGCCGTCGTGGTCGACAGCGCCTGGTTCACCCAGGCGGTGGACAGCACCCGGCCCAGGTCGGCGGGCTCGATGGCGGCGGTGCGAATCCGGACTCGGCCCGCATGCACCCCCTGCCACTCCTCGGACGTGCTCTCCAGTGCCGCCCCTTCGGTCAACTGCGTTGTGACAGAGGTGATTTCAGCGGCATTGAGGGGTACGGCCTGCAGTCCGGTCTCGGTGAGCCGCCGGGCCACACGCCGGGTGGTGATGGTGGCCGTGCGCAGTGCGCCGGTTGCGCCCCCGCCTCGTCGGGCCACCGCGTCGGCGCAATCGGTGGGGTCCAGGCGCAAGACGACGTAGACCGAGCGATGGGCGGTGGCGGGCAGTGGCCCCAGTGTGCGGTCGTAGGCGGCGGCGACCCGGCCGGTTCCCCCGAGGCGCACCCCACGTGTGATGACGTCGATCGAGGCCAGCGGGATGTCGAACGGGTCGATACACATGGCCAGGGCGGTCAGCGGAATCAGCTGGCCCTCGTCGGTACCCGGAATGCCGCCGTGCGGGGTGAGATGGGTGGGGGCCGGTGCTGCGGGGGAGACGCGCAACACCGTGATGAGAGTGCCGCCGGCCCAGCGCGCGCCGACATGTCCACCGGGGTCCTGCGCCGTTCGCGCACCGCGGGCCGGCGGCCGGGTGATGGGTATGTCGAACGGAGCGGGCGTCAGCTCGGCGGAGCGCCGTCGCATGCGTGACCAGGCGAAGCCGATGCGGCGTGTGCCCGCCGCCGCCGCCGAGGCGCGCTCGCCCAGCGGAATGAACGCGAGGGCGATCAGCAATGCGGTGAGCAGTGCGATCCACCCCCAGGGACTGCCCGACGCGATCCAGATGATCATGCCGAGGGCGAGGAGCACCTGCACACCGACAAGAGTCGCCAGACCGGGCAGGTGTGGCATCCGACGCGATGCCGTGGACACGGCACGGCGCTGCGTCGTCACCGTCATCGACCGCCCCCTCGAAGTCCGCCCCGGCACCCGGACACGTCGCTGCCGGTGATCGGGTTTCGGTTAGGCTACTACCGCGCCGCGGCCGGACGCGCGGCGGAATCCACCGCGCCGGCGGCCATGTCGTTCGAACGAACGCCGATCGCCGCCGGGGGGAACCGGACGCGGGCGCCGCCCGTCACACTCGACGGACGCGGCGCGTGCTGCGACGCGCGAGTACCGCGACCGGCGGTGGCGCGCACATGTACACAGGGGGAGCGATGGCCCGTCAGCTGACCACGAAGGCTCAGGTCAACGGATATCGCTTCCTGCTGCGCCGACTCGAGCACGCGCTGGTCCGCCGCGATGTCCGGATGCTGCACGACCCGATGCGTTCCCAGTCGCGGGCGTTGGTCGTCGGGACCGTGCTCGCGTTGCTGGCGCTGGCCGGATTCGGGATCTGGGGGCTGGTGTCGCCGCAGGGTTCGGTGGGCAAGGCGAACATCATCGCCGGCAAGACCGGCGGAACCTACGTCCTGATCGACGGCACCCTGCACCCGGTCCTGAATCTGGCATCCGCACGACTGATCACCGGCAGTTCGGCCACGCCTGCCTCGGTGAGTGATCGCAAGCTGGCGCGCTATCCGCGCGGCCCGCTGCTGGGGATTCCCGGTGCGCCGTTCGCGTTGCCGTCGTCGGCGCATCCGGACATCTCGGTGTGGACGGTGTGCGACGGACCCGTCGGCGAGCACACCGACCCGTCCTCGGCCGACGCCTCATCCCGCCGGTTGTCGGTGCTTGCTGCGCCACCCGCACTCGGTGACGGCATCGACGTGGCGCAGCGCGATGCCGCGCTGTTGGTGACCGACGGCACCGACACCTTCCTCGTCTATCAGCTGCAGCGGGCATCGGCGACGGTGTCGGTGCGTGCACGCGTCGACACGGCCAGCGTGCCGGTGATGCGCGCGCTCGCGCTCGAGGGGGTCACTCCACGGCCGATCGCCACCGGCCTGCTCAACACTTTCCCGGAGGTCGACGACCTCACCCTGCCACGCGTCGACGGGGCGGGCGGTGCCGGGCCGCTGGCCGGGGTGGCGGTGGGGGCAGTGATCAAGTCGACGGGTATCGACGACGTGCCGCAGTACTTTGTCGCGCTGCGTGATGGGGTCCAGCCGATCTCGGCGGCGACCGCCGAGATCCTGCGCCTCGCCGACCGGGAGGGTGCCGCGCCGGTGGCCACCGTGGCGCCCGGCGCGGTGGCTTCCCTACCGGTGCGACACGCCCTACCGGTGGATGATTTCCCCACCGTCACACCGCATTTGGTGGACGCCCAGACGTCACCCACCGCATGCCGTGTGTGGCGGCGCGACGCCGGTGAACCGAATGCGACCACCCAACTTCTGGTGGGCCGGCAGCTGCCGGTGCCCGCCGGCGCGAAGGCCGTCGACGTGGCCACGGCCGACGGCGGCGGGCCCGGCGTCGACCATGTGTATCTCGCACCCGGCAGCGGCGAGTACATCCAGGTCACCGGGAACGAGCCGGACAGCGCCCGTGCCGAGTCGCGGTTCTTCGTCGGCGATACCGGTGTGCGATTCGGAGTGCCCGACAAGGCTACGGGAACGCTTCTGGGACTGGGTGATTCGCCTTCGCCCGCCCCCTGGGCGGTGGTGTCGCTGCTGGCCGCGGGTCCCACACTCTCGAGGGAGAATGCGCTGGTCTCCCACGACGGGATCGCGGCCGACGAGCAGGGGCGGCCGATCACGCCTCCGGGCAACTGACGGCTCACGCCGCCGGGCAACTGACGGCTCACGCCGCCGGGCAACTGACGGCCGGGAAACTCACGGTCGGGCCCGGTCGCCCGATGACGGGTCAGGACGTGAGCGGTCCGCCCATGATGTTGCCGACGATGCCGCGGATGATGTTGGAGCCGTCCTCGTCGCGTAGCTCGGCGTACCAGGCGGACGTCTTCTCCGGGTCCTTGCCGTGGGTGACGTCGCAGCGCTTGCGGGCACGCAGCACCAGGTCGCCCGCTCGCTCGGTGCGAGACGCCTCGTAGGCGACGAGCGCTGCATGGACGTCGTCGGGGTGTTCTTTGAATGCGAACTGCAGTGCCACAGCGTCTTCCATGGCCGAACAGCCGCCCTGACCGATGTCGGGTGTGGTGTTGTGGGCGGCGTCGCCGAGCACCGCGACGCGGCCTTTGACCCAGGTATGGAACGGATCGAGGTCGAGGATCTCCACACGGTTGGTGGTGGCGGGGTCGAGGGTCTCGATGAGCTTTTGCACACCCGGTGCCCAGTCGGCGAACTCCTCGGCGAGTACTTCGCGGGCGGTGCCGCGCTCAAAGGGTTCGCCCTCGGGCATCGGAACATCGAAGAAGAAGTAGAAGCGGTCGCCGGCCACGGGCATCACCGAGACCCGGCGGCTGTCACCGACGTAGGTGGTCCACTCGGTGGCCGGGCCGATCGAGGGGTCGGTGGCGACGAGGCCGTTGAAGTTGACGTACCCGGCGTAGCGCCGGGTGACCGGGCCGCCGAGGACGTATTCCCGGGTGATCGACTTGGCGCCGTCGGCGCCGATGACCACGTCCGCGGAGTCGGAGGTGCCATCGGTGAACTCGACCGTCGCGGCATCGGGACCGTCGGATACCGACGACATCCGCTTACCGAAGTGGATGTCGTCGATTCCGTAGGCCTCCATGAGCATCAGCTGCAACTCGGCGCGTGCGATGGGGTAGGGGCGCTGCCCGACCTCGTCGATCAGCGGCTGCATGCTGAAGCGGCACATGGTGTCTCCGGTGTGCCCGTCGATGTAACTCATGGTGTCGACGATGCCGCCGAGGTCGGCGGTTTCCTTCTCCAGCCCGAGATGGTTGAGGCATTTGACGCCGTTGGACCAGACGGAGATGGCCGCGCCCACCGGCTTGTTCTCGGTGACCTGCTCATAGACCTCGACATCGAAGCCGAGCTGTTTGAGTGCGATCGCCGCACTCATCCCACCCATTCCCGCGCCGATGATGACAGCCTTCACGGTCGTTCCTTTCGCCAGGTGTCACCAGGCTAAAGGGGATCGGACTCGTCCGCGCGTCGAGTAGGGGTGGGGTCAGCGAGGACCCAGTCCGGCGGCCAACGTGGTGACCATCCGCTCCCAACTGGCCAGGATCGACGCGTAATCCAGGCCGACCACACGGGTCAGGTGCCGCAGGGGGGCGGCGCCCAGCGGCGCCAGAATCGCCGTCGCCACGACGTCGAGTGGGTCGGGGAACCCGACCTGCCGCAACAAGATCTGGACGTGCTGGGTGGACGCCCGCATCACCGGGTGATCCCAGAACTCCCCGTTGTCGGTGCCCGCCTCGAGCAGGATGTCGAGGTGGTCGAGGTTCATCTTCAGCCGCGCGCGTCCATAGGCGAGGAGTCGGTCGAGCGGATCAGCGCCGGGACCCAGCGGTACGGGACCCGAGAGGTAGGCCTGTTGCAGTTCGGACTCGGAGTGGTTGAGCAACGCGAACATCAGTCCGGTCCGGCTGCCGAAGCGGCGGAAGACGGTGCCTTTGCCCACCCCGGCTTCGCGCGCCACGGCGTCCATCGTCACCGCGGCGGCGCCGTGGTTGTCGATGAGACTCTTGGCCGCCGCCAGCAGCAGCTGCCGGTTGCGGGCCGCGTCTGCGCGTTCGGTGTCTGCGCGTTCGCTGTCCGGGCGCCCGTGCACGTGCAACGGGAGCGGGCCGTCCTCGATGTGCTTGCGCATGCGATGAGCCTAACGGTCGACAGGATGGTGAACGGGATGAGACCCGATCGTGTGGGAATTAATCGGACCATGGTCCGGTTGTCTCACTCCAGTGTAGCGATTCGGCGCCGTGAAACATTCCCTGACTGTGTGTCGGGCGTTGGTCTGGGCACCGGCTCTCGCCGGCGGCGGATACGGGTGAATCACACGATTGTGATGCGTCGAGCGCGTTTCGGTCGTCGGCGCGCGCCGCGACGCGCCGCGACACGCGGCAATTCGAGATTCTGCACCGCCGGTGACCAGCGACTTTCACGAATGTGATTCACAACTTCTAGTGGTGACCCCAAATGTCAGACACTAGGTGTAGTGTTTTCCACACCAGCAAGGCCGACGACGAACCCCGGAATGGGCGACTCGGAGAAGGCGGTGGATCGGTGACCTGAGTCACATAGTTCACTCTGGGAAACCGTCCGAACCGCCAGTGTTTCGTAGCGAGCCACACCAGGACTCCTCGACTACCTCACCTTCTGAAGGAGCGATCGAATGGCCATCACCGTCTACACCAAGCCGGCCTGCGTCCAGTGCAATGCCACCTACAAGGCTCTCGACAAGCAGGGTCTGTCCTATGAGGTCGTCGACATCAGCCAGGACGCGGAGGCCCGCGATTACGTGATGGCGCTCGGTTATCTGCAGGCCCCGGTGGTCGTGGCGGGCGATGAGCACTGGTCGGGCTTCCGTCTCGACCGCATCAAGGCGCTGGCCGCGGCAGCTGCCTGAGGTTCGCGCCCACGATCCGAAGGGGAAGCCGGATCGATCATGATGTCCACCGACTCAACATCCATGCAATCACCCACCACCACGGCGGGTCCGCTGGTGGTCTATTTCTCGTCCGTGTCGGAGAACACCCACCGCTTCGTCGGCAAACTCGGCGTGCGTGCCGTGCGCATCCCGCTGAGTGGCGGCGTGGCGGGGGGTGTGACCGTCGACGAGCCGTACGTCCTGATCTGTCCCACCTACGGGGGTGGAAAGGTGTCGTCGGGTATCGGCGGCGGCTTCGTGCCCAAGCAGGTGATCAAGTTCCTGAACAATCCGCACAACCGTTCGCTGATCCGCGGCGTGATCGCCGGGGGCAACACGAATTTCGGTGAAGAGTACTGCCTCGCCGGCGACATCGTCTCCGCGAAGTGCTCGGTGCCGTATCTGTATCGCTTCGAACTGATGGGCACCGCCGAGGACGTGGAGCGCGTCCGTCGCGGACTCGCCGAGTTCGCCGAGAGCGATGCGTTCGCGACATCGGTCGCCCGCGGCGCCTGACTGTCGCACCCCGTTACTAGCCTCGTTCGTGTCAGCACCGTCCTCAGCCATACCCCATCCTCTAGCTGCACAGGAGTTCTTCGTGTCGCCAACCACATCCCTCTCCGACGCGACCACCGACACCACCACCTCGGCCAGCAAGTCGGGAGTGCATGCCGGGCCGTCGGGTCACGATCCGGGCGAACTCGACTATCACGCGCTCAACGCGATGCTGAACCTGTACGACGCCGACGGGCGGATCCAGTTCGACAAGGATCGTGAGGCGGCGCACCAGTACTTCCTGCAGCACGTCAATCTCAACACCGTCTTCTTCCACGACCTCGACGAGAAGCTCGACTACCTGATCGAGGAGAATTACTACGAGGCCGAGGTCCTCGAACGGTATGACCGCGAGTTCGTCAAGCTGCTCTTCGGGCACGCGTACGCGAAGAAGTTCCGCTTCCCCACATTTCTCGGCGCGTTCAAGTACTACACGAGCTACACGCTCAAGACCTTCGACGGCAAGCGTTACCTCGAACGTTTCGAGGACCGCGTGTGCATGGTGGCCCTGACGCTGGCCGACGGCGACACCGCGCTGGCGCGCAATCTGGTGGACGAGATCATCGACGGCAGGTTCCAGCCGGCCACGCCCACGTTCCTCAACTCGGGCAAAAAACAGCGCGGTGAGCCGGTTAGCTGTTTCCTCCTTCGCATCGAAGATAATATGGAATCCATTGGGCGGTCGATCAATTCGGCTCTCCAGCTGTCCAAGCGGGGCGGCGGTGTGGCGTTGCTGTTGAGCAACATTCGCGAGCACGGCGCACCGATCAAGAAGATCGAGAACCAGTCGTCGGGTGTCATCCCGATCATGAAGCTCCTCGAGGACTCGTTCTCCTACGCCAACCAACTCGGCGCCCGCCAAGGCGCCGGTGCGGTGTACCTGCACGCGCATCATCCCGACATCTACCGGTTCCTCGACACCAAGAGGGAGAACGCGGACGAGAAGATCCGCATCAAGACGCTCAGTCTCGGCGTGGTGATCCCCGACATCACCTTCGAGTTGGCCAAGAACAACGACGACATGTATCTGTTCAGCCCGTACGACGTGGAACGTGTCTACGGGGTGCCCTTCGCCGACATCAACGTGACCGACAAGTATCACGAGATGGTGGAGGACCGCCGGATTCGCAAGACGAAGATCAAGGCACGCGAGTTCTTCCAGACCCTGGCGGAATTGCAATTCGAATCGGGCTACCCCTACATCATGTTCGAGGACACGGTGAACCGGGCCAACCCGATCGACGGCAAGATCACACACTCCAACCTGTGCTCGGAGATTCTGCAGGTGTCGACACCGTCGACGTTCAACGACGATCTGTCCTACTCCCATGTGGGCAAGGACATCTCGTGCAATCTCGGCTCGCTGAACATCGCCAAGACGATGGATTCACCCGACATCGGACAGACCATCGAGACGGCGATTCGCGGGCTGACCGCGGTGAGCGATCAGACCGCGATCACCTCGGTGCCCTCGATCGAGAAGGGCAACAACGACTCTCACGCGATCGGTCTGGGGCAGATGAATCTGCACGGTTACCTGGCGCGCGAACGCATCTTCTATGGCAGCGAAGAAGGAGTGGATTTCACGAACATCTACTTCTACACCGTGTTGTTCCACGCGTTGCGGGCATCCAATGCGATCGCGCGTGAGCGTGGTCGTGCCTTCGCCGGGTTCGAGCGTTCCACCTACGCCTCCGGTGAGTTCTTCGACAAATACACCGACCAGGAGTGGTTGCCCGCCACCGACAAGGTGCGGGAGTTGTTCGCACAGGCCGAGATCGCCATCCCCACCCAGGACGACTGGCGCGAACTCAAGGCAGCGGTGGCGCGCGACGGGATCTACAACCAGAACCTGCAGGCGGTGCCGCCCACCGGGTCGATCAGCTACATCAACCACTCGACGAGTTCGATCCACCCGGTGGCCGCCAAGATCGAGATCCGCAAGGAGGGCAAGATCGGCCGCGTCTACTACCCGGCGCCATATATGACCAACGACAATCTGGACTACTACCAGGACGCCTACGAGGTCGGGTACGAGAAGATCATCGACACCTATGCGGCGGCCACCCAGCACGTCGACCAGGGGCTGAGTCTCACGCTGTTCTTCAAGGACACCGCCACCACTCGCGACGTCAACAAGGCCCAGATCTACGCGTGGCGCAAGGGGATCAAGACGCTCTACTACATCCGGCTGCGCCAGATGGCCCTTGAGGGCACCGAGGTGGAGAACTGCGTCTCCTGCATGCTGTAGCGCAGGCGGCTTCACGGGAGCAGACCGCATGGAACCAGAACAGTGGCTCGCCGCGATCAAGTCGGAGAGCGAGATCCTCGCATCGACGTCGGTCGGTGATTTGGCGATCGCCGTGCCGTCCTGCCCGGGCTGGACGGTGCACGACCTGCTCGGGCATGTGGGTGCGGTCCACCGGTGGGCTGCCGACCGGGTTGCGGGCACACGGCTGTACCGCGGCTACGACGGTATCCCGGTGCCCGGTCCGGACGCGGTGATCGACTGGTACGTCGAGGGGCGTGACCAGTTGGTGAGCACGTTGGGTTCGCACGACCCCGACGATCGCGCATCCACATTCGTCGGCGAACGCACCGTCGCGTTCTGGTACCGGAGACAGGCGCACGAAGTTGCCGTGCATCGGTGGGATCTGGAGTCGGCGACGCAGCCGCCGGAGCCGACGCCGATTCCCGCAGCGCTGGCCACGGATGCGATCGACGAGTGGTTCGAGGTGTTCGCGCAGCGCTCCATCGCCCGCGGGCCCGGAGTGCCACCCGAACTCGCCGGGCGGTCGATGCACCTGCACGCCACCGACGTCGACGACGGTGAATGGTCTGTCGACATCACCGCAGACGGCTTCGAGTGGCGTCGTGAGCATTCGAAAGCCGATGTGGCGCTGCGTGGTTCGGCAGCAGACTTGCTGCTGACCGTCTGGCACCGCATACCGCGCGACGACGTCGAGCGCATCGGCGACCACTTTGTGGCCGCTCGTGTCCTCGACCTCGTCCACGTGACCTGACCGATCCCACCTCCACCGACCCCAGTTCGCACCATGAACATCAACCCGCCACAGGAGGCGACACCATGACCGCAGGGACGCACAGCCCCGCCGACGGCGCACCGATCAAGCTGGTGAGCCGGGTCTCGGCCATCAACTGGAACCGCGTCACCGACGAGAAGGACGCGGAGGTGTGGGATCGCCTCACCGGCAACTTCTGGCTGCCGGAGAAGGTGCCGGTCTCCAACGACATCCCGTCGTGGAACACGCTCACCGCATACGAGAAGGAACTCACCATGCGGGTGTTCACCGGGCTCACCTTGCTCGACACCATCCAGGGCACGGTGGGAGCGGTGTCGCTCATCCCGGACGCCACCACCCCGCACGAGGAAGCGGTGCTCACCAACATCGCGTTCATGGAGTCGGTCCACGCCAAGAGCTACAGCTCGATCTTCTCCACCCTGTGTTCCACCAAGGAGATCGACGAGGCGTTCCGCTGGTCGGAAGAGAACGACCAACTGCAGCGCAAGGCCAGGATCGTCATGGACTACTACCGTGGCGACGATCCGCTCAAGCGCAAGGTGGCCTCCACGCTGCTCGAATCGTTCCTGTTCTACTCCGGCTTCTATCTGCCGATGTACTGGTCGAGCCGGGCCAAGCTCACCAACACCGCCGACCTGATCCGACTGATCATCCGCGACGAGGCCGTGCACGGTTACTACATCGGCTACAAGTATCAGCGTGGGCTCGAGACACAGTCACCGCAGCGTCGGCAGGAACTCAAGGACTACACGTTCGAGTTGCTGTTCGACCTGTACGACAACGAGTCCGACTACACCGAGGCGCTCTACGACGAAGTGGGTCTGACCGAGGACGTCAAGAAGTTCTTGCGGTACAACGCCAACAAGGCGCTGATGAACCTCGGCTACGAGGCGATGTTCCCGCGCGACGACACCGACGTGAACCCGGCGATCCTCTCGGCGCTGTCACCCAACGCCGACGAGAACCACGACTTCTTTTCCGGGTCGGGCAGTTCGTATGTGATCGGCAAGGCCGTCAACACCGAGGACGAGGACTGGGACTTCTGACGGCTGCCGGCGGTCACCGTGACGAGCGGGCTCGGCGGTGATTGCCGACCCAGGTGTCGAGGGTGGTGAGCGCCAAGGCCATCACGATCGCCGCGAGCACCGCTTCCACGTGCTCGAGAGCCAGCGACCACGTCGATTTTCCACTGGACGTCAGTAGCACCGCGGGCGTCAGGAAGATCACGTACATCGTGTAGTCGTGGGCGCGGATGTAGGCGAGGCAGAGTACGACACAGATCGCCGCCAGGATCAACGGGATGGGCGATGGCAAGGCGCTGAGCGCACTCGCGGCCAGGGCGCCGGCGATGGTGCCGATGATCCGTTCCCGCATTCGAGAACTGCGCATCGGGGCATCCACCGCCAAGATCATGCAGAAGGCGAGCAGCGACCACTGTGCGCGCGGCAACTCGAACGGTGAGAGTTCTGCGACCAGGAAGATGATCAGGCATCCCACCGCGAGGTACAGGCCGCTGCGCAACTGGTCGGACACCTTCTCGGCGGGTACGGCCTCGGACAGGTCCTCGTCGGCGTCGGAACCGGATCTGCTCGCCGCGAGAACAATGGCACCGATCACCGCCAAGACGGCACCGATTGTCGCTCCGAGCACCACCTGCCAGGCCTGGGCGCCGGTGGACGGCATCGCGGCAAACAGGATCAGATTGACCGGCGATCGCGAGATCGTGGCCACCTGGCCGAACCGAAGCACCGACTGCGCCAGGCACACCACGACGAGCGCCACCACGAGGAGTGCCAACCCTCCGGTGCCGTCACGGTGCTCGCCGATGACGTAACCCACCACGGCGACGATGAGCGCCCAGCCTGCGGCGGCAAACAGCCAGCGCAGCGGGAGCCGCATCGCCGGTGCAAGGAGAAGCAGCACACAGAAGTACGACGACAAGGCGGTCGGCATTCCGAACGCAGCGCGGATACCGAGCAGAACGGCCGCGGCCGCGACGACGATCCCGGCCGAGGAGAGGATGAGCGTGGGGTCGAGCCGGAGCCGTGTCACTAACGTGTGCACGCGCGACGTGGTGGGTTGGTCCGTTCCTGAATGCTCTTGCACCGCACGACCTCCGTGGTTGGCGGAGGCACATACTACGCGCCGGATCCCTCCGGTGCGTCGCGAGGATCGAGCCGGTCGTAGAGGTCGCCGAGCTGGTCGATGGCCTCGGCGATATCGCCCGGGGCAACACCGGACGCCCGCAGCGCCGTCCGCAGCGCGGTGGTGTCGAGGTCGGTGAGCGGATTCATCCGCGCAGGACGCGGCAGCGCCGGAAGCGGGGAGTGGTCACCGTAGAAGTCGTTGCCGGCCGGCGGCGTGCGGCCGTCGTCGCCCGAAGCGTCACCCCGCGGAGCGCCCGCGGCGCGATCGTCGAGCGCGTCGAGGATCGATGACAGGTCCGTGCCCATCACCGTCAGCAACGTCAGCGGTGAGCGGTCGATGTCGGCGGCCACCTCGTAGGCCACCGCGAGCACGTGGATGCAGCGCGACGACTCGTCCGGACACGTGCAGTCCGAGACGACGTCGGCCGATTCGGTGGGGCCGAGCAACCCGCCGAGCATCGCCGGCTGTTGGCCGCGTGTCACCGACATCACGTCATCGACCCCACCGTTGGCCCGCAGCAGCTCGGCGACCGTCGCGGCATCGACGGTGCGCATCGTGAGGGTCACCTCGAACGGCTCGAGCTGGCTGCCCTCCACCGACGCGGTCACCCGTCCGGGTGTGATGGCCGGCCGATGTACGTGTCGGTCTCGAAAGTATCTGCGCGCCTTGGCGATACGACGGCTGTCGGCCGACTCGGTGATCTCGCCCACGCCCGCGATGTCGGCGCGTCCCTCCACCACGTCCACAAACGTGCGCGACCAGCGCGTCAACGCGTATCCCCGCACCGGGACCGTTCCGCGGCTCATTCGCTGACCGCCTCGTCGCGTAGCCGGAACAGGTCGAACAACTCGTCGTCGCCGAGATCGGAGATCCAGTTCTCGCCCGCGGCGACGGTGAGCCGCGACAATTCACGCTTCTTGGCAACCATGTCGTCGATGCGTTCCTCGAGTGTCCCCACGCAGACGAACCGGCGGACGTGCACATGCTGATGCTGACCGATCCGGTACGCGCGATCGGTTGCCTGGTCCTCGACGGCCGGATTCCACCATCGGTCGACGTGGATCACGTGGTTGGCGGCGGTCAGATTCAACCCGGTGCCGCCGGCCTTCAACGTGGCCACGAGGATCGGGGGTCCGGTGTGCCCCGACCCGAACTCCCCGACGATCCGGTCGCGTTCGGTGCGCGTGACACCGCCGTGCAACAGCGGAATCGGCGTCTCGAGCAGATCGCCGAGCCACGCCGAGAGCATCTCGCCGAAGACTGCGAACTGGGTGAAGACCAGGGCGCGGTCACCGTCGGCGACCAGGGTGGCCGCCATGTCGCCGAGCAATTCGACCTTGCCGGAACGGTGCTGCTCGCGGTGCATGATCGCCGAGCCGTCACCGAGGTAGTGGGCGGGATGGTTGCAGACCTGTTTGAGGCGGGTGAGGGCGGCGAGGACGGTTCGCCGGCGCATCGCGCGTTGCTGCTTCACGCGGAGTGCGGCCATCAGATCGTCGATGATCGCGCGGTAGAGGGCTGCCTGTTCGACGGTCAGGTTGGCGCGCACCGTGATCTCGGTCTTCTCCGGCAGATCGGTGATGATCGTCGGGTCGCTCTTCTCCCGCCGCAGGATGAACGGGCGCGTGAGACCGGTCAACCTGCGCAACGCCCCGGGGTCGCGGTCACGTTCGATCGGCTCGGCGAAACGTGCGCGAAAGACGGACGCAGATCCGAGCATTCCGGGATTCACCAGGTCGATCACCGCACGCAGATCCTCCAGCCGGTTCTCCACCGGCGTTCCGGTCAGTGCCAGTCGATGGGCGGCCGGAATCGACCGCAGCGCCTTGGCTGCCGCGGTGTTGACGTTCTTGACGTGCTGGGCCTCATCGACCACCAGGCGCCGCCATGACCGGCCCGCCAGGAGTCCGCGATCGCGGGTGGCGATCGCGAAGGTGCTCAACACCACGTCGACGCCGTCGGTGCGTGTGCCGAACTCGCTGCCGCGCGCACGGTCGGCGCCGTGGTGCACCACCACCCGTAGGTGCGGTGCAAAGTGCTGCAGCTCGCGAAACCAGTTGCCCACCACTGACATCGGACAGATGATCAAGGTGGGTTCGGTGACTGCGCCAGGGGGTGTGGACTCCCGTTCACGGCACAGCAGTGCGATCACCTGAACGGTTTTGCCCAGGCCCATGTCGTCGGCGAGGACACCGCCGACCCCGAGTGTCGACAGATACCAGAGCCAGTCGAGTCCACGGAGTTGGTAGGGACGGAGTTCGGTGGCCAGTGCCGCGGGGGGACTCAGTGGCGCCGGCCGCAGCGCGCCCCCGGCCGCGATGTCGTCGAGCCAGCCCAACCCTTCGACCGAGGTCACGGGTACGGGCGCGTTGCCGGCTCCGTCGACCACCAGCCCGAACAACTCGCCCATGTCGGCGGGTTGGTCGGTGGCGCGCAGGGCGCGCTGGGTCCGGATGAATGCTGCCGCGCGGGTCAGGGCGGCGCCCTCGGCGCGCATCCATACTCCGCGAACCCGGACCAGATCGCCCTTCTGGCGCGACAATTCGTCGAGGTCACCGTCGGTGAGTGTGACGGCCTCGGGATCGTCGCCCAGCGACAGACGCCATTCGAACTCCCGCACCTCACGCAACCCGACCATTCTGGCCGGCGCGCCGCCACCGGGAACCGGTGTCGCCCGCACACCGAGGACCGGCCGCACGTCGGCGATCGTGCGCGGCAACAGAACCGGGAATCCCGCATCACCCAGGGCGGCGGCTCCCTCGGCGAACAACTGCTCCACCGCGCGGGTACCCAGCAGGAAATCGAGCGTGGTGCGGTCCGGTTCCGCCTGGGCGAGTTCCCCGAAAGCCCGCACCGCCGAAGCGAGTTCGGTGGTCATCTGGTCGAGGTCGTGGGCGTCGAGACGATGGGGGAGCACCGGTTCGGTGTGGCCGTCGGGTGCCCGGCGACACACCTGCAGGCGCCACCGGGGCTCCGCGATGGCGATGTCGGGTTCCCACTCGCCGAAGGAATCGTCGGGAGCGGGTAGATCCTCGGGCTCGTGCAGCCGGAAGATCAGTGTCGAATCATCTTGCGGTGCACTGCTGTTCCACTGACTCCAGGCCGTCCGGGTGGCCGGATGGCGTGCCTGCGGTGGCACCGTGGCGCCGTCGACCAGGGAGGCGAGCACCGGCGTGGACGGTGCGACCGGGCCCAGGCGCGGTATCGACGCGGCGAGGCGGGAGCGGCATTCGAAGTCTGTCAGTTCGGCGGCGAGGTCACCCAGCGCGGACGCACCCCCGTTGTCCAGGAGCACCTGCGGCGCGCCCGCGGCCACCACCGTGCACCAACTGCGCCACGACGGGGTGGGAATCGGCTGCCACCGCGCCACGGTCTCCCCGGCGACGTCGACGACGGCCGGCACCACCGCGCCCGCATCGACGAATCGGCGAACGCCGTCGAGGATCAGCCGGCACCAGCGGACATCCCCGCCGACCGGCAGGGACCGGGTGGCGTCGAGCAGGGTGACGGCCGACGACGTCCCCAACGTCATTGCGGAGACGAAATTTCGGTGGCCGTCGGGCCCGATGAGTGCGATGTCGCGGCGAAAACGTTTGCCCGCCAACAGTGTGGACACGGCGTCGGGGAGTGCGGTACCGGTCTGGTGAGGAGATGTGGCAGGGAGCTGGTCTCCGGCCGGGGTGGAATATGCGGGGTCCAGCCAGACGGCCAGGCCGATACCCGGGCGCCACAGCACATGCAGTCCGGACGCCGACACCGCCCCGACGCGATCTTCGGAGACGGTCGACCCCATGAAGCCACTGTAACCGGGACGGCCGACACCGGTTTGGACACAACTGCCGGGTATGCGAGCAGACCGGTCCACACTTGACCCATGACGACACCACTCGGCGACGGCGATACGACAGACGGCGATACGACAGACGGCGATACGACAGACGGCAACACGTCAGGCAGCGACACGTCAGACGGCGATACGACAGGCAGCGATACGACAGACGGCGACACGACAGGAATCGACACGCCGAACGACGACATGGCCGACGTGCCCGTCACCGAACCGGACATGTCTCCGTCGGATCCCACCACCGCCGCCGGGCCATCGACCTTCAGCGCCGCGCTGGCTTCCGGTCCCACCAAGTACTCGACCACCCGCAATCCCGTCGGGAAGGCGGCGCGCAAGGTCGTCCCGCGCAGTCAACTCGGGCAGTGGGATCCGTCGCGGCGTGGCCACGATGCCCTACAGACCATCCTGGCGCAGAACGAGATCCGCGATCAACGGCTCGTCCCCATCCGGCATGGCCGGATGTCGAAGTCGCCCTGGACGTATTACCGGGGTGCCGCCGCGGTGATGGCAGCCGATCTGGCGTCGCGGCCGAACACGGGGATCCACGTACAGATGTGCGGCGACGCCCACGTCCTCAACTTCGGGCTCTGGAACACCCCCGAACGCACACTGGCGTTCGACCTGCGCGACTTCGACGAAACCCTGCCCGGTCCGTTCGAGTGGGATCTGCTGCGGTTCCTCGCGAGCCTGGTGGTGCTCGGCCGCGACAACGGGGTCACCGAGGACGCCTCGGTCGACGCGGTTCGCGCCGGCTTCACCGCCTACCACACGTCGATGCTGGACTACGCGGGCTGGCCCATTCTGGACGTGTGGGCGGAGACGATCTCAGCCGACGAACTGTCCGGGTATCTGGCGCCGGCGCAGGGCGCCGAACTCGACAAGGCCATCACCAAACGGGCCAAGAAGCGCACCAGTCGCGGCGCGTCGAAGAAGTTCACCCACATCGTCGACGGACAGCGGATGATCATCGAGGACCCGCCGTACCGGGAACACCTCGACGGCTCGGCCACTGATCTACTCGACGAGATCGTCGTGAAGTACTACGGGTCGCTCGGCGAGAGGGTTGCGGCGCTGCTACGTCGCTTCGACATGGTCGACGCGGTTCAGCAGGTGGTCGGCGTGGGCAGTGTGGGCATGCGCGTGTTCTTGACACTGCTGGAGGAGCACGTGACCGCCGACCCCCTGTTCCTGCAGGTGAAGCAGGCCGCGCCGTCGGTGTACGAGAAGTTTCTCGCACCCAGCGTGTACGCCAATCACGGCCAGCGGGTGGTCAATGGTCAACGGCTGATCCAGAGTGCTTCCGACATGTTCCTGGGCTGGACCCGGATCGGGGACGAGGAGTTCTACGTGCGGCAGTTCCGCGACGGAAAGGTGATCCCCGACGGTCCCGGCGTGGCCCACGTCCTCGATGCGTTCGCCAGTGCGTGCGGGCACGTGCTGGCCCGCGCTCATGGCCGCAGCGGGGACGCTCGCGCCATCGCCCAATACCTCGGCAAGTCGAACAAGGCCGAGGATTCGGTGGTCTCGTTCGCACAGGCCTACGCCGACCAGACCGAACGCGACCATGCCCAGTTGGCCGCGGCGGTGGCCGACGGGTCGATCCCGTCGGCTCCCGGCTGGCCATGACCGGGCGGAATCACTCTCCGGCGGAGCTGCCGTCCAGCGAGCCCTTCACGTCGTTGAGCACCAGCCACGCCGCGGCCAGCCCCGACGTGCCGTACCAGATCTCGTCGTTGACGGCGAGCACGCGCTTCCAGGTGGGGGCGCCCATGTCGAGCCAGCGATCACTGAGGAGCACCTCCTTACCGCGCGACAATCCGGCGGGACCGTCGAAGCTGACATAGATGAGGTCGGCGTCGGCGTCGGAAAAGTTCTTGTCGGTCACCGTGATGGTGCCGGGCCGGCGCTGCGAGGCGGGACGCTGGACGCCGATCATCGACAGGATCTGTCCGGCGAAACTCTCGGTGCCCTCGATCACCTCGCCGTTCGGAGTGAAACGGACCAACGAGACCTGGGAATGGGCGGCATCCATGCGCCGTCCGGTTCTGGTGGCCTCGGTGCGGAACTCGTCGAGCAATCGGGGGGCGCTCTGGCCTCGCCCGAGGGCGTCGGCGACCTCGGTGAACTGCTGCTCCCAATCGCCGGGTGCGATGGTCGCCACCCTGGTGCCACCGAATGCGGCGGCCGAGGCGGCGGTCGCGGGGGTGGTCAGCACCACGTCGGGTGCGGCCGACTTCACGGCCGCGGCGTCGGGGGCGGTGCCGATCGCCGGGACGGAGGTCAGCTGCGGACCGAGGTACTGCGGGACAGAGCCCGGTGCTGCGGTGACCGCGGTGACCTTCGGACCGATCCCGAGCGCGCAGACCGCGTCGAGGAGCCCTGGGTCGGTGACCACGATGCGGTCGACCTCGGCCGCTGCATCGTCGGGTGCGGTCGGAGCCAGGCAGGTGTGTGCGTAATCGCGGTCGGCGGAGACGACGTTGACCTGCGCGATCCTGGTGGTCGACGTCGAGATCGGCTTCCCGTCGGGGGTGGTCAACGGGGCGTCCTGCCCGCAGCCGGCCAGGCCGACGGCAAGCGCACAGATCCCCGCCACGAGCATCGTCCCCACCGTGCGTCGGCCCGATCGGATCGGGTCACGACGGCTCCCGTGAGGGGTCATCGCACCTGGGAACACACCGCCGCTTCGCACCGCAACAAACTAGCATCGGTGCATGTGACGCCCGCCCGGCGCACGGCGCGTCCCGCGCCTTCCCCAACCTGTGTCCGGGGGTCACGTTCCGGGGGTGTCGCGAGCCCGGCGCGTCGAGGGTGTTCGGCATGCTGACCTGCCGTGACGGCTCGGGCGGCCAAATTAATACGACAGATCGTAGGACCCGCTCGGCCGAGGGGCTGAGAAGGGTTTAGGATCGGTAATCAGCGCTCGGTTTGTTCATGTGCCGACAGAGTCTTTAGTCACGACGTGACGAGGCCAATGGTCGGCAAGAGGAGGATCTGTGACCGCGGTTGACCAGCCCACCACGCAAGTGGAATCAGTGCGTCCGTATCCGGCGCGCTACCAGCCCAAGGGTTCGTTCATCTACAAGCTGATCACCACCACCGATCACAAGCTGATCGGGATGATGTACATCACCGCCTGCTTCGCGTTCTTCCTCATTGGCGGTCTGATGGCGCTGCTGATGCGCGCCGAGCTTGCGCATCCGGGGATGCAGTTCCTCTCCACCGAGCAGTTCAACCAGCTGTTCACCATGCACGGCACGGTGATGCTGCTGATGTACGCGACGCCGATCGTCATCGGCTTCGCCAACTTCGTCCTGCCGCTGCAGATCGGTTCGCCCGACGTCGCGTTCCCGCGGCTCAACGCCTTCGGCTTCTGGCTGTTCGTCTTCGGTTCCACCGTGGCCATCAGCGGCTTCCTCACCCCGGGTGGTGCCGCCGACTTCGGTTGGACCGCCTACACCCCGCTGACCGACGCGGTGCACTCCCCGGGTGTGGGCGCCGACCTGTGGATCATGGGTCTGGGCGTTTCGGGCCTGGGCACCATTCTCGGCGCGGTCAACATGGTCACGACCGTCGTCTGCCTGCGTGCTCCCGGCATGACGATGTTCCGGATGCCGATCTTCACCTGGAACATCCTGGTGACCAGCGTCCTGATCCTGCTGATCTTCCCGCTGCTGACCGCGGCCCTGCTCGGCCTCGAGGTGGACCGCCAGTTCGGCGCGCACCTCTACGATCCCGCAAATGGCGGTGTGATCCTGTGGCAGCACCTGTTCTGGTTCTTCGGTCACCCCGAGGTGTACGTCATCGCGCTGCCCTTCTTCGGCATCGTCTCCGAGATCTTCCCGGTTTTCAGCCGCAAACCGATCTTCGGGTACTCCGGCCTGGTGTACGCCACCCTGTCGATCGCCGCGCTGTCGGTGGCCGTGTGGGCGCACCACATGTACGTCACCGGTTCGGTGTTGCTGCCGTTCTTCTCGTTCATGACGTTCCTGATCGCGGTGCCCACCGGCGTCAAGTTCTTCAACTGGATAGGCACGATGTGGAAGGGACACATCACCTTCGAGACGCCGATGCTGTTCTCCGTCGGCTTCATCGTGACGTTCCTCTTCGGTGGTCTCACCGGCGTTCTGCTGGCCAGCCCGCCGCTGGACTTCCACCTCTCCGACACCTACTTCGTCGTGGCGCACTTCCACTACGTGCTCTTCGGGACGATCGTGTTCGCCACCTACGCGGGCATCTACTTCTGGTTCCCCAAGATGACCGGCCGGATGCTCGACGAACGTCTCGGCAAGTGGCACTTCTGGCTGACGTTCATCGGCTTCCACACCACGTTCCTGGTGCAGCACTGGCTGGGCAACGAGGGCATGCCGCGTCGTTACGCCGACTACCTGCCGTCGGACGGATTCACCACCCTCAACGAGGTGTCCACGGTTGGCGCGTTCATCCTCGGTCTCTCGACGCTGCCGTTCCTGTGGAACGTGTTCAAGAGCTACCGGTACGGCGAGGTGGTGACCGTGGACGACCCGTGGGGCTTCGGCAACTCGCTGGAGTGGGCCACCAGCTGCCCGCCGCCGCGGCACAACTTCACCGAGCTGCCGCGCATCCGGTCCGAGCGCCCCGCGTTCGAGCTGCACTACCCGCACATGGTCGACCGCATGCATGCCGAGGCGCACGTCGGATCGCGAAGCGGCCACGACAGTGCATCCGCCGAATCCGTCCGACGTGAGCCACTGGTGACCGGAAGTCACGAGGCGTCCGGGGATCCCGACCGCTGAATTCGGTGGAACACCCCACACCGGTACTGATCACCGTCACCGGCCCGGACAAGCCCGGCGTCACCTCGGTACTCATGGGCGCGCTGGCCAACCAGCGGGTCGATCTGCTCGACGTCGAGCAGGTGGTCATCAACGACCGGCTCACCCTCGGGGTCATGGTGTCGGTGGGCGGCGACCCGGAGGAGCTGCAGGACATCGTCGAGCAGGCGATGGCATCGGTGGGTATGGAGGTCATCGTCGAGGTCGGTGGCGCCACCACCGGGCATCCGCCGTCGAGTCACGCGGTGGTGCTGCTGGGCAGTCCGGTCACCGCGAGAGCCTTCCGTGCCGTGGCCGCTCAGCTCGCCGGGCAGAACGGCAACATCGACTCCATCCGCGGGGTCGCCGATTACCCGGTGACCGGCCTGGAACTCATGGTCAGTGTGGCCGGCCGCAACGACGTGGCCGCCGACGCCGCACTGCGCAAGGGTCTCGCCGCGGTGGCCGCCAAGCACGGCGTCGACATTGCGGTGGAACGCGGGGGACTCGCGCGGCGGGCCAAGCGACTCATCGTGTTCGACGTGGACTCCACCCTCATCCAGGGCGAGGTCATCGAGATGCTGGCCGCCCACGCCGGGCGTGAGGCAGAGGTGGCCGCGGTCACCGAAGCCGCCATGCGCGGCGAAATCGACTTCTCCGAGTCGCTACACCAACGTGTGGCCGCATTGGCGGGACTCGACGCCCGCGTCCTCGACGAGGTGGCCGCCGACCTCACCCTCACCCCGGGGGCGCGCACCACGATTCGGACGTTGCACCGGCTCGGCTACCACTGCGGACTCGTGTCCGGCGGTTTCCGGCAGGTGATCGACGGACTGGCACATGAACTGGAATTGGATTTCGTGCGGGCGAACACCCTCGAGGTGATCGACGGCAGACTGACCGGGCGGGTGATCGGCGAGATCGTGGACCGACCCGGCAAGGCGCGGGCGCTGCGATCGTTCGCCGACCAGGTGGGCGTGCCGATGGAGCAGACAGTCGCCGTCGGCGACGGTGCCAACGACATCGACATGCTCAGCGTCGCCGGACTCGGGATCGCCTTCAACGCGAAACCCGCACTGCAAGAGGTGGCCGACGCCGCGCTCAACTATCCGTTCCTCGATGCGGTGCTGTTCATCCTCGGCGTCACGCGTGACGAGATCGAGGCTGCCGACGCGGCCGACGGTGTGCTGCGACGCGTGCCGCTGCCGTGACGGGCATGCCCGATGCCGACGATCCCTTTTCCGACGCCTACCGCAGGCTCACCGGGTACGTGGGGGGCGCCGACGACCCACCCGACCCGGCCGACGTGCTGGCCATGCAGATGGTCCTGCACATCGAGAAGACCGATCCACCCGACCGCACCGACCTGCTGGTCGCGGCGGCACGGGCGGTGGCACTCGCCTGCCTCGACGACCGATCCGGTGCGGACGGACCGTGGGGTGCGCCCATGCAGGCGTGGTGCGACGCGCGGATCCGAAAGATCGCGCGGCGCGCTCGCGGTGCGCAATGGCATGCCGCACAAGAGGTCTGGGGGTTGACCGCGACCGAGGGCAACGCCGCGGCGAGAGCCTTGGTCCCGGGCCGGGTGGGTGATGTGGATCGCCGCATCGCACGGCTGCAGATCGGTGGCACCGACGTCGCCGGCGAGCTGCCCACGGCGCCGGCGGTACCGGGCGTGTGCCTGTGGGTGAACCCGACACTCGAGATGACGGTGGGCAAGCTCGCCGCTCAGGTGGGCCACGGATCGATGCTCGCGGTCCGGTTGCTCGACGCGGCGCATGCTCGTGCATGGCGCGACGTCGGTTGTCCCCTGCGGATCTGCTCGCCCGACGAAGCCCGCTGGACGGATCTGCTGGCCGCCGAGGCCGCCGGGCGGGCGGTGGCCGTGCGCGATGCGGGTTTCACCGAGATCGCACCCGGATCGGTGACGGTCATCGCCGACATCACGAGCGGCATCGAGACAGGGCCGCCGCATGGATGACCGTCGTCTGCCCGAATGGGCGCGTGAACTCGATCTCTCGCCCCATCCGGAGGGCGGCTGGTTCCGCGAGACGTGGCGCAGTGAGGTGACGCTGCCGGGCCACGTATTGCCCGACGGCTATACCGGTCCACGCGCGGCCGGCACCGCCATCGTGTTCCTCCTGCTGCCCGGTGAGGAGTCGGCGTGGCACACGGTGCGCGGCAGCGAGATCTGGCTGTATCACCGGGGTGCACCGGTCGAACTCGACCTGGGCGGCGCGGCGACGGCACCCGCATCGGACGAGTCCGTGCTCGTCGGCCCCGATGTGGCGGCCGGACACCGACCCCAGGCCCTCGTTCCACCAGGGCACTGGCAGCGGGCACGGTGCGGCGGTGACGAGGCATCTCTGGTCAGCTGCATCGTGGTGCCCGGGTTCGACTTCGCCGACTTCGCGCTCGAGGAATGATCACACCGAAGCGATGATCACACCGAAGCGATGATCACCCTCAGGTCGCGGGCTGTGACGGAGTGAGTGCCGGCGCGAGATGTCCCAGGGTGCTCATCCACACGTCGCGATCCGGGGCCACCGACGCCACGATCAACTCGTCCGCGTCGGCATGCCCGGCGAACCAGTCGAGATAGGAACGCACCTCGGCGGGCGTACCCACACCGGTATAGGTCATCATCTGGTCGATCTGACGACCCTGGGGCATCGACAGCACCGCATCCGCCTCGTCGTCGGTGAACTGCCTGCCCCGACCGAAGAGCGCGCTGACCCGCTGCCGCTTGGCCTGCAGCAACTGCGCCCGCGCGAGGTCGCCGTCGTCGTCGGCGATGACGCAGACGCCCGCGATCACGTACGGTTCGGCGAGTTGTTCCGACGGCTGGAACTGTTGCCGGTAGAGGGCCACCGCCTCGGTGAGCGCCTGCGGCGCGAAATGTGACGCGAAGGCGTAGGGCAGACCGAGTGCCGCGGCCAGCTGCGCGCCGAACAGCGAGGAACCCAGAATGTAGAGCGGCACATCCGTACCGGCGCCCGGGGTGGCCGCGACACCCTGGATGCGTGACTGGCCGCGCAGATAGCCCTGCAACTCCAGCACGTCGGAGGGGAACCGGTCCGCGGAGGCGATGTCGCGCCGCAGAGCGGTGAAGGTCTGCTGGTCGGAGCCGGGAGCCCGGCCCAGCCCGAGGTCGATGCGCCCGGGATGCAGTTCGGCCAATGTGCCGAACTGTTCGGCGACGGTCAGTGGCGCATGGTTGGGCAGCATCACCCCGCCGGCACCCAACCGGATGGTCGAGGTGTGCGCAGCGACATGCGCGACGAGCACAGCGGGCGCCGATGAGGCGATGGATCGCATGTTGTGATGCTCGGCGTACCAGATTCGGCGGTATCCCCACCGCTCGGCGTTGCGGGCCATTTCGGTTGAGGCGGCGAGGGATTCGGCCACGGTCTCACCGCGACCGACCTGCGCGAGATCGAGAATCGACAGATCGATGGACATGTCAATGGCAAGGCTGCGGCGCCGCTCGGTATTCCCGACGCCCGCGTCCGCCGACACTTCGGGACAGCTACGCACGCGACGGCGTCCGGTAGGGCACGATGGGACGCGTGAGCGCCAGCGATACGTCCGATCCCGATCTGCTCATCGACTTCCGTGACGTGAGTCTGGTCCGTGGCGGAAACACGCTTGTCGGGCCGATCACCTGGCAGGTGGAACTCGACGAGCGGTGGGTGATCATCGGACCCAACGGTGCCGGAAAGACGTCGCTGCTGCGCCTCGCAGCCGCCGAACTGCACCCGACGGCCGGCGTCGCCTACCTTCTCAACGAGCAGCTCGGGCGGGTGGAGATGCGCGAACTGTCCACCCGGATCGGTGTGAGTGGCCCCGGGCTGGCCGACCGGGTACCCGACGACGAGATCGTCACCGACGTGGTGATCTCCGCCGGCTACTCGGTGATCGGACGCTGGCGGGAAACCTACGACGAGACCGACCGGACACAGGCCATCGAATCCCTGGAATCCATGGGCGCCGAACACCTCGCCGACCGTCGGTTCGGCACGCTCTCGGAGGGAGAGCGCAAGCGGGTGCTCATCGCGCGTGCGCTGATGACCGATCCCGAGTTGCTGCTGCTCGACGAGCCCGCCGCCGGACTGGACCTCGGTGGCCGCGAAGAACTCGTGGACCGGCTCGCCAGGCTGGCCGCCGACCCCGACTCTCCCGCGATCGTGCTGATCACCCATCACGTCGAGGAGATCCCACCCGGATTCACCCATGCGATGCTGCTGTCGGAGGGTGAGGTGGTCGAGCAGGGTCTGATCAAAGATGTGCTGACCAGCAAAAACCTGTCCGCCACATTCCGGCAGCAGATCACCCTCACCAAGGACGGCAACCGCTTCTTCGCCCGCCGGTCACGGCGCGCGGGCGGTCATCGGCGCGCCGCGGCCGACTGAGCACGCCCGCCGACGTCACCGCGGGGTAGCCCACGTCACACTGTGCGGTAACGTTCGCCGCGAGGGTGCATTGCCACCGTGGCACATTCGGGTTCCGCCGGGACCGCAGGAGGTCGTCGTGAGCCAATCGGAGAGCGAAGGGGCGGCGGCCGTGGCCCCGTTGCGGGACGCTGCGACCGTGGTCCTGGTGCGCGACGGCGTGTCGGGGGTCGAGGTGTTTCTGCAACGCCGTGTGCAGCAGATGGCGTTTGCGGGTGGCATGACCGTGTTTCCCGGCGGTGGCGTGGACGTCCGCGACAGCGACGCCGACCCCGCCTGGACCGGACCGGACGCCCGCTGGTGGGCGGCGCGTTTCTCGACAACACCCGACCTCGCCCAGGCCCTGGTCTGCGCCGCGGTACGGGAGACGTTCGAGGAGTGCGGGGTGCTGCTGGCCTCACGTGCAGACGGCACGTTCGCCGATCCCGCGTCGCTCCGCGACGATCGGGACGCGCTGGTGGCCAAGGAATTCTCGTTCGCGGAGTTCCTCCGCAGGCGCGAACTCACGCTGCGTGCCGACCTGCTGCGCCCGCTTGCGCACTGGATCACGCCGAAGAACGAAAAGCGCCGATACGACACCCGGTTCTTCCTCGCCGCGGTACCGGCGGGACAGACACCCGACGACGCCACATCGGAGGCCGAGGTGGCGCGCTGGGCCGGCGCGCGCGACGCACTGGCCGCCTGGGAGTCGGGCAAACATTTCCTGCTGCCCCCCACGTGGGCGCAGCTCACGGAGGTGGCGCGCTTCGACTCCGTCGACGATCTCCTCGACGCCGAGCACCCCATCGAGCCGATCGAACCCGACGTCAGCGTGGGTGAGGGGCTCGCCGCGTTACGCTTCGCCCACTCCGACGACTACTTCGCCGGTCTCGGCGACCAGGCACCTCCCGCATTATTGCGCTGAGGCCCGTTTCGGCGGCGCCCGGGCCGGCCGCCTGATGGAGGTTGTTCAGCGGTCGAGGTCGACGACGTCGGGATCTGTGCCCGCAGGCGCGTCGCCGTCGGCCTCGTCACGGTCGGCCCACTCCAGCAACGTGTCGAGGCGGAACGCGACATCGTCGATCTCGGCATGCAGGTCGCCGAGTTCGGCAAACCGCGCGGGCATGGTGGCGATGGTGAAGTCGTCCGGTTCGATGTGGTCGATCTCGTCCCAGCCGACCGGCGCCGACACGGTGCCCCGCGCGTTGCCGCGCACCGAGTACGCCGAGGCCATGGTGTGGTCGCGCGTGTTCTGGTTGTAGTCGACGAACACCGCGGCCGGGTCGCGGTCCTTGCGCCACCACGTGGTGGTGACGTCGTCGGGAGCCCGCCGCTCGACCTCACGGGCGAAGGCCAGCGCGGCGCGGCGCACCTGCGGGAAACCCCACTCCGGCGCTATCCGCACGTAGATGTGCAGGCCGCGGCCACCGGAGGTCTTGGGGAAGCCCCGCACACCGAGATCGTCGAGCACCCCGTACGCGACGTGCGCCACCCGTCGGATGCGCTCGAAGTCGCACTCGGGCATCGGGTCGAGATCGATCCGCCACTCATCGGGTGCCTCGGGGTCGGCGCACCGTGAGTTCCAGGGGTGGAACTCGACGGTGGACATCTGAACCGCCCAGATCACGCTGGCGAGTTCGGTGACGCACAGTTCGTCGGCGGTCCGGCCGAAACGCGGAAAGTAGATCTGGGTGGTCTGCAGCCAGTCGGGGGCACCGGCGGGGATCCGCTTCTGGTGCACCTTCTTGCCGCTGACGCCCTTGGGGAAGCGATGCAACATGCACGGGCGCTGCCGCAGCGCACGCACGATGCCGTCACCGACGGACAGGTAGTACCGCGCGAGGTCGAGTTTGGTTTCTCCGCGCTCGTCGAAATAGATGCGGTCGGGGCTGGAGAGCCGGACGCTGCGCTCGCCCACGTCCAGAGTCACCGGGTCGCCGGCATCGCCGGACGCCGAGGAGGGCATGTGCCCACTGTAGGTGCCCGCACCGCGGGGTGGGCCACGTCACGACGCCGACGTGGCGGGCGGTAGCCTTCGACCATGGCTGAGTTCGTGACTCTCGAAACATCCGACGATCATCCCGGCGTGGGCACCATCCTGCTCAACCGCCCGCCGATGAACGCCCTGAACCGGCAGGTGCAGACGGAACTCGCCGCCGCCGCCGCCGAAGCCACCGACCGCGACGACATCAAGGCCGTGGTGGTCTACGGCGGGCCCAAGGTACTGGCCGCGGGCGCGGACATCAAAGAGATGGACACGATGACCTTCGCCGAGATGAGCAAGGTCGCCGGCAAGCTGCAGTCGGGCCTCGGCGCCATCGCCGGCATTCCCAAACCCACCGTTGCGGCGATCACGGGGTACGCGCTCGGTGGTGGACTCGAAGTTGTTCTGGGTGCCGACCGGCGCATCGCGGGCGACAACGCGAAGCTCGGCGTACCCGAGGTGCTCCTCGGGGTGATCCCCGGCGGCGGCGGCACGCAGCGGCTGGCGCGCCTGGTGGGTCCCGCCAAGGCCAAGGACATGATCTTCACCGGCCGTTTCGTCGGGGCCGCCGAGGCCCTCTCGATCGGACTCGTCGACGAGGTGGTCGCCCCCGACGAGGTGTACAACGCCGCGCTTGCGTGGGCCGGGCAGTTTCGCAATGCGGCGTCGATCGCGCTGGCCGCGGGCAAGAAGGCGGTCGATCAGGGTCTCGGCGTCGACCTCGACACCGGACTCAAGATCGAGGAACAGCTGTTCGCGTCGCTCTTCGCCACCAAGGACCGTGAGATCGGCATGGCGTCGTTCATCGAGAACGGACCCGGTAAGGCTGTCTTCACCGGCGAGTGACCGGCCCGGCCGCTACGGTGTGACGATCCGGGCATCCCGCCACCGCCGATGCCCGGGAGCGATGAGAGTGTGAGAGAGCAGAGGACGATGACGACCACGCCCACCCCCGATACCGATCCGGAACCCAATCCGCATGCCACGGCCGACGAGGTTGCCGCGGCGCTCGACGACACCAAGCTCGCGCAGGTGCTCTACCACGATTGGGAAGCCGAGACCTACGACGAGAAGTGGTCGATCAGCTTCGACGACCGGTGCATCGACTACGCGCGCGGGCGTTTCGACGCCGTCGCCTCCGAAGTGCCGCTGCCCTACGGGAGGGCCATGGAACTCGGCTGTGGGACGGGCTTCTTCCTGCTCAACCTGATGCAGTCGGGGGTGGCGAAAAAGGGTTCGGTCACCGATCTGTCGCCGGGCATGGTCAAGGTGGCGCTGCGCAACGCCGAGAACCTCGGACTCGACGTCGACGGCCGGGTGGCCGACGCGGAGAAGATCCCCTACGACGACGACACCTTCGACCTCGTGGTCGGACACGCTGTGCTGCACCACATTCCCGATGTCGAGCAGGCGCTGCGCGAGGTGCTGCGCGTCCTGAAGCCGGGTGGTCGGTTCGTCTTCGCCGGTGAACCGTCGACCATCGGCGATTTCTACGCACGCTGGATGAGCCGGGCCACCTGGTACGCCACCACCAACCTCACCAGGTTCGGGCCGCTGCGGTCGTGGCGCCGACCCCAGGCCGAACTCGACGAGTCGTCGCGGGCCGCGGCACTCGAGGCGGTCGTCGACATCCACACCTTCGATCCCGACGAACTCGCCGGCATCGCACGCGCGGCGGGCGCCGCCGAAGTCGACACCGCCACCGAGGAACTCGCGGCGGCGATGCTGGGATGGCCGGTGCGGACCTTCGAGGCCGCGGTGCCACCGGACAAGCTCGGCTGGGGGTGGGCGCGGTTCGCCTTCGGCGGATGGAAGCGGATGACCTGGCTCGACGAGCACGTCCTGCGCAAGGTGGTGCCGCCGAAGTACTTCTACAACGTGGTGGTGACCGGCACCAAGCCGGAGTGAGCGGTCGGGGTCCGAGTACCCGCCGATGAGCTACGCGTTCACCCTCGACGACGTGACCTACCTTCGGTCACGGTACGGCGAGGCGGCACTGGCATCGATGTCCGCGCTGGCGTTGACCCCGTCGACGATGATCGCCGACGTGACGCAGGCGCGTAGTCGGTATGCGCCACACGATGCGGCGCTGATCGAGACCGTGCGGTGCCGGCGACGGGCGTCGAAGCTGCGGGACCCCGATCGGTGGCTCCTCACCGACGACGCGCTGCAGCAGGCGACCCCGTCGGCGGTGGCCGCGCACCGCGCCGCCGAGATCGCAGCGCGCCACCCGGGAGCGGTGGTACACGACGTGACCTGTTCGGTGGGTGGGGAACTCGTGGAACTGTCGGCCCGCACCGGGATCGCGGGGGTGATCGGCTCGGACCTCGACCGGGTACGGCTGGCGATGGCTCAGCACAATGTATTGACCGACGGGGCACACCCGGTGGTGCTGATGCGCGCGGACGCTCTCACGCCGACATCCACCGCCGACGTGGTGATCGCCGATCCGGCGCGGCGATCCGGCGCCGGGCGGGTGTTCCGGTTCGATCAACTCACGCCGCCGCTGCCGGCCGTGCTGATGACCTACGCGGGTCGTCCTCTGGTGGTGAAATGCGCTCCGGGACTGGATTATCGGGCGTTGCGCGATCGGATCGGTTTCGGTGGTGAGGTGCAGGTGGTCTCGCTCGACGGCGGTGTGCGGGAGGCGTGCCTGTGGAGCGGGCCGGGGATCGCCGATGGACATCGTGCCACGGTGCTGCGGACCGACGAGCACGGTGGTGTGAGCGTCGAGGAGGTACGCGACGGCGAACCCGACGACATCGAACCCGCCGGCTCGGTGGGGGAGTGGATCATCGATCCCGATGGCGCGGTGGTGCGGGCCGGTCTGGTCCGCCAATACGCCCACCGGCACGGCCTGCGACAACTCGACCCGCAGATCGCCTATCTCACCGGGGATTCGGTGCCATCGGGGGCGCGCGGGTTCCGGGTGATCGCGCAGACCACGGTATCGGAGAAGATGCTGCGCAAGACGCTCGCCGCACACGACTGCGGTGCCCTCGAGATCCTGGTCCGCGGCCTCGACGTGGACCCCGATGCGCTGCGAAAGCGGTTGAAGCCGAAGGGAGCACGGTCTCTGGCGCTGGTGCTCACCCGCATCGGGCGCCACGGCGTCGGCTTCGTCTGCGACGCGGGTGTGCGCGCCCCTTGACAGCGCGATGTCGCCACAGCACACGGCTGCGGCAGCGAACCGGTGCGGGGCGAGAGGGGCACTCACCCGCCCGCGATGTACCAGCCGCCGGGATCGAGATGGACGGTGTCGCCCTCGCGGTGGGCATGCTCGGAATCGAGGTGCCCCGCGTCGCCGAGCGGCACGGTGATCGATTCGTGCGTGCGACCGGCGTTGAGCGCCACCACGATCGGGCTCTCGGCGCCCGCGCGGTAGCAGAGGCCACCCTGAGCGACGTGCAGTGTGGTGACCGGGGCCCGATGCAGATCGGGGAAGCGACGCCGCAGTCCGAAGAGGCGCTGATGAAGGCGGAACGCCTGGGGGAGTTCGGCATCGGTGGGCGGCGCATCCGGCAGTGGGGGCCGGATGTCGTCGTCACCGCCGACGCGCTCTTCCTTGGCGCCCGTCCAGCCCAACTCGTCGCCGTAGTAGACGGCAGGGGTGCCGGGCAGCGTGGCCAGCAGTACCAGCGCGAGGTCGGCGGGCAGCCCGTGTAGCCGGGTCGCGATGCGGGTGACGTCGTGATTGCCGATGAAGGTCCACGGCACGAAGGTCTCGAGCATCTCGTCGTGGCGGGTCAGCGCCCAGGCGAGTTCGTGCATGTTCGCGTCGGTGATCGAACTCCAGATCGCCTTCCACAGCTCGTACTGGGTCACGGTGTCGACGGTGCTCGCGGCGACGAAACCCGGGTAGTCGCCGTGGATCACCTCGGCAACCACGTAGACGTCGGGAAAACGTGCGCGCACCCGCGGCAACACGTGACTCCAGAAGTCGGGCGGTACCGCGTAGGCGGCGTCGAGTCGCCAGGCGTCGGCCCCGAGTTCGAGCCACTGACACATCACGTCGACCACCAGGTCGGCGACCTCGGGATTTCGGTGATCGAGGGTAACCAGTTCGCCGTGTCCCTCGAAGGTGCGCAGCTCTCCGTCCCTCCCGCGGCGGGCCCAACCGGAGTCGACGGCGTGGGCGGTGTCGGCGACCAGGTGATGGTGGCGGGACACATGATTGAACACACCGTCGAGCATCACCCGAATGCCACGAGCTTGGCAGGCGTCGATGAGCGTGCGGAAGTCGTCGAGCGTGCCCAGCCGTTCGTCGATCTCGTGGTGGTCGAGGGTGTCGTACCCGTGCGTACGGGACGCGAAGATCGGACCGAGGGCGATTCCGTTGCAGCCCAGCGCGATCACGTGATCGAGCCAGCCGGTGAGGTCGGCCAGTGAACGACGGCAACCCCGGTCGGCGCCGGTGGTGTCGGCGCCGAGTGCACCCAACGGGTAGACGTGCCACCAGATCGACGTGGAAACCCAGTCCGGGGTGGGGGTCATTCGATCTCCTTCTTCGAGTCGAAGAAGTAGACCTCGCCGATGTTCGTGGCGACGGCGATCTGTCCGCCCGGCGACACCGCGATCCCGGTGGCGAATCCAACCGAATCCGGCAGTGGGAGCGTGCGTTTGGTGGCGCCGTCGCTGCTGCTGACCTCGATCAACGACAGAGAATCCTTGCCGGGGTCGCGGATCACGGACCAGGCTGTCTTGGAGTCGGTGAGCGTCGAGAGGCTGACCACGGCCAGATCCTTTCGCTGCCACACCTGCTCGGCTCGGTTACCGGCGTCGCGCAGCATCGTCAACGGTGCCCCGATCACTCCCGTCGGAATGATGAGGCCGTCGGGGGAGACGGTCATCGTGGCGAATCCGTAGCCGCCGTTGTCATAGGTCCACTTGGTGGTGCCCGATGCCGCGTCGATCGCCACGATCTGTCCGAGGCGGCTGAACGTATAGAGCGTGGCGCCGTCGGCCGAGAGGGTCGGCGGGCCGATCACCCCGCCGGGGACGTCCGCGTGCCAGATCTCGCGCACCGCCCGTGCGCCGTCCTTCTTGGCGAAGGAGAAACCGCGGATCTGGGAGGCGATCGCCCCGGTGGGCCAGAAGTTGAGGAAGAACCGCTCGTGTTGTTCGTCGACCGCCGGGGGAGCGGGGACCGCGCATCGCGGGCCGTTGGTGACGCAGTCGCCGAAACCGTACAGCGGGTCGCCCGGGTCGGCCTCGGGCCGCAACCGCACCTCGGGTGCGGTGAAGTCGCTGGTCTGTGAGTTGAGCATCAGGATCTGACCCTGCGTGGTGACCATGAGCACCTCGCTGGGTGCCGCGAACTTCGCCGACAGCGGCACCCCGATCACCGGCATCCGCCACCGGAAGGCGCCGCCGGCGTTGAGCGCGAGAAAGTTGGTGGACTCACCCACGTACGTCTGGTCGTACTGGTCGATCAGGGTCGCGTTGGAAGCGATACCGGTCTGCATCCGCTTGCAGAAGTTCTTCCGGCCGGAGTTGGGGTCGAGAACCAGGAAGTTACAGCCGTTGTCGGTGTTCGCGGTGACGCTGACGTTGGAGTGGCCGGAGACCGTCAGCGGCGCGGTGACCGGGCCACCGGTGGGACGCGTCCAGCTCAGCGTGAGGTCGTCGGGTACCTCGGGGTAGGCGAAGTTCGAGTTGGCGGCGTTCCCGCCGAAACTCGACCATCCCGGACTCGCGACCGACCGCACGTCGGCGTGACCGTCGGAGCACGCCGACAGGGTGAGGACCGACACGACGGCGACGACCATGCCGGCCCACAGTGCTCGCCCGCCCACTCGCGTCATCGTGCTCCCGTTGTCCGTCGCTGTTGATGATGTCCGTCGGTCCTCGGCAAGTGCGCCGGGACGCCAGCAGTAGAGCCTATCGTGTGCCATCCACCGCGCCGGGAGATCGGCGGGGTGAACCGGTGGATTAGGGTGTGTCGTCATGACCACGATGTGGAACGCCTCCTACCGGTCCCGCTGGCGAGCCGGTCGCCGCCGCGATCCCCAGCAGGTGCGCTTCCTCACGATGGAGTCACTGCGCTGGGTGTTGCGTAACCGCGCCTACACGCCGTGGTACCTGGTCCGGTACGTGCGCCTGGCCCGTTTCCGGGCCGCCAATCCGCACATCGTGCTGCGCGGCATGCTGTTTCTGGGACGCAACGTCGAGATCCACGCGACACCCGAGATGAGTCGTATGGAGATCGGCCGCTGGGTGCACATCGGTGACGGCAACTCCATCCGCTGCCACGAGGGCAGTCTGCGGATCGGCGACAAGACCGTGTTCGGCTGCAACAACGTGGTGAACTCCTACCTCGACCTGGAGATCGGCGGGTCGGTGCTGGTTGCTGACTGGTGCTACATCTGCGACTTCGACCACAAGATGGACGACATCACCATGCCCATCAAGGACCAGGGCATCGTCAAGGGGCCGGTGCGGATCGGCTCGGACACCTGGGTGGCCACCAAGGTGTCGATCCTGCGTAACACCATCGTCGGCCGGGGTTGCGTGCTCGGCGCGCATGCGGTGGTCAAGGGGGAGGTTCCCGACTACTCGATCGCCGTCGGCGCCCCGGCTCGCGTGGTGAAGAACCGCAAGGACGCCTGGGCGGCCAACGCGGCCGAACGTGCCGAACTCGAACGTGCGCTGGCCGACATCGAACGCAAGAAGGCCGAAGCGGCGCGCGGCGAGGCCTGAGCGACCTCGGCGGCGCGTGCAGTCCGGCTACCCCAGGTCGCGCTCGGGCAACGGCCGTTCGTCGATGATCGGTCTTGCCAACGGGTGCCGGACGCCCCGTTTGGCGGCCAGGTAGACACCCGCCGTGCGCTCGGCCACCTCGCGCCAGGAGAAGTCCTCGGTCAAACGCTGCCGGGCCCGGCGCGCCCGTGCGGCGGCCTGCGCCGGGTCCGAGAGTGTGGTGCGCACGGCTGCGGCCAGGGCGGCGACGTCTCCGGGGGGAAAGGTCAGTCCGGTCAGCGGCGCCGAGACGGCCTCACCGAGACCGCCGGCCGTCGACACCACCAGGGGTGCGCCGGTGGCCGCGGCCTCCAATGCGACGATCCCGAACGGTTCGTATCGTGACGGCAACACGATCGCGGCGCACCGATGCATCAGCGCCACCAGCCCCTCGTGATCGACAGCGCCCAGGAACTGCACGGCCCGCGACACGCGGTGCCGTCGCGCCGTCTCGCGCAGCCACTCGAGTTGGGTGCCGGTGCCCGCCACGGTCAGCACGGTGCCCGGGTGGGTGCGGCGGATGCGGGGCAGCGCGGCGAGCAGATCCTGCAGACCCTTCTCGTACTCCAGACGGCCGGCGAACAGCAGTTCGGTGCCCGGCGTGGCGTCGGCCCGATCGGCGAATGGCCAGGCCCGCAGATCGATTCCGTTGTGGATCACCGTCACCTCGGGGATCGCCGGACCGAACAGCCGCGTCACCTCGTCACGCATCGACGCCGAACAGGTGATGAGCGCATCGGAGTCGTTGGCCAGCCACCATTCCACCGAATGCACCTGCCGGTTGATGCGGCCGCTCACCCAGCCGCTGTGCCGGCCCGCCTCCGTGGCATGAATCGTCGACACCAGCGGAACGTCGAACACCTCGGCCAGTGTGATGGCGGGGTGGGCGACGAGCCAGTCGTGCGCGTGCACCACGTCCGGTGTCCACCGCGAATCCGTCTCCGCGGCAAGGATTCTCAATGCGGCGCGCACAAATGAGTGGCCCATGGCCAAGGTCCACGCCATCATGTCGCGGCCGAACTCGAACTCGGGTGGATCCTCGGCGACCGCGATCACCCGCACCCCGTCGACCCGGGTGTCGGATGTCGGGTGACTACCGGCATCGGTGCCCGACGGCCGGCGGGTGAGCACCACCACGTCGTGGCCGAGCGCGGCCAGCTCGATGGCGAGGTGGCCGAGGTGTCGCCCGAGACCGCCCACCACCACCGGTGGGTACTCCCAGGAGACCAGAAGAATCTTCACCGGTGGCGTCCGATGCGGAGCCGGCGGGCGTCGAGATCGGCGAAGAGTCCATCGGCGCGGTTCCAGCCATCGGCCAGCGTCGTCGCCTGTGCGGTGCGGCCACGCATCGCCGCGTCGGCAATCTCGCGCGTGGCGTGCGCGTGGGTGTGGGCGCGGCGGATCGCATAGTCGGCGGCGGTGTCCTTGGACACCATGAACGGCCAGTCCGACGACACCGTGAGCAGGGTTTCCCGCACGATCTGATCGGCCACCCGATTGCGTGTCGTGTCGGTGTCGATGAGCTTGTCGACCGCGTCGAGTGCGGACTCGGTGACTTCCGCGTTGAGCCGAACGAGGTGGTCGACGTCGGGTCCGTTCCACACCCGCCAGTCCTTGCCCGATCCCCATGAGCACGGCGCCAGGTGCACCGGCTCGCCGACGAATCCGTCGGCTGCGGCGCTGCGCAGCGTGCCCACGCGGATCCCGGCCTCGGGTAGCGTCCGCAGCACACGTTCCAGCCACCGCGGACCCTCGTGCCACCAGTGGCCGAACAGTTCGGTGTCGAAGGCGGCCACCACGAGCGCAGGCCTGCCCAGGCGATCGGACTCGGCGATCAGCCGCTCGCGGACATGGCCGACGAAGTCGTCGGCCTGTCGATCGATGACCGCATCGACAAGTGCCGGGTCGTAGGGCTTCTTATCCTGTGCAGCAACGGTTTTCCCGGTCACGCGGGACAGTTTGAGTCCGGTGGCATGGTCGTAGGTGTGGAAATCGCGGTAGGCAGGGTGCCCCGGATAGCCGGACTTGGGCGACCAGACGCGGTAACTCACCGCCAGATCCCGGCCGAAGGCGATGACGTCGGAGTCACCCACCGGTCGGCCCAGGGCGGTGTCGCCGTGCAGCGCGGGACCGTCGACCATGAAACGGGCCACACCGGCCTCGGCGTACTCGGTTTCCATGCCGGGTGCGAACGCACATTCCGGAGCCCAGATGCCGGCTGGACGTGCCGCCCAGCGCAGGTCCGCGTCGGCGAGTCCCTCGGTCAGCGAGAAACGACGCAACCGCGGGTCGAGCAGCGGCGCAAACGGGTGGGCCAACGGACCACCGAGCAGGTCGATCACACCGGAATCGATCAGTCCACGGATCACCGGCGCACCGCCGTGGCGCCAGTGCCGCTCGAACAGTCCCCGGGCCGAGCAGGCATTGCGGAACTCGAGGGTCGCCAGGTCGCGCCGCGTCGCATCGGACGAGCCGGCGGCCTCGACGGCGCGCAGTTGCCAGTCGGCGAGCCAGGAGTACATCGACTCGATGCAGTGAGGGTCGTCGAGCTGAGCCGCCAGCACCGGGGTGATGCCCAGCGACACCTGATCGGTGAAACCGTCGCGCCCCAGGCGGCGGAGCATGTCGACGACCGGCAGGTAGGACCCGGCCCACGACTGATAGAGCCACTCCTCGCCGACCGGCCACCGTCCGTGATTGGCCAACCACGGCAGATGCGAATGCAGCACCAGGGTGAACTGGCCGGGAACGTCGGTGCCCGGTGCTGCGGTGCCGGTACTCGTCACGCGGTGTGTCAGGGGCATACGGTGTTTGCGGGTCGGACCGCAACGGCGATCAGGTCGAGCGAGTCGTCGATGTCGACGCCGTCACCCGCCTCGACGATGACGAAATCCTCGGCGGCGATGGCCGCCACGTCGGCGACCAGCTCGGTGGGCCAGTCCTCACCGGCAAGCGCGCGTTCGATCTGCGCGTCGATGAGCGATCCGCCCCACTTCTCGTCGAGTGTCTGCAGGCGCGGGCCGTGGTACACCCCCGACATCCGCTCGACGGTGAATCCGCCCGCGGTGATCAGGTCGGACAGTTCGGTGGCGTCGAGTTCACGGGTGTGGAACGGATTGAGCGGAGTGGTGCGGCCCGGTGAGAAGGTGATCCGGTTCGGTGTGGACATCATCAGCCGGCCGCCGGGGCTCAGCACCCGGAAACACTCGTCGACGAACCGCGCCTGATCCCAGAGGTGTTCGATCACCTGGAAGTTCACGACGACGTCGACCGACCCGTCGGGCAGCGGCAGGTCGACAAGGTTGGCCTGCACCACGGTGAGTCCGGGATAGCGACGACGCGTGTGTTCCACCGCGCTCGGGTCGTAATCGACGCAGGTCACGTGTGCCCCCGCGGCGCCGAGCATCGCCGCACCGTACCCCTCGCCCGATCCGGCCTCCAGCACGCGACGCCCCGCGCACTCATCGGCGACGGCGGCGTAGGCGATCTCGTGGCGACGGAACCAGTAGTTCTCTGCCGGGATCCCGGGAACGGTGCGCTCACCGGTCAGCGCGAGTTGCTCGTCGGTCCCGAGGTCGGCCACACCGCGTATCGGCTCGGCGACCGGTGTCGGTGCCCCCTGTGTGTCGGTCATCCCCACGACAGTAGTACCCGCAGACGCGATGGCACCGGGCTCGGTGGGAGTTCGGTGTACGGTTGTCACTCTTTGTCGGTGCCCGCCCCTGCGCCCTGATCGCCATACTGTGAGGTAGGCGATGTGTTACGGCCAAATAGGAAACGCTAAAGTGGGGTAGACCGATGGCCTTACCCGCCGGTAAGTTGCCGAACCCGACGCAGGAGGTCGACGAAGACCCATGACAAACATTGTCGTTCTGATCAAGCAGGTTCCGGACACCTGGTCCGAGCGTAAGCTCTCCGACTCGGATTTCACCCTGGACCGTGAAGCCGCCGACGCGGTGCTCGACGAGATCAACGAGCGCGCCGTCGAGGAGGCGCTCCAGATCAAGGAGGCCAACGGAGGCGAGGTCACCATCCTCACCGCTGGTCCGGCCCGCGCGACCGAGGCCATCCGCAAGGCGCTGTCGATGGGCGCCGACAAGGCCATCCACATCCAGGACGACCTGCTCCACGGCTCCGATTCCGTCCAGACCGCCTACGTGCTGGCACGTGCGCTCGGCACCGTCGAGGGTGTCGAACTGGTGATCGCAGGCAACGAGGCCACCGACGGCCGCGTCGGCGCGGTGCCCGCGATGATCGCCGAGTACCTCGAACTCCCGCATCTCACGCACCTGCGCAAGCTCACCGTGGAGGGCGATCACCTCACCGGCGAGCGCGAGACCGATGACGGCATCTACCACATCGAGGCGGACCTGCCGGCCATCGTCAGCGTCAACGAGAAGATCAACGAGCCCCGCTTCCCCTCCTTCAAGGGCATCATGGCCGCCAAGAAGAAGGAAGTTCAGGTGGTCACCCTCGCCGAGATCGACGTCGAGCCCACCGACGTGGGCCTGGAGAACGCCGGAACCGCGGTGACCAGCTCCACCCCCAAGCCGCCCAAGACCGCGGGTGAGCGTGTCACCGACGAGGGCGACGGCGGCGTGAAGGTCGCCGAGTACCTGGTGGGCCAGAAGATCATCTGACCCCTCTCGAGCAGACCACCACCCCGCTCGGCGGCCGCCCCGATGGGCCGCGGGCATCGAAAGACATCAGGAGCGAAGAACAATGGCAGAAGCACTCGTGCTGGTCGAACAGGACGCCGAAGGCGCCCTGAAGAAGGTGACCAACGAACTCATCACCGCCGCCCGTGCACTGGGCACCCCGGCGGCCGTCGTGGTCGGTGCCCCCGGCTCGGCCGACGGCATCATCGACGACCTCAAAGCCGCGGGCGCCGAGAAGATCTACGTCGCCGAATCCGACGACGCCGCAAGCTATCTCCTCAGCCCCAAGATCGACGTGTTGTCGGCGATCGCCGAGCAGGCGGCACCCGCGGGCATCCTCGTGGCGGCCAACGCCGACGGCAAGGAGATCGCGGGCCGGTTGGCCGTACGCCTGGGTTCGGGCGTACTCGCCGACGTGATCGACGTCAAGGAGGGCGCCGTGGGCGTGCACTCGATCTTCGGTGGCGCATTCACCGTCGAGGCGCAGGCCAAGGGCGACACCCCGGTCTTCTCCATCCGTCCGGGCGGCGTCGAGGCAGAGCCTCAGGCCGGCGCCGGTGAGCGGGTGGACATCGAGGTTCCCGCCGCCCCCGAGAACGCGGTCAAGATCACCAAGGTGGAGCCGAACGTCGGTGGCGACCGGCCGGAGCTCACCGAAGCCACGATCGTCGTGTCCGGTGGTCGCGGTGTGGGCAGCGCGGAGAAGTTCTCCGTGGTCGAGGAACTCGCGGATTCGCTCGGTGCCGCTGTGGGCGCATCGCGTGCCGCGGTCGACTCCGGCTACTACCCGGGTCAGTTCCAGGTGGGCCAGACCGGCAAGACCGTGTCGCCGCAGCTCTACGTCGCACTCGGCATCTCCGGTGCGATCCAGCACCGCGCCGGCATGCAGACCTCGAAGACCATCGTCGCCGTCAACAAGGATGAAGAGGCACCGATCTTCGAGATCTCCGATTTCGGTGTGGTGGGCGACCTGTTCAACGTCGCGCCGCAGCTGACCGAAGAGGTCAAGAAGCGCAAGTGAGCGGCACCTCCGCTGGTTGAGCGTCTCTCCGCTGGTTGAGCGCCCTCCGCTGGGTGAGCGCCCTCCGCTGGTTGAGCGCCCTCCGCTGGTTGAGCGCCCTCCGCTGGTTGAGCGCCCTCCGCTGGTTGAGCTTGTCGAAACCACCCCGTGACCCCCGGCCCGTGCCGGGGGTCACGTCGTTTCGGGGGTTGCTCGCGGCGAGTTCACCCGTCGCGCACCGACACGTCACGCGGCCGTTCCCGCGGGGTCGTTGAACCTGGATTTCATCGGGGGCATGACCGGATTGCCGGGCGCGGCCACTACCCGACCGCGCACATTGCTCGCCGCCGGGGCCACACGCATCCTGCTCACCGAGGACCCCGACCACATCGACGCGGTGCAGCGGCTGCGTTTCGACGTCTTCGCCGCCGAGCCGGGCTTCTCCGACTCCATCGGTGATGCGGACACCGGCCGCGACGCCGACCGCTTCGACGAGTACGCCGAGCATCTGATCGCGGTGCACGACGATGCCGGGATCATCGGGTGCGCCCGACTGCTACCGCCGCCGCGGGCCATCGCCGCCGGCGGCTGGTACACCGCAGGCGCCTTCGACCTCGGCGAACTCGACTCCATCGGCGCGGCGACCGTGGAGATGGGACGCGCCGCCGTCGCCACCGGACATCGCCACGGTTCGATCACCGCGCTGCTGTGGGCGGCGCTGCTCGCCTATCTGGAGCACAACGACTACCGGTACCTGATGGGAAGCGTCTCGGTGCCCGTGGGTGGCCCCGACATCGACGGCCGGGTGCGCGGCGCGGCGCTGCGCGGTGCCCGTGACCTCCTCCGCGATCGGCACCTGGCGCAGTGGCGGGCGCACCCATTGACACCTCCGACCATCGACGGGCAACCGCTCGACCGCATCGACCCTCCCGACACCGCCGGGGTGCCGCCGTTGATGCGTGCGTATCTGCGCCTGGGCGCACGGGTGTGTGGCGACCCGGCGATCGACGAGATCTTCGACGTCGGTGATTTCGTCACCGTCCTCGATCGGCAGAACGGCAACTCCCGATACCTGGAACGACTCCGTGCCACCTGCGCACGACTGACCGACGCCGGAGAATGAGGGACCGATGACCACAGCGGCGCCGACCATCCCGGACACATCCGAATTCCCCACTTTCGCACACCATCTCGTTCCGACACCGCTGCGGCCTTCTCATCCCATGCCCGTCGCGGACACGCCCCACGCGTGGTATCCCACGAGCCCCTGCGGGACCCCCTGCCTGGGCGCCGACCGGTGCGACGTGGTCGGTGTAATGCGGGTGGTTGCCCGCGTCACCCGGCTGGTCGTCATCCTCGTCGGTCTCCTGGTGAGCGGCGTGCTCGTGATGCCGCTGCCCCGTCTGGTCCGCCGCGCCTATCTGCGCCGGTCGTCGCGGGCCGTGCTGCGTGCCCTCGGAGTGCGGGTAGTGATCGATGATCGCCGCCCCTTCGCGGCGTCGACCCGAGGACTGGTGGTGGCCAATCACGTGTCCTACCTGGACATTCTGGCGATTGCCGTGGTCAATCCGGCGCATTTCGTCGCCAAATCCGAGGTGATGGCGATGCCGGTGATCTCCACCGTCGCGCGACGGCTGGGCATCATCCCGGTGGACCGCTGCTCGCTGCGCACCCTGCCCGACACCGTCGATCGGGTGGTCGACGACCTGGAATCCGATTCGTCGGTCGCGGTCTTCCCCGAGGGCACCACATGGTGCGGGCGCGCCCGCGGCGAGTTCCGTCCGGCCTTCTTCCAGGCAGCCATCAATGCCGGGGTGCCGGTGATCCCGATGCACCTCGAATTCAGCGTCGACGGTGCGATCACTGCAGCGCCGGGGTTCATCGGCGACGATTCGCCCGCCGACACCATGCGTCGGGTGCTGCGGATGCGTGGACTCACCATGCGCGTGCGGATCCATGAATCCCAGCTTCCCGGTGACGACCGTCGCGAACTGGCCCGCCGCTGCGCCGACCTCGTCGGCGGCCCGCTGCCGCACCCCTGACATCACACACGCGACACCACCCCCGACGTCACACTCCGGAGGGCGCGACCAAGCAGTCCGCAAGCGACCTCCAAGGCCCTCGGCCCACCCTGACTTCACCGAATCGGATCGAACAAAGGTGGAGACATGGCGGACACGAGCCCGCACTTGGGACGTAAGAGCCCGGCCTTCTCACGGACACAACGCATCACCTTGGCAGTGGTGTGTGCTGCGACAGCGATGCTCATGCTCGACATCGCGGTGGTCAACACTGCGCTGCCGGCCATCGCCCGAGAGTTCCGCGCCGACATCACCCCGCTCAAGTGGGTCGTCGACGGATACACCCTCGCACTGGCCACAGTCGTGCTCAGCGCCGGCGCATGGGCCGACCGGATCGGCCGGCGTCGTGTGTTCGTGGCGGGTGTCGTGGTGTTCACGCTCGCCTCGGCTGCGTGCGCGGCCGCCCCGACGATGGCGCTGCTCAACGTGTCCCGCGTGGTGCAGGGACTCGGTGCCTCCCTGATGTTCGCCTCGTCGTTGGCGTTGCTGGCCAACGCTTTTCCCGGGCGGACCGAGCGCACCACGTCGCTGGCGGCGTACGGGGCGACGATCGGCGCATCGTTCGCGGTGGGACCGTTGCTCGGTGGTGTGCTGACCGAGGTGTTCGACTGGCGGGCGATCTTCGTCGTCAACATCCCCGTGGGTGTGCTGATGGTCCTCGGAGCCCGTTGGGTGGACGAATCCCGGAGCAGCGCCCCGCGCCACGGCGACTGGTGGGGGCAGGTGGCGGTGATCGCCGGTCTCGGCGCACTCACCTACGGGTTCTTCGAGGCCAACTCCCGCGGTTGGGCGGATTCCGTCACACTGGCTGCCTTCGCAGTGGCCGCGGTCGCGATCAGCGCCTTCGTGGTGATCGAAAGTGTTGTCCCAGAGCCGATGCTGCCGTTGGGAATGCTGCGCAACCCGGCGTTCGCCGGCGCCCAGCTGGCCACCTTCGCGATCTCGGCGTCGATGTTCGCCGTGTTCGTGTACGTGACCATCTACCTGCAGGGAGTGCTGGGACTCACCGCGATCGAGGCCGGCCTCGTCTACCTGCCGGGAACCATGGTGATGCTCGTGGTCGCCGGACTCACCGACAAACTCCTCGGCAGGGTGGCGCCCTGGGTGCTGTTGGCGACGGCACTGGTGGGCGTTGCCGGTGGGCTGGCGTGGATGACGATCGGCGGTCTGCACAGCAGTGGATGGGTGATGGTGCCCGGCTTCCTTGTGGCCTGTGTCGGCGCGGGCGTCTTCAATCCGGTCATGAGCGGGGTGGTGCTCGCCGAAAGCCACCACGACGATTCCGGGCTTGCCGCAGGTATCAACGACGTCTTCCGGCAGTCGGGAATCGCGTTGGGAGTGGCAGCCCTCGGAGCGGTGTTCCCCGCCCAGTCCGTGCTGACCGGCGGTTCGCCCGCCGCATTCGTCGACTCCTTGCGGGTAGCGCTGTGGATCTCCTGCGCAGTCGCGGCCGCAGGCGCCCTCGTCGTGGTCGCGGCGATGCGCTCGGCCCGCGCGAGCACCGGGGGCGATTCATACGGGGGCGATTCGTACGGGGGCGATTCATACGGGGGCATCGACCTGCCTGCCGCGACCCCGCCCCGTTTGGTCGATGAGAGGACGCACTGAGCATCCTCGCGGCCGTCGGCGACGTACACTCTGGCCGGGATCAAACAGACAATCCGGGCAGGCAGGAGGCATCCGTGCGCGAGTATCTGGTGCTCGGTCCGCTCGAGGTGCGTCACGACGGGCGTCCGGTCGATCTGGGGTCTCCCAAACAGCGGACGGTGCTGGGTGCACTGCTTCTCGCCCGCGGTGCGGTGGTGTCCACCGACCGATTGATCGACACGGTGTGGGGAGACGAACCCCCGGCAGCCGCCGTCACCAGCCTGCAGGCCTACATCTCGAACCTGCGGCGGTCGCTGCGTTCGGACCGGGGTGAGAGTTCCCCGATCCAGCGGGTCGCCACCGGCTACCGTCTCGAGCTCGGCGACGACCGTCTCGACCTCATCGAGTTCGGCGGACACGTCGCCGCCGCACGGGCGGCCAGGCACGAGGACCGCTGGACCGATGCCCTCACCGAAGCCGAATCGGCGCGTGGGCTGTGGCGTGGTGAGCTTCTCGCGGAGGCCGGCGCCGAAGTCCCGTGGATCGTGGCCGAATCCGCTGCCCTCGACGAAGCCCGGCTCGCCGTGCAGGACACGCACATCACCGCGCTGCTCGCCGCCGGGGACACCGGCGGTGCGCTGAGTGGCATCGTCGGTCTGCGGGCCCGGGACCCGTTGCGCGACAGGGGAGTCTGGTTGCACATGGTGGCCCTGTACCGGGCCGGGCGGGCCACCGATGCGCTCGACGTGTACTCACGGCACGCGCGCACCCTCGACGCCGAGTTGGGTCTGCGCCCGGGCGCCGAACTCGTCGAGTTGCAGGGTGCGATCCTCCGCCACGATCCGGTCATCGCGGCGTGGCCGCGTGCGCCGCACTGGTCCGGCGCCGAATCCGTGGCGGCCCCTGCCGAGGTCACCGATCCGCCTGCTTCGGTGCCCGTGTCGTCGTCCGCGGTGACCGATGGCGCGGACATGAGCGAGATCCCCCTGGTGGGACGCGACGCCCAGATCGATCGGATCTCGACACTTTTCGACGGTTCGCCGGCAACGCGGTGGCTGCTGCTCAGTGGTCCCGCCGGAATCGGCAAGACACGACTGGCCGAGGAGGTCGCGCACCGAGCGGAGCGTGCCGGCCACTCGGTGGTCTGGGTGCGTTGTCCCGACGCCGACGGTGTCCCGGCGTGGTGGCCGTTGCGGCAGCTGTGCCGGGGACTGGGTGTGGACCCGGCCGATGTGTTGTCGGTGCCCGCCGGGGCCGACGCCGACACCGCGCGTTTCGCCGTGTACGAGCGAGTCCAAGCTCTGCTGGAATCTGTTCCGCCACAAACGGTGACGGTGATCGTCGAGGACGTGCACTGGGCGGACGCGATGACCCTGGGCCTGCTGGCGTACCTCACCACGGTCCTGCGCGACACCCCGCTGCAGATGGTGGTGACCGTACGGGACGGTGAAGGGGGAGCCGACGCACAGCGGCTGCGCACGGCGGTGTCGCGCGCAGGCGGGATGTTGATCGCGGTTCCTCAGCTCGACGACACCGAGGTGGCCGAACTCGTCCGGGCCGTGGCAGGCGACACGCTCGCCGATGCGGATGCGGCCACGCTCACCCGGCGCACCGGCGGAAACCCGCTCTTCGTCACCGAATTCGCGCGCCTCCCGCCCGATGAACGGCGTCGTGAGATGGTTCCGGCCGCGGTGCGGTCGGTGCTCGACCGTCGACTGCTCTCACTCGATCCCGCAGTGCTCGAGGTGGTGGGTCACGCGGCTGTTCTCGGCACCGAGATCGACGTCAATCTGCTTGCCACGGTGATGGGTCGTGACGTTGCCGAGATCGCGGACTGTCTCGACGAGGCCGTCGACGAGCGAATCCTGATGGCCACCCACACCGGTGGGCAGACGCGTTTCGCGCACGCCCTGTTACGGGACGAGGCTCTGTCGACGATTCGCCCGTTGCGCCGGTGTCGAATTCATCTGCGCTGTGCGGAGATCTTTGCGAGTGCCGACGGTGCCGACGCGATCTCGCGCCGGGCGGCGCACCTGCTCGAGGCGCGTCCGGTGGCCGAGGCCGCCGAAGTGGTCGCAGCCTGCCGGGCGGCAGCGGATGAGGCCACCACACAGTGGGATTCGGAAAGCGCGTCGTACTGGCTCGACGCTGCGCTGCGCACCTACGAATCCGCCGGGGTCACCGCGTCGACCATCGCCGAGCGCGACGATCTGCTGATCGCACTGCTGGCCGCGCGGGCCCGCGCCGGTCAGGTGCGGATGGTTCTCGAGACGGTCGAAACGCGACTCTACGAATGTATTCGGGCCGGTGCGCACGGCACGCTGGGACTGCTGGCGAGCAGTCTGATCCGCGCGGGAGGCGCCTGGCCGTGGATCGGCCCCCACGTGGCCGACGAGAGTCTGCTGGCCGCGCTGACCGGGGCCGCCGATGCCGCGTTGGAGGACCCGGCAAGTCTCGCGCGAGTCTGCGCTGCCGCCGCGATCGGGCACTGCTATCACCGCGACACGGCCGTTCCGGCTCGCTTGCTGGCGCGAGCGGACGCGCTGGTCGCCGGACTCGACGACGATGCGGTGCTGGCCGATGTGATCCTCGCGCGCCTGATCACCTACTCCGGCGTGGCCGACTACGCCGACGCCTCTCTCGAGTGGGCCGAGCGGTTGCGGTCGTTGACATATCCGGATGCCGATGTCGATTCGGTGGTCGTCGACACCATCCTCACGATGGCGACGATGACGCTGGGCGACGTCGACACCACCGAGACCCTGGTCCGACGGGCGATCGCGGGAAGCGAATACCTGCGATTGCCGATCCTGCGCGCGCAGTTGCGCTGGATGGAGATGTCCCTGGCCTCCTGGCGGGGGGATTTCTCGCTGGCCAGGCAGCACTTCGACACGGCCGTCACGGTGCACGAGCAGACCGAGTTGTACGTGGCAGGCAGCAATTGGCTGGCGATGATGGCGATGGCCTGTGAACGCGGCATGCTCGACGACCTGGCGGGTGCGGGAGGACCCGACCCCCTCGACTGGGCGCGCCGCAGCAGCGAGGAGTTCACCCACGACCAGATCGCGCTGCTGGTTGCTGCCGGGATCGCGCGGATCGCCGGTTCCGCGGGCGACCGAGAGTTGGCGCGGACGATGATCACGGTGTGGCTCGACGATGACCGGCCCATGGTGTGGACGTCGCTGTGCCAGGCGGTGCTGCTGGCCCACGTCGTCGCCGAACTCCGCATGGTGGAATACGCGCCGACCTTCATCGATCACCTGACCCCGTTCGCCGACCACATCGCGACGCTCGGACAGGTCGGCTGTGTCGGTCCGGTCGCACTCGCGCTCGCCGAACTGCACTACCTCATCGGCGACGACGACCGCGGATACGAGGCACTGCGCACTGCGCACGACATCGCGCGCACCGGCCGTGGAGTGCCCTCGATGTTGCGCTGCCGGCTGCTCGGCCTCCGCAGGCAGGCCCCGTCGGAGGCGCGTTCGGCAGCGCTGGCCGAGATAGAGTTCCGCGCCCGCTCGCTCGGTATGCAGCAGCTCGCCGACTCCGCGGTGCAGGTGCGGCTGTCGGCACAGACGTCGGATCGCTGAACCCCCGGATCGCTGAACCCCGCACACCGAATCCGTATACCAACGGTAGGACGACAAGGGTCCAAGCACCTTCCAAGCGTGGTGCAATGACCCCGGCGCACTCTGGCGGAGCGATCAATCGGTCGCAACGAGTGCGAAGGAGAATTTCATGTCCACAGCGTCCGACACCGACCAGGCCGCCATCACCCGACTGCGAAGCGAGGTTCGGGGTGCCGTGCACCGCCCGGGCGATCCCGATTACCCAAGTCCCGGATTCAACGTGGCGGTGCCGCGCACACCGTGGGCGGTGGTCGACGTCGCCGACGCCGCCGACATCGCCGCCGTTGTGGCATTCGCGGCGGCCAACGCGATGACCGTCACGGTTTTCGCCACCGGCCACGGCGGGACACCCGTCGACGACCGGTCGATCCTGGTGCGCACCAACGCACTCGACGAATGTGTGGTGGACCCCGCGACGCGCACCGCCCGGGTGGGTGCGGGTGTGCCGTGGCAGACGGTCATCGAGCAGGCCGCCGCCCACGGCCTGGCCCCGCTGTGCGGATCGGCGCCCGGGGTGAGTGCCGTCGGATTTCTCAGCGGCGGCGGCATCGGTCCGTTCGTCCGCACATTCGGGGTATCGTCCGATCGCGTGCGGTCCTTCGGTGTGGTGACCGGTAACGGTGAGATCAAACATGCTGCGCCGGAAGAGAATCCGGAACTCTTCTGGGGGCTGCGTGGAGGCAAGGCCACTCTCGGCATCATCACTGACGCGGTGATCGACCTGCTTCCGATCACCGAATTCTATGGTGGTGCAGTGTATTTCGACGGCGCCGACGCTCCGGAGGTGCTTGCGGCCTGGCAGCGCTGGACCACCGATCTGCCCCGGGAGGCGTCCACCTCGCTGGCATTGCTGCGATTGCCCGACATGCCCGGTGTGCCGCCGGTGCTCGCCGGACGACTCACGGTTGCCGTCCGGTACGCCAGCGTCGCCGCCCCCGACTCCGCCGCGCAGGCGTTCGCACCGATCCGCGCCGTCGCGGCGCCCATCCTCGACGCGGTGGGCGTGATGCCCTACGCGGCGATCGGCGCCATCCACGCCGATCCCGTGCACCCTGCACCGGCCTACGAGGGCGGGCTGCTGCTGTCGGGATTGCCCGACGACGCCGCCGCGGCACTGCTGCGCAACGTCGGCCCCGAGGTGATGTCGCCCCTGCTCGTCGTCGAGCTGCGGCTCCTCGGCGGGGCCTACGCGGACCCGCCGGCGGTCACCAGCGCGTTCTGTCACCGCGACGCGGCCATCAACCTGCACGCCGTGGGCATCCTGGCGCCGCCCATCGCCGCAATGGTGCCCGAAGCCACGGCACGTCTGGTCGCCGACATGGCTCCCTGGGCCGCCGGTGGCCGGCTCCCGAACTTCACCGCCGGCACCGACCCCGCCATGATCCGCAGCTGTTACGACGACGACACCGCGGCCTGGTTGTCGGCACTCGCGCAGCAATACGATCCGGCGGGAGTGTTGCGGGCCGGGCAGGTGATGCGGTGAGGCGCGCACGCAGCCGCTCGACCCCACTGCGCTCGACCTCATTGCGCTCAACGAGCAGATTGCGGGAATTTGTCAGCGGTCGCGACACGTTTATCCTTGCAGTCGTATGTCCGCAACCGCCCGTGAACCCGTCTACCTCGACAATGCCGCCACCACAGCGCTGCTGCCGGAGGCCGTCGAGGCGATGATCTCTGCCTCGGCTCAGCCGGGGAATGCGTCGTCGCTGCACGGTTCGGGACGCCGTTCGCGCCGTCTACTCGAGGAGGCGCGCGAATCCATCGCGGCGTCGCTGTCGGCGCGGCCCTCGGAGGTGATCTTCACCAGCGGTGGCACCGAAGCCGACAATCTCGCCATCAAGGGGATCTTCTGGGCCCGCCGCGGCGAGGACGATCGGCGGCGTCGGATCATCGTGTCCGCCGTCGAGCATCACGCGGTGCTCGACCCGGCGCAATGGCTCGCCGACTGCGACGGCGCCGAACTGGTGGTGCTGCCCGTGGACGCAGACGGTGTGGTGTCGCTGAGCGCGCTGCGGGCCGAGTTGGAGTCCAACGCCGAGAACACCGCACTCATCTCGGTGATGTGGGCGAACAACGAAGTCGGCACCATCGAGCCGATCGCCGAGGTCGCGGCGCTCGGCGCCGAGTTCGGAGTACCCGTCCATTCCGATGCGGTGCAGGCGGTCGGGCACATTCCGGTCGATTTCACGGCCAGCGGGCTGTCGGCGATGAGTGTGGCGGCGCATAAGTTCGGTGGCCCGTTGGGAGTGGGTGCATTGCTGCTGCGCCGCGACGTCGCCTGCGTGCCGTTGCTGCACGGGGGCGGGCACGAACGCGACGTGCGGTCGGGGACGCAGAACGTTCCCTGCGCGGCCGGCATGGCGGCCGCCCTGCGGTGGGCGGTCGCGACACTGCCCGCCACCATCACACGGGTGTCACACCTGCGCGAGATGCTGTTCGACGCGTTGCTGGCCGTGGAGGGCGCCTCGGCCAACGGTCCGCGCGACGACCGCCGTCTGCCGGGCAACGTGCATGTCACCTTCGCCGGATGCGAAGGTGATTCGCTGCTCATGCTGCTCGACGCCAACGGCGTGGAATGCTCGACGGGTTCGGCGTGCACCGCCGGCGTCGCGCGGGCCAGCCACGTACTGCTCGCGATGGGACTCGACGTGGCCACGGCGCGGGGGTCACTGCGATTTTCGCTGGCGCACACCACCACCGAATCCGACATCGACACGGTCGCCGAGGTCATCGGCGAGATCGTCGACCGTGCCCGCATGGCCGGTCTGGTTTCCGCCCCTGCGGGGAGGGCACGCTGATGCGCGTTCTCGCCGCAATGAGCGGAGGTGTGGATTCAGCCGTCGCGGCCGCACGTGCGGTCGAGGCCGGTCACGAAGTGGTCGGCGTGCATCTGGCGCTGTCGACCGCGCCGGGGGCGCTGCGAACCGGCTCACGTGGCTGCTGCTCGCGCGAGGACGCCGACGACGCGCGCCGGGCCGCCGATGTTCTCGGTATCCCGTTCTACGTCTGGGATTTCGCCGATCGATTCAAGGACGACGTGATCGACGAGTTCGTCGATGCCTACGCCGCCGGCGAAACCCCGAATCCGTGTCTGACCTGCAACGAGAAGATCAAGTTCGCGGCGCTGGCGCAGAAGGCGGTCGCGCTGGGCTTCGACGTGCTGGCCACCGGACACTATGCGCGCCTGGCCGACGGAGAGTTGCGGCGCGCGGTCGACGCCGACAAGGACCAGTCGTATGTGCTGGCAGTACTGACCCGCGAGCAGCTCGCCCGGGCGATGTTCCCGGTGGGTGATACGCCCAAGCCGCAGATCCGCGCCGAGGCCGCCCGCCGCGGACTGTCGGTGGCCGACAAGCCCGATTCGCACGACATCTGCTTCATCCCCACCGGCGACACGCGCGCATTTCTCGGCGCCCGCATCGGGATCCGGCCGGGTGCACTGGTCGACGCCACGACGGGGGAACGCCTCGGCGATCACGACGGCGTACACGGTTTCACCATCGGGCAGCGCAAGGGGCTGGGGCTGGAGAACCCCGCCGCGGACGGCAAACCGCGGTACGTCACCGATATCGACCCGGGATCGGGCACCGTCACCGTCGGCTCGTCGGCGGATCTCCAGGTGTGGCACATCCGCGCGACACGGGCCGTATGGACGTCGGGTGTGACGCCCACCGAGCCGATCGAGTGCACGGTGCAGGTGCGCGCACACGGGGGACTGGCGGCCGCCGTCGCCACCGCGACGGAGATGGACGGCGAACCCGCGATCGACATCGCGCTGCGCGAACCGCTGACCGGCGTCGCCCGCGGACAGGCCGCCGTTCTCTATCTCCCCGACGAGCTTCGCGGCGACCTGGTGCTGGGATCGGGGCGTATCAGCACCACCTCGGCCGATGCCGCGAGTCGGCACGCCGCCGTCGCACGCGCGTGAACTCCCTGCCGGTCGGCGTGGGAACCGGTGTCGGTTCCATGCCCGGCACCGACGCCGCAGAGGCCGCCGCGGTCGTCAACGGTGAACTCGACCTGGCGCATCTGGCCGAACTGCCCGCCCGCGGCATCGGCGCCGACATGATCGGCCGGATGGCCACCCTGCTCGTCGACATGCCGATGGATGCGGGCACGTGGGGCTATCGCCTGGCCGCTCGCCCGTCGAATGCCTCGCGCCGCGCCGCCGACTTCTTGCATGCCGACCTCGATGCCGTCGAAGAGCTCTGGGACACTGCGGGTTTCATCAACACCGGGCGGGCGTTCAAGGTGCAGGTGTGTGGCCCGTTCACCCTCGCCGCGACGGTCGAAACGGCCAACGGGCACAAGGCAATCCGTGATCGTGGTGCGTTGTCGGACATCGTGGAGTCCACCGCCGAAGGAGTGATCGGGCACGTCGCCGAGGTGACGCGGCGCCTCGGTGCCGACGTCGTGGTGCAACTCGACGAACCGCTCGTCGGCGCCGTCATCGACGGCAGCGTCACCCCGTTGACGCGGATGAATCCGATCGCCGCGGTGCCGGTGGCCGACGTCGCCGAATCGTTGCGGCACATTGTCGACCTCGTCGGTCGTCCCACCATCGTGCACAACTGCGGCGCGCCGCGCTGGGACCTGATCGCCCGGCTGCCCGGCGTCGGCCATTCGGTGGTGCTCGACCGCGCGGTGCGCACCGGCGCATCGTCGATGGACGTGGAGACACTCGACGGTATCGGTGCACTGGTCGACCGCGGCGACATCCTGGTGGCGGGGGTGGTGGCTTCCGATCGTGTCGACCGCACGGCGCGCGCCGAGACCGTCGCGACGGCGCTCGCCGGGATCACCGACCGGATCGGACTGAAACGAAAAGTCTTGTCCGAGAACGTGATGGTCACGCCGTCGTGTGGCCTGGCCGGTGCGCCGCCGAAGTGGGCGCGTACCGCCCTCGGTATCTGCGCGCGGGCGGGGGAGTTGCTCGCCGCCGATCCCGACGCGCTGTGACGCTGGGGCACCTTCCCGCGGCGTCATTTCCCTCCCGCGCAGCGGATCTCTTACGCGGGAGGGAAATCGGTACGCGGGAACGGAGCAGTGGCCGCCGGACGCCTTGACGCTGCCCCCGTAGTTGCCGAACATCTTTCCGCATCGGAACGTCGGCCTGCCGTGTGCCACCTTCTCGACGGCATCGGGCAGCGCCAGCGCGATCTCGCGCACCCGGATCAGATGCGGGTCGGAATCGTCGAACATGATGGGGTGCGGCATGACGTCCAGGCTATGTGACCGGCCAATGATGTCCGACCCCTCCGATAGGCTCGTGACGTGGCAGAGGACGGCGTGGCAGGGGACGGCGTGGTAGAGGACGGGGACACCAGGGACCCGAGCGGCGATCTGCGCGAGCAGTGGTCGCAACTGGCCGAGGAGATCCGCGACCATCAGTTCCGCTACTACGTCAAAGACGCCCCGATCATCACCGACGGCGAATTCGACAAGCTGCTGCGCCGGCTACAGCAACTCGAGGACGATCACCCCGAACTCGCGACGCCCGATTCGCCCACCAAACTCGTCGGCGGCGGGTTTTCCACGGCGTTCACGCCGGTCGACCACCTCGAACGGATGCTGTCCCTGGACAACGTCTTCGACGCCGACGAGATGCGGGCATGGGTGTCACGGGTCTCCGACGAGGTCGGCGCCGACACCGAGTACCTGTGCGAACTCAAGATCGACGGTGTGGCGCTGGCCCTGGTGTACCTCGACGGCGTGCTCGACCACGCCGTGACCCGCGGTGACGGACGCACCGGGGAGAACGTCACGCTCAACGCGCGCACCATCGAAGACGTGCCGCAGCGACTCACCGGCACCGAGAAGTATCCGCTTCCCCACGTGCTCGAGGTGCGCGGGGAAGTGTTCTTCCGGGTGGAGGATTTCGAAGCACTCAACGCGTCTCTGGTGGCCGACGGCAAGCCGCCGTTCGCCAATCCCCGCAACTCGGCGGCCGGATCGCTGCGGCAGAAGAACCCGCAGATCACCGCCCGCCGCAGGCTACGCATGATCTGCCACGGGATCGGGCACACCGAGGGATGGCGTCCCACCTCCCTGCACGAGGCCTACCTCGCGATCGGCGCGTGGGGGCTGCCGGTGTCCACGCACACGGAGAAGGTCGACGGCGTCGACGCCATCCTGGACAAGATCGCCTACTGGGGCGAGCACCGCCACGACGTGGAGCACGAGATCGACGGGATCGTGGTCAAGGTCGACGACCTCGCCCGGCAACGCCGACTGGGTTCCACCTCCCGAGCACCACGTTGGGCCATCGCCTACAAGTATCCGCCCGAGGAGGCCACCACCGAACTCCTCGACATCAAGGTCGGTGTCGGACGCACCGGACGGGTGACACCGTTCGCGTTCATGAAGCCGGTGTTGGTGGCGGGTTCGACGGTGTCGCGGGCCACCTTGCACAACGAGTCCGAGGTTCGCCGCAAGGGCGTGCTGATCGGCGACACCGTCACCATTCGCAAGGCCGGTGACGTGATCCCGGAGGTCCTCGGACCGGTGGTGGACCTGCGTGACGGCAGTGAGCGAGCCTTTGTCATGCCCACGCACTGTCCCGAATGCGGCGCCGAGCTGCGACCGGAAAAGGACAGCGACGTCGACATCCGCTGTCCCAACGCCGAGACCTGCCCGGCGCAGTTGCGCGAACGGCTCTTTCACCTCGCCGGGCGCGGCGCCTTCGACATCGAGGCCCTCGGGTACGAGGCGGCCACCGCCCTGCTCACCTCCGGTGTGATCACCAATGAGGGTGATCTGTTCTCGCTCACCGCCGACGACCTGCTTCGCACCGATCTGTTCACCACCAAGAACGGAGCGCTCTCCGCCAATGGCGCCCGGCTGCTCGCCAACCTCGAGAACGCCAAGGATGCCGCGTTGTGGCGCGTGCTGGTCGCGTTGTCGATCCGCCACGTCGGCCCCACCGCCGCGCGTTCGCTGGCAACGGAATTCGGCTCCCTGCAGGCGATCGAGGACGCGAGCACCGACCAACTCGCCGAGGTGGAGGGTCTCGGCGAGACGCTCGCGCAGAGCATCCACGACTGGTTCGCCGTCGACTGGCACCGTGAGATCGTCGAGAAGTGGCGTGCCGCAGGTGTTTCCATGGAGGACGAGCGTGACGAGTCGATTCCGCGGACCCTGGAGGGCAAGACCGTGGTGGTGACCGGATCGTTGCAGGACTTCTCCCGCGACGGCGCGAAGGAAGCCATCCTGCAACGGGGAGGCAAGGCCTCGGGCTCGGTGTCGAAGAAGACCGACTACGTGGTGGTGGGGGATTCGCCGGGTAGCAAGGCGGCCAAGGCCGAACAACTCGGGGTGCCCATCCTGGACGAGGGCGCGTTCAAACACCTGCTGGCGACCGGCGAGGGCCCGGCGACAGAGGAGGAGCAGGCGACCGAGGAGAATCCGGACTGAGGCGTTGCCCCACATCGGGATTCAGGTCAGGGCATCGGTGAACGCCGCGAAGGCCACGTCGTCGAACAGCACGAAACGCACTGTGTCGATCGGCGTGTCCGACTCGCGCACGGCGGTCACCGCGCGACGGGCGCCGTCGACCATGGGCCATCCGTACACGCCCGTCGAGATGGCCGGGAAGGCGATCGAGCGGGCGCCGAGTTCATTTGCGACACGCAGTGATTCGCGGTAGCAGGACTCCAGCAGTGCGCTTCGGTCCGCGCGCGACGAATACACCGGACCGACGGTGTGAATCACCCACCGGGCGGCCAGATCGCCTGCGGTGGTGGCGACGGCCTGTCCGGTCGGCAGACCGTCGGGAAACCGGGTTGCCCGCAGTTCGCGACAGGCGGCCAGGATCGCCGGGCCGCCGCGGCGATGGATGGCGCCATCGACACCGCCGCCGCCGAGCAGGGACGAGTTGGCGGCATTGACGATCGCGTCCACATCCTGACGGGTGATGTCTCCGTGAACCAGATCGATCGACACCATCGCCGTCACTCCCCGTTGCGCAGCACGGTGCTGACGATGCCGGTCAGATAGCCGAGCCTCGCGATTTCCGACGGCCGGAAGTCGGGACCGCCGATTCGGCCCAGCAACACCGCTTTTGACCCGTCACCGAGCGGTGCCGCGGCCATCCTCGTATCCATCTCCTGCCAGGCGGCGGGCACCCACGCCCCATCGGGAGCCAATTGCGCGGCATGGTCGAGCGGTAGCCAGTCGGCGGTGGTCAGCGGAGTCTCCGGCGCCCCGGAACTGCCGAACAACTGCAGCACCCCGTGCGAACCGCGGGCCACCACCATCGCCCACGAGACGCGCAACACGCGCGGGGCGTTGTCCACCAGGATCTGCAACCGATCACGCTCGGCGGTGGCCACCTGATCGATCAGCTCCAACTCCCGATGCGTGTCGAGCATCCCGGAATACGGCCGTATGGAATCGACGCGAACGCCCTTGACGCGTTCGGCGGCGGTGATCAGCCCGTCGGGCAGCGAACCCGGGGCCACGTCCACCACGAGATCGTCGACGGCGTAGCCGTCGCCGCGTTCGACCACTTCCAGAGAGAGAATGTCGGCGCCCACCGAGCCCAGTTGTGCCGCGAGCAGGCCGAGACTGCCCGGCCGATCCTTGAGGTACACCCGAAGCAGGTAGGACACGACCGACATTCTCGCATCGGCGCAGCGGATCCGCTCGGGGCGCCGGTGGTGCGGGGAGCCACTCGTGGCACCGGGCGGTCCGTACCGGGCGGTGACCGTCGGACGTCCCTAGACTCGTGCAGGTGGCCGAGACCCCCGACGGAACCGAGGCCGGCGCAGATCATGTGACGACGTCGGTGGCGCGCCGGATCGAATCCGGGCGCGAACATGACTTCATCACCTGGACCGATGCGGGCATCGCACTGGCGCGGACGTTTCCCGGCTTCCTCGGTGGCGGCTGGCTACGCTCCACACGTCATCCCGACGAGTACTACGTGGTGTACCGATTCGCCGACGAGAAGTCGCTCGACGACTGGAACTCGTCGCCGGTGCGCAGGGCATGGCTCGACAGGGGAGAAGGCATGGCCGTGGAGTACGCCACCCATCGTCTGTCGGGCATCGAAGGATGGTTCGAGCCCCAGTCGAATCTCACCAACGCGGTTCGCGTGGTGGGTGCCCCGCCGCCCCGATGGAAGCAGGCGATCACCATCTGGCTCGGCTTCTTTCCGATGTCGCTGGCCATCAACTTCCTGGTCATCGCGCACCTCGGCGACCTTCCACTGGTGCTCAAGACCCTGATCGCGACGCTGATCAACACGCCACTGATGGTGTACTTCGTGTTGCCCTGGATCACCGCGCGCCTCAAACGTTGGCTGGGCTGAAGGCGGCGGTTTTCCGCACCTCGGTCGGTGATCGTCGTCTCCGGGTGGTCGCCTAGGCTTGGTGGGGTTGCCGGCGTCGCGAATGCCGCCGGAGTGAAAGGACGTGATCTGAAGATGTCTGACGGATCCGGCGCGGCCATCTCGCGCGACGAGGTCGCGCATCTGGCCAGGCTGTCGCGGCTCGCGCTGAGCGACTCCGAACTCGACCTGTACGCGGAGCAACTCGATTCGATCCTGACCCACGTGGCGCAGGTCTCCGAGGTGGCCGCCGACGATGTGCCGCCCACCGCGCACCCGGCGCAGCTGGCGAACGTGTTGCGACCCGACTTCGTGGTCCCCGGGCTGACCACCGAACAGGCGCTGTCGGGGGCGCCCGCCGTCGAGCAGGACCGTTTCGCCGTGCCGCAGATCCTGGGGGAGGAGCAGTGACCGAGCAGACTCCCGCCACCCGCACGGCCGGTGAGATCACCGGACTGACCGCAGCCGAACTGGGCGAAAAGATCGCGTCGGGCGAACTGTCATCGGTGGAGGTCACCACCGCCCACCTCGACCGGATCGCCGAGATCGACGACACCCTGGGTGCATTCCTGCACGTCAGCAGCGCCGAGGCACTGGTGGCCGCCAAAGCTGCCGACGACGCGATCGCCGCCGGCACGGCCACCTCGCCGCTCACCGGTGTGCCACTGGCACTCAAGGACGTCTTCACCACCACCGACGCGCCCACCACGTGCGGGTCGAAGATCCTCGAAGGATGGGTGCCGCCGTACGACGCCGCGGTCACCGAACGCCTGCGCGCCGCGGGGATCCCCATCCTCGGCAAGACGAATATGGACGAGTTCGCGATGGGCAGCTCCACCGAGAACTCCGCCTACCAGGTGACCCGCAACCCCTGGGACACCACGCGCATCCCGGGTGGCTCCGGTGGCGGCAGCGCCGCGGCACTGGCCTCGTATCAGGCGCCCCTGGCGATCGGCACCGACACCGGCGGCTCGATCCGCCAGCCCGCGGCGGTCACCGCCACCGTCGGCGTCAAACCCACGTACGGGACCGTCTCGCGCTACGGGCTGGTGGCGTGCGCGTCGTCACTCGATCAGGGCGGGCCGTGCGGTCGCACCGTCCTCGACACCGCGCTGCTGCACTCGGTGATCGCCGGACATGATCCGCGCGACTCCACGTCGATCGATGTGGCAGTTCCCGACGTGGTGGGTGCGGCCCGCGCGGGTGCCGAACAGGATCTGGCCGGAGTACGGGTGGGTGTGGTCACCGAACTGCAGGGTGAGGGCTACCAAGCAGGCGTGCTTGCTTCCTTCGACGCCGCCGTCGCCGCACTCACCGAACGCGGCGCCGAGGTGGTGGAGGTGTCGTGCCCGCACTTCAGCTATGCCCTCGGCGCCTACTACCTGATCCTGCCGTCGGAGGTGTCGAGCAACCTCGCCCGGTTCGACGCGATGCGCTACGGCATGCGGGTGGGCGACGACGGCACCCACAGCGCCGAAGAGGTGATGGCACTGACCCGCGAGGCCGGGTTCGGCCCGGAGGTCAAGCGGCGCATCATGATCGGCACCTACGCCCTCTCGTCGGGCTACTACGACGCCTACTACGGGCAGGCCCAGAAGGTGCGCACCCTCATCGCGCGCGATTTCGCCGCCGCCTTCGAGAGCGTCGACGTGTTGATCTCGCCGACCACCCCGACCACCGCCTTCCGGATCGGGGAGAAGGTGGACGACCCGCTGGCCATGTACCTGTTCGACCTGTGCACGTTGCCGGTCAACCTGGCCGGTGTGGCCGCGATGTCGGTGCCGTCGGGACTCTCGGCCGACGACGGTTTGCCGGTGGGGCTGCAGATCATGGCGCCGGCGCTTGCCGACGACCGGCTCTACCGGGTGGGCGCTGCCTACGAGGCGGCGCGCGGCCCATTGGGTTGACCTTCCGGCGAACACACGGGATCAGGCGGTGCAACGTCGTGTGACGAGCCCGGCGGATGGTCGTGGTGACATCCAAGAGGGGTCAGTCGGGTCTTGCGGTCGTCCGGCACAAGCCTGCGGTGGCCACTAGATTGGGTGCATCCGCACCGGGCCATCGAAAGGGTCGTCACACCATGGGCAAGAGATACGGCATCCTCACCTCCGGAGGCGATTGCCCGGGTCTCAACGCGGTGATCCGCGGCGCGGTTCTCAAGGGTGAGACCGTCTACGGACAGGAGTTCGTCGGTTTCCGCGACGGTTGGTACGGGCTGGTCTACGGCGACATCATCGAACTCGACCGCACCACGGTCCGCGGTCTGTCGAACCAGGGTGGCACGATCCTCGGTACCAGCCGATTCGGACCGTATTCCGAGCCCGACGGTGGTCCAGACAACATCAAGAAGGTCCTCAAGAACCTCGGTATCGACGGGGTGATCGCCATCGGCGGCGAGGGCACCGCGTCGGCGTCCAAGCGGCTTTACGAAGACGGTATCAACATCGTCGGCGTGCCCAAGACGATCGACAACGACATCGACGCCACCGACTACACGTTCGGGTTCAACACCGCCGTGGAGATCGCGACCGAGGCGATCGACCGGCTGCGCACCACCGGCAACTCACACAAGCGGTGCATGGTGCTCGAGGTGATGGGCCGGCACGCCGGGTGGATCGCGCTGTATTCCGGTATCGCCGGCGGCGCGCACGCCATCCTCATTCCCGAACAGCCCGAGAGCCTCAACCAGATCTGCGCGTGGGTGACCAGCGTGAAGAACCGCGGCCGTTCGCCGATGGTGGTGGTGGCCGAGGGTTTCAAACTCCCCGACATGAAAGAGGAGTACTCGGTCAAGGGCCTCGACGGATTCAACCGCCCGCGGCTCGGCGGCATCGGCGAGGTGCTGGCACCGCTCATCGAGGAACGCACCGGTATCGAGACGCGTGCAACGGTGCTCGGCCATATTCAGCGCGGTGGTGTGCCCACCGCTTTCGACCGGGTGCTGGCCACCCGGCTGGGCATGGCCACCACCGACCTGATCGCCGACAAGGGCTGGGGTCAGATGGTGGTGCTGCGAGGTACCGAGGTGGAACGCACCACCTTCGACCAGGCGTTGGCCAACCACAAGCAGGTTCCCGCCGACCAGTACAAGGAGATGCGCGTCATCTTCGGGTAGACCGCGTCGAGCGTGCCCAGATCCGCGTCGAGCGTGCCCACATTTCGGTCGAGCGTGCCCAGATTCCGCCGGTTGAGCGTGCCCACAATCCCGTCGAGCGTGCCCACAATCCCGTCGAGCGGGCCTTCCCCGCTGGTTGAGCGTGCTTTCCCCGCTGGTTGAGCGTGCCTTCCCCCCGCTGGTTGAGCTTGTCGAAACCACCAATGGCGAGAATCGATGTGATCTCGACAAGCTCGATCAGTGGAGGGAACAAGCTCTACGTCGAAATGGGCACGCTCGACGCGGGAGTGGGCACGCTCGACGCGGGAGTGGGCACGCTCGACGCGGGAGTGGGCACGCTGAACGTCGAAATGGGCACGCTCGACTCGGATCTGGGCACGCTCGACGTCAGGCCGGCTCGCGGGGGATCACCAGCCACAGAATCAGATAGATGAGCACCTGCGGGCCGGGCAGCAGGACCGACAACACGAACAGCACGCGAATCAGCGTCGGGTCCCAGCCGTACCGCTGGGCGAGCCCGCCGCAGACACCGCCGATCCACGCATCCGACCGTGATCGCATCAGCCGCTTCTGGGGTGCCGGAACCGGCGCTGAGGGGTAGGGGGTCGGGGAGGTCATCGTGGAACCTTTCGCTTCTCGTGTGGGCGCTCACCCACACCAACAACGCTAGGCGCGACTCGACGCCGTGACATCGGGGTTCACCCTGATCCCGACCCGGGTCCTGGTGGCCGACGACCCGCCCGGACGGTCGCGGGTGGTCGGCATAAACTGGTCGGCATGACAGCCGCTGCCGCCGAACTGATGGACTACGACCAGGTGGTCGCCGACTTCGACCCGGTCATGGGGCTCGAGGTGCACGTCGAACTCGGTACTGCGACCAAGATGTTCTGCGGATGCCCGACGACCTTCGGCGCCGATCCCAACACTCACGTGTGCCCGGTCTGCATCGGCCTACCGGGGTCGCTGCCGGTGGCCAACGCCACGGCCATCGAGTACGCGATCCGGATCGGACTCGCGTTGAACTGCTCGATCCGTCCGTCGAGCGTCTTTGCCCGGAAGAACTACTTCTATCCCGACCAGCCCAAGAACTATCAGATCTCGCAGTACGACGAGCCGATCGCGTCCGACGGTCATCTCGATCTGGTGTTGGCCGACGGTACCGAGTGGCGCGTGGACATCGAACGCGCGCACATGGAGGAGGACACCGGAAAGTCGACGCACATCGGTGGTTCCGGCCGCATCCATGGCGCCGACCATTCGCTGCTCGACTACAACCGGGCGGGTGTTCCGCTGGTGGAGATCGTCACCAAACCGATCGTCGGCGCAGGTGCTCGTGCCCCCGAGGTGGCCCGTGCCTACGTCACCGCGCTACGCGATCTCCTCAAGGCGCTCGACGTCTCCGACGTGCGCATGGACCAGGGTTCGCTGCGGTGCGATGCAAACCTCTCGCTGATGCGTAAGGACGCAACCGAATTCGGCATCCGCACCGAAACCAAGAACGTCAACTCGCTCAAGAGTGTCGAGGTGGCCGTCGCCTATGAGATGAGGCGGCAGGGGGCGGTGCTCGCCGCCGGTGGTGAGGTGGTGCAGGAGACCCGCCACTTCCACGAGACCGACGGCACCACGTCGCCGGGTCGTCGCAAGGAGACCGCGGAGGACTACCGCTACTTCCCCGAACCCGACCTGCCGCCGGTGGTGCCCGACCCGGAATGGGTCGCCGAGATCGCCACCACACTGCCCGAAATGCCGTGGCTGCGGCGCGCGCGCATCCAGGAGGAGTGGGGCGTGTCCGACGAGGTGATGCGCGACCTGGTGAATGTCGGGGCGATCGACCTCATCATCGCGACCGTCGATGCCGGTGCGGCCCCCGAGGCCGCCCGCGGCTGGTGGGTGTCGTTCCTCGCGCAGCAGGCCAACACCCGCGGCGTCGAACTCGCCGACCTCGTGATCACGCCCACGCAGGTGGCCACGATCATCGGCCTCGTCGACGACGGCAAGCTCACCACCAAGCTGGCGCAGCAGGTCGCCACTGCGGTGCTCGACGGTGAGGGTGAACCCGAACAGATCGTCGCCGACCGCGGACTCGAGGTGGTCCGTGACGACTCCGCACTGCAGAAGGCAGTGGACGAGGCGCTCGCCAACAACCCCGACATCGCCGACAAGATCCGCGGCGGCAAAGTGCAGGCCGCGGGCAAGATCGTCGGAGATGTTATGAAAGCAACTCGGGGGCAAGCAGATCCGGCACGGGTCAAAGAGTTGGTGCTGGCCGCCTGCAGCTAGTGCCGCACCGCGGGATTCGTACTCGGCCCGCGTGCGCCCCGTGCGGTCACCGGTCGAAGCGACCGCTCAGGTGCGGTTCTCCGACGACGCCGGCGGGATGAACCGGACCACTCTGTCGTCGAAGCTCACCGGTTTGCCGTACGCGCGGTTGACCGTCGCGAACTGCAACGCCCCACTCGATGAGCTGACGATCCGGCCGAGCGCTCCGTACCGCTTCTCCAGCACCACCACCGGCGGTGTGATGGTGGGCTTGTCGCGGGTGGGCGCGTTGAGCGCCTCGATGTGTTGAGTGCGGGTGGTGGTGACGAAGATCTGACCGGCCGCCACCGCGCAGCCCGCGACCTGCGGGCGGTCGGGCCAGGTCCACAGCGGTTTGGGCCCCGACGCTTCGACCACCTGCAGCCGATCCTCCGTCGGGGTCTGATCGGTCATGTAGAGGGCTCCGTCGTCGGCGGGGCACAGCGCCACGTCGGACCCGAGGCCCGACGCGAGAACCTTCGGCCGGTCGTTGGTACCCGAAGCCAGCTGCGTCACCGAGAGCAGTTTTCCGGCCAGCGAACCGGGGTCGGCGGCCGCGGCGGGATTCCCTGCGTCGCCGGTGGCGACGAGCAATTCGGTCGGTGACCGGAAGAGCATCGCGCCCATATTTCCCGTGGCACCCTTGGGAATTCCCACCAGAATCGGCTTGGGCACGTCCCCGGGAGCCACCCGTACGATCCGGTTGTCCGACGCCGTGGTGATGAGCGCATAGATCAGGCGGTCCTGGCTATAGGTGGGGGATAGCGCGAAATCGATCAGGCCTCCGTCGCCGGACCCGTCGACCGGGAACGAGGCGACCACACGTTGCGGACCGTAACGCTTGGAGGAGATGAGCTTGCCGGTGGTGCGTTCGGCCACCACCGTCGTCTGCGCCTGGTCGTCGCCGGGCATCAGCCCGCCGGTGGACGCGAGGCAGGTGGCGATGACCTGGGGATCGGGGTCGACACAGGGGCCCGGTGGCGGTGGGGCCTGATTCTCTGTGGGTGCACTCGGCGGTGACGGTGTCTGCTGCATTCGCGGGGACTGGTTGTCGGCGCTGAAAGGACCGGCCGCCCGATCACGATCCTGCGCGGAGAAGTTGGCGCACCCCGCGAGGACGATCGTCAGCGCCGACGTCACCGCGAGCACCGTCGCCCACCGGCCGTGGGTGGTGGTGCGCCGGTGGTGTCGCCGGTTGTCCAACCCCTCACGCATGACCACCACAGTAGGCGATCGCGTCCGACTCACCGCGGCGTGCTCAGCGGCGCGACGGCTCCCACGCTCTAGAGTCGGAACCGTGAACCAACGAGACGATCGACGCGGCGACGCCGACGGTCACGGCGTCTCGAACAACCCGCAGACCTTCGACGGCTCGTCCGGGAAACCGGCCAGCCCGTACGACGAACAGACCGGCAGAATCCCCCTCCAACGACCGCAGGCCCGCGATCGCGACGCCTTCTACGACCGCCATGCGCGTCGCCCACCGTCGCTGACCCCGGTCGAGGAACTCGACGATCTCGATCCCGACGAGGTGCAGACCCGGCCGTTCCCGGCGAACGATGCGTCGGCGTCTCGGCGCAGACCGGTGCCCCAACCCGCCGATGCGCCGACCGTTCCCGATCTCACCGCACAACGTGACCGCGCTGCTCAGCCCGAGCGCGCAGCTCAACCCCAAGGTGCTGCTCAACCCCAGGGTGCAGCGCGCCCCGAGCGGCCCGCACTCACAGGCGAGTCCGCACCCACCGAGGTCATCGGCGCACAACCGCCGACGCCGGTACCGGCCGACGAGCCGACGTCGACAGCGACCGTCGTCGACCTGGACTCCCGCGACGAGGACGCGCGTCACGAGGTCGACGACGACATGGACGGCGACAGGCAACCGGACGGCGACGGCGACGGTGACGCGGCAGCACGTCGCGGCCGCAAGCGATCCGACGATGATGACGACGCCGAACGCCCGCGTGTGCGGCGCGGCACCCTCGACCTCGGGTTGCTGCTTCTGCGGGTGGCGGTCGGGGTGGTCGCCATGGCTCACGGTCTGCAGAAGTTGTTCGGGTGGTGGGGTGGCCCGAAGCTGAGCGGGTTCGAGGACATCCTGATCAATCAGCCGAACACGTCGATCGGGTTCCACGCCGATCTGGCGAAACCGCTGGCGGCACTGGGCGCGTTGTCGGAGACGATCGGTGGGCTGATGGTCATCGTCGGCCTGCTGACCCCCGTGGGTGCATCCGCGATTCTCGGCGTGATGCTCGTCGCGTCGGCGTTCCGGGTGACCCTCAACGGCGGCTTCGCCTTCTTCATGGCCGATGGCGGGGTCGAGTTCGAGTTGTTGATGGCGGTCGCGGCAGCGGCGATCATCCTCACCGGGCCGGGCCTCTACTCGCTCGACTATCCGCGCTCGTGGGCGCGGCGGCCGTTCCTCGGGTCGGTGCTGTGGCTGCTCATCGGTGTCGGCGCTGCGTGTGCGATATGGATCCTGTGCAACGGCACCGATCCCTTCTCATCGCCCGGAAATCCACGCTGACCCGGCCACCCGCCCGCTGGTTGAGCTTGTCGAAACCACCCCGCCCGCTGGTTGAGCTTGTCGAAACCACCCCGCCCGCTGGTTGAGCCTGTCGAAACCACCCCGCCCGCTGGTTGCCCGCCCACCCGCTGGTTGCCCGGCCACTCGCTGGTTGAGCCTGTCGAAACCGCTCCAGGTGGGCTCAGTCGACCTTGCGGACCGCTCCGCGGTCGGCCGAGGTGGCCAGCTTCGCGTAGGCGCGCAGCGCGGTGGTCACCGGTCGCTGACGGTCCTTGGGCTGCCACGGCCGCTCGGACGCCTCCATCTTCGCGCGACGCTCGGCCAGCACCTCGTCGTCGACGAGCACCTCCAGGCGTCGTGTCTTGACGTCGATCAGGATCGGGTCGCCGTCCTCGATGAGGCCGATGACGCCGCCGGCCGCGGCCTCCGGGGAGATGTGGCCCACCGACAGGCCCGACGACCCACCCGAGAACCGTCCGTCGGTGATCAGGCCGCACTTGCGGCCCATGCCGGTGCCCTTCATGAACGCCGTCGGGTGCAGCATCTCCTGCATGCCGGGACCGCCGGAGGGGCCCTCGTAGCGCACCACGAGCACCTCACCGGCCTGGATCGTCTTGGAGAGGATCACAGCCACGGCCTCCTCCTGGCTCTCGACCACCCGCGCGGGACCCTCGAAATGCCACAGATCCTCGCTGATACCCGCGGTCTTGAGAACCGCGCCGTCGTCGGCGAGGTTCCCCTTCAACACGCACAGCCCGCCTTCGACGGTGTAGGCGTGCTCGAGATCGCGGATGCAGCCGTTCTCGGCGTCGACGTCGAGGGAGCTCCAGCGGTTGGCGGTGGAGAACGGGGTGGTGGTGCGGACGCCACCGGGTGCGGCGTGGAACAGTTCGAACGCTTCGTCCACGGCGGTGCCGCTGCGGATGTCCCAGTCGTCGAGGAACCGTGCCATGGTGCCCGAATGCACGGTCGGAGCGCTGTCGTCGATGAGTCCGGCGCGCCGCAGCTCCCCGAGGATGGCCGGGATTCCGCCCGCCCGGTGCACGTCTTCCATGTGATAGTCGGAGTTCGGAGACACCTTCGACAGGCACGGCACCTGTCGGCTGATGTCGTCGATCACCGACAGATCGAAGCCGTCCACCTCACCCTCCTGGGCGGCGGCGAGAATGTGCAGCACCGTGTTGGTGGAACCGCCCATCGCGACGTCGAGGGCCATCGAGTTGCGGAACGCGGTCGCGTTGGCCACCGACCGCGGAAGCACCGACGCGTCGTCGTCGCGATACCACCGGGTGGCGGCCTCCACGATGACTCGGCCTGCCCGCTCGAACAGCGCCCGGCGAGCCTCGTGGGTGGCCAGCGTCGACCCGTTGCCGGGCAGCGCCAACCCCAGCGCCTCGGTGAGACAGTTCATCGAATTCGCGGTGAACATGCCCGAGCAGGAGCCGCAGGTGGGGCACGCGGAGCGTTCCACCTCGCTGAGCCCGGCGTCGTCGACAGCGCTGTTGGCCGAGGCCGAAATGGTGGTGATCAGGTCGGTCGGAGCCTGCGCGACCCCGTCGACGACGACGGCCTTGCCGGCTTCCATCGGGCCGCCCGAGACGAACACGGTCGGGATGTTCAGGCGCATCGCGGCGTTGAGCATGCCGGGAGTGATCTTGTCGCAGTTGGAGATACACACCAGGGCGTCGGCGGTGTGGGCGTTGACCATGTATTCGACCGAGTCGGAGATGATCTCGCGGCTGGGCAGCGAGTACAACATGCCGCCGTGACCCATCGCGATGCCGTCGTCGACGGCGATGGTGTGGAATTCACGGGGCACCCCACCCGCGGCGCGCACCGCGTCGGCAACGATCTCGCCGACATCCTTGAGGTGTACGTGCCCGGGCACGAACTGGGTGTACGAGTTCGCGATGGCGACGATGGGCTTGCCGAAGTCGTCGTCGGTCATTCCGGTGGCCCGCCACAGCGAGCGGGCTCCGGCGGCCTCTCGTCCGACGGTGGTGGTGCGCGACCTCAGAGCTGGCATGGAGTACTTCCTCGATCGGGTTCGGTTCTCGCCCCGGTGAATCGGCGGCGCGGACGCGGTGACTGCGAAGCGTCGGCGTGGCGCCGGGCGAGTGTTCGCCGATCCACGTTACTCCGCGCTGAGGTGCGCGAACAAAACCGCGATCGGCTCAGATCCCGAGCACGGCCTTGGCGATGGAGAAGTAGATGATGAGGCCGGTGGCGTCACAGAACGTGGAGATGAACGGGGTGGAGAACACCGCCGGATCAACCTTGATGGTCTTCGCGACGAGCGGCATCAACCCGCCGACGGTGGCCGCCATCGTGCAGATCGACAGAATGGTGAGACCGATCACCGCGCCGATGTCGAGTCCGTAGGCCAGCGATGCGATCGCGAATCCGACGACGCCGAGCACGGCGCCCAGCGTCAGGCCGACACGAAACTCCTTGCCCACCACCAAGGCCACATCGCGTGGGCGTACCTCGTCGACGGCGAGCGCCCGGGTCACAGTGACCGCGGCCTGCGATCCGGTGTTGCCGCCGATGCCGGTGAGCAGGGGGATGAACAGCGCCAGCGCCACCATCTCGTCGAGGGTGGCCTCGAAGATCTCGAGCACGTTGACGGTGAGGATGGCCGAAATCGCCAGCACGAACAGCCACACGATGCGTGAGCGGGTGATCGAGAAGACCGAGGAGAGCAGATAGGGCTCGTCGAGCGGCTCACTCGCACCGGCACGCGCCTGGTCGACATCGCGGGCCTGATTGACCACTTCGACCGCGTCGTCGAGGGTGAGGACACCGACGACCCGGTGGTCACTGTCGACGACGGGCATCGCGAGGATGCCGCGGTCCACGCATTGCAGCGCCCGCTGCTCGGCGTCGTCATCGGCGTTGGCGGCGATCGGTGAGCGCATCATCGTCGACAGCCGGGTGTCGGGGTCGGCCAGCAGCAGGTCGCGCAGGCTCACCACCCCGGCGAGGGTGCGTTCGCGATCGATGACCGGAATCATGTAGATGGTTTCCACCCGGTGGCCGACTTCCTTGACCCGCTCGATCGCGTCCGCCGCCGCCTCGTCGGTGTAGGCATGCACGATCTCCGGGCTCATCCGCCGTCCCACCGAGCCCTGCGGATAGCCGAGGACCTGGCCGGTGATCTCGCGTTCCTCGCGGTTGAGGGTGGCGACGAGGTCGTGGGCGACGGGGGCGGGCAGTTCGTCGAGCAGTTCGGCGCGGTCGTCGGGATCGAGGCTTTCGAAGAATTCGCCGATCTCGCTGGTGCCCAATGCCTTGATCAGCCGGTATTGCACCTTGGGATTGAGATCTTCGAACACCTCGAGCGCCGTTGCCTTGGGTAGCAGGCGAAACGCGATGCCGGCGTCGTGGCGCGGCAGATGGTTGCCCACGGCGGCAATTTCCCTCGGGGGCATCGCCGACATCAGGTCGGCGAGTTCGGCGAGCTTGCCGGCCTCGATCAGATCCTTGACCTCTTGGGGTCGCAGCGTTTGCGTGGGCACGTAGCGAAGGTAGTCGGCTCGCCGGCCACCCGCGCACGCCGACCTCGGTCGTTAACCTCCGGTTCAGCGCGGGTTTATCGAGTTGGCGCCCACCATCGCACAGGTGTCACGAATCCGCGCCTGCCGCCGAAGCGTAGGGGTCGGGGACACGTCCCCGACTGGCCGCAGAGAATCGTGGCAGATCCTGAAAGGCCAGCGCGGGCAGCCGCACCGTGGTGTCGTCGATCAGCACCGCGCGCACCGGGCCCCACCTGGAGAAGCGCAGTCCGGCCAGTTCCGGCCACAAGATCTCTCGTGTCTTCCACGTCTGAACCGCCACGATGCCGTCCTCGGTGACCACCGTGCGCAGACGCGCGATCCACACGGCGACCAGGATCGGCAGCACCAATGTCCACCCGAGCCAGACGAGTGACGCGCCGGCCAGAATCACCGTCGCGAGCAGCACAGCGGGCACGGTGAAGTACGCGACCCGCTGGATGCGGAAGGTCTGGGGCAGCTCGATGGCGTCGTCGAGCGAGTCGGTGACGCCGGGGGAGTCGGCGGCGCCCGGGGAGTCGGCGGCGTCGGGCGAATCGGTGGGATCGGGGGAATTCGGGGGCACGTTCCCCATTCTGGCACCCTCTACCAACCAAGCCTCCACCTGTGGTTTCCCAGTATGTGGGAACCGATGGGGCGGAGTTTGACTCGTGTGTACGCGCGGTCCTACCGTGTGAAGTGTGATGCACAAGAACCTCCTCGTAGTAATCGGCCGGCGCGTCGCCTGACCGGTCACTTCGTAGACCTCCAGCATCGACGCGCCACCCTCGCACAGCCTCGCTGTCGGGGGTTTTTTGTTGCCACTTTCCCGCCCAACCAGATCAGAAGATGTGAGGACCTGCAGTGAGCGCACCAACAGCACGCGCCGCAAACGAAGCGGGCCACCCCGACCGCGATTCCCAAGCGAGCGGTGCCCGGACGAACGGACGCGCCGCGGACGTACTCCTCGAGCAGTCCCCCGCCGCGGGGAACCTCCGTGCGGTGCCGCAGAACACCGTCGCGCCCGAGCGGGTCAGTGGCGCACAGTCGGTGGTCCGCTCGCTCGAGGAGATCGGTGTCGAGGTCGTCTTCGGTATCCCCGGTGGCGCGGTGCTTCCCGTCTACGACCCGCTGCTCGATTCGGAGAAGGTTCGCCACGTGCTGGTCCGGCATGAGCAGGGCGCCGGGCACGCCGCCACCGGCTACGCCCAGGTGACCGGCAGGGCGGGCGTCATGATGGCCACCTCCGGGCCCGGCGCCACCAACCTCGTCACGCCGCTGGCCGACGCCCAGATGGACTCCGTTCCCGTCGTCGCGATCACGGGGCAGGTGGGGCGTGCGCTCATCGGTACCGACGCCTTCCAGGAGGCCGACATCTCCGGCATCACGATGCCGGTGACCAAGCACAACTTCCTGGTCAGCAATGCCGCCGACATCCCGCGGATCATCGCCGAGGCCTTCCACATCGCCGAGAGCGGCCGGCCCGGTGCGGTGCTGGTGGACATCCCCAAGGACATCTTGCAGAGCCAGACCACGTTCTCCTGGCCGCCGCAGATCGACCTGCCCGGCTACCGGCCGGTGACCAAGCCGCACGGCAAGCAGGTCCGTGAGGCCGCGCGTCTCATCGACGCCGCCAAACACCCCGTGCTGTACGTGGGCGGCGGTGTGATCCGCGCGAACGCGTCCGCGGAGTTGCGCGAGCTCGCCGAACTCACCGGCATCCCCGTGGTGACCACCCTGATGGCCCGCGGCGCCTTCCCCGATTCGCATCCCCAGCACCTGGGCATGCCGGGCATGCACGGCACCGTCGGCGCAGTCGCGGCGCTGCAACGCAGCGACCTGCTCATCACACTCGGCGCCCGCTTCGACGACCGCGTCACCGGCCAGCTGTCGTCGTTCGCGCCGAACGCGAAGGTCATCCACGCCGACATCGATCCGGCCGAGATCGGCAAGAACCGCGCCGTCGACGTGCCGATCGTCGGCGACTGCAAGGCGGTGATCGCCGAGCTGACCGAGACGCTGCGCACCAGCCGTGCCACCAGCGACACCGCAGCCGACCTCACCGAGTGGTGGACCTACCTCGACGGAGTGCGCCGCACCTATCCGCTCAGTTACGACCGACCCGCCGACGGATCGATGTCGCCGGAGTTCGTGATCTCCCAGGTGGGACGTATCGCCGGACCCGACGCGATCTATTGCGCCGGCGTGGGGCAGCATCAGATGTGGGCGGCGCAGTTCATCTCCTACGAGAAGCCGCGCACCTGGCTGAACTCCGGTGGTCTGGGCACGATGGGCTACGCCGTGCCTGCCGCGATGGGCGCGAAGATGGCCGACCCGTCGGCCGAGGTGTGGGCCATCGACGGCGATGGCTGCTTCCAGATGACCAACCAGGAGTTGGCAACCTGCGCCATCGAGGGCATCCCGATCAAGGTGGCCTTGATCAACAACGGCAACCTGGGCATGGTGCGACAGTGGCAGACGCTGTTCTACGACGAGCGTTACTCGAGTACCGATCTGGCCACCCATTCGCGTCGCATCCCCGACTTCGTCAAGCTTGCCGAGGCCCTGGGCTGCGCGGCGTTCCGGGTGGAGAACGAGGCCGATGTCGACGCGGTCATCGCCCAGGCACGCGAGATCAACGACCGTCCGGTGGTGATCGACTTCATCGTCGGCGCCGACGCGCAGGTCTGGCCGATGGTCGCCGCGGGCACCGGCAATGACGAGATCATGGCGGCCCGCGACATCCGCCCGCTGTTCGACGACGACGACTCGGCCGCCGAGGACGTCGCCGACATCCACCACACCATCGCTCAGCCCGACCGAGCCGCACTGAAGGACGGCAGCAAGTGAGTACTCATACCCTCAGCGTCCTCGTCGAGGACCGACCAGGCGTTCTCGCCCGCGTGTCGGCGTTGTTCTCCCGCCGTGGTTTCAACATCGAATCGCTGGCGGTGGGACCCACCGAGCTCAAAGGGATCTCGCGGATGACCATCATGGTGTCCGTCGAGGACTTCCCGCTCGAACAGGTCACCAAGCAGCTCAACAAGCTGATCAACGTGATCAAGATCGTCGAGCAGGACCCGGCCAGCTCGGTGTCCCGGGAGTTGATGATGGTCAAGGTGCGGGCCGATTCCACCGTCCGCTCCGAGGTCATTGAGGTGGTGAATCTGTTCCGCGCCAAGGTGATCGACGTGTCGCCCGAGTCGGTGACGATCGAAGCCACCGGCACCGACGAGAAGCTCGAAGCCCTACTGCGAATGCTCGACCCCTACGGGATTCGGGAGATCGCACAGTCCGGGGCCGTGACCCTGGGTCGAGGACCCAAGAGCATGTCGGCGCATCGCTGACACCACAACCACTGCACAGGGCCCGGCGAGAAGTCCACTTCTTGTGGGGCAGAAGAGAAAATCGAAGGGATCAATAACTGTGGCGATCGAATTGTTCTACGACGACGACGCCGATCTGTCGATCATCCAGGGCCGCAAGGTCGCGGTGATCGGATACGGCAGTCAGGGGCATGCGCACTCGCTGTCGCTGCGCGACTCGGGTGTCGACGTCGCCGTCGGCCTTCGCGAGGGATCGAAGTCGCGCGAGAAGGCCGCCGAGCAGGGACTCAAGGTCATGACCGCGGCCGAGGCCGCCGAATGGGCCGACGTCATCATGCTGCTCGCGCCCGACACCAGCCAGGCGCAGATCTTCACCGAGGACATCGAGCCCAATCTCAAGGACGGCGACGCGCTGTTCTTCGGACACGGCCTCAACATCCACTTCGGCCTGATCAAGCCGCCCGCCAACGTCACCGTCGCCATGGTGGCGCCGAAGGGCCCCGGCCACCTGGTGCGCCGGCAGTTCGTCGACGGCAAGGGCGTGCCCTGCTTGATCGCCGTCGACCAAGACCCCAAGGACGAGGGCCAGGCGCTCGCGCTCAGCTATGCCTCGGCGATCGGTGGTGGCCGCGCCGGCATCATCAAGACCACGTTCAAGGAGGAGACCGAGACCGACCTGTTCGGTGAGCAGGCCGTGCTCTGCGGCGGCACCGAGGAACTGGTCAAGACCGGCTTCGAGGTGATGGTCGAGGCCGGCTACGCCCCCGAGATGGCCTACTTCGAGGTGCTGCACGAGCTCAAGCTGATCGTCGACCTCATGTACGAGGGTGGCATCGCGCGGATGAACTACTCGGTGTCCGACACCGCCGAGTTCGGCGGTTACCTGTCGGGTCCGCGCGTGATCGACGCGGACACCAAGGAGCGCATGCGCGGCATCCTGCGCGACATCCAGGACGGCACCTTCGTCAAGCGCCTCGTCGCCAATGTCGAGGGCGGCAACAAGGAACTCGAGGAACTGCGCAAGAAGAATGCCGAGCATCCCATCGAGGTGACCGGCAAGAAGCTGCGCGACCTGATGAGCTGGGTGGATCGCCCCATCACCGAGACAGCCTGACGGTCAACGACTCACAGGCACGACGGCCCGGTTCCTTTGCGGAACCGGGCCGTCGTCGTCGTGGTACGCCCGAGCGGAACGAACGGCCGGCACTTGTCACTCAGCCCCGGTCCGATGCAAGACAGCCCGGATGCACGACACCCCGGGTGCACGATGGCGCCCGGGGTGTCTGGTCCCGCCAGATCAGGGGACGATCAGATCGGGGTGAAGCCCTTGTACTTGGTGGACTTCACATAGTCGAGAACAGGAGCGATGTTGGTACCGGTCTCCGGACCGAGGCACGCGACGAAGTAGTAGGCGTTGACCATGCCGACCAACCGGTCACCGACCACGACCGGACTGCCCGAATCGCCCTCGATGACGCACATCTGGGAGAAGTGCACGTCGCCGTCGGAGAACCAGGAGACGCCGCAGGTGTTGCCCGTGGTGCGGCCCGTCTTGCAGGCGATGGTCGGGAATCCGATGGGATGGGTGTCGATCGATCGGATGGTCACACCGTTGACGCTGCGCAGTGGCACCACGCGGTCGGGATTGAATTCGATGATCGCGACGTCTTCTTTGGGATCGGAGTAGGTGATGGTGCCGGCCTGGCCGCGGTTCTGGAAGGTCTCCGAGTACACCTTCTGACCCGGCGTTCCGCAGTGACCTGCGGTGATGCCGATCAGTTGACCCGTCTTGGCGTGACCGATGGTGGTCAGTGTGCAGGCGGCAGCAGTATCACCGCCTTTGAGGATAAGAATTCCGGACCCACCGCCCAGGTAGATCTTCGCCGGTGCGGCAGTCGCACTGCCCGCGCCCCAGCCGGCCAGCAACGTCGCAACCAGCACCGCGACAATCGCCGTCAGCTTTCTCATCATTCACAGCTCCACTCGTCAACACACCACCGATGGACCAGTCGTACCGACAGGCCTCTGACACCGTAACGGCCGCCGCGGACGATCTGCCGTGTGCGGAATCGACCCGGGGTTGCATTGCAACCTATCCGTAATGCCGAGCACAATGTACCCGCTTTTCCTGGGAATTCGTTCAGAGCGTCCATCGCATCCCTCGGACCGGCTTCAGAGTCCGTGAAGGCGGCATCTAAGCTGTCTGGCGGGCGTCATACGACGTTGGCGCCGCTTCTGCAACCGATCCTGGAGAAATCACTGTGACCTCAGCAGGCCGTCCGATCGTCCTCATCGCCGACAAACTGGCGCCATCGACGGTGGAAGCCCTCGGTGACGGCGTCGAGGTGCAGTGGGTGGATGGTCCCGATCGTCCGAAGCTCCTCGAGGCGGTCGTCGATGCCGACGCTCTGCTCGTGCGTTCGGCCACCACGGTCGACGCGGAGGTGCTCGATGCGGGCAAGAAGCTCAAGATCATCGCCCGCGCCGGTGTGGGCCTCGACAATGTCGATGTTCCGGCCGCCACCGCGCGAGGCGTCATGGTGGTCAACGCACCCACCTCCAACATCCACACCGCCGCCGAGCACGCGATCACCCTGCTGCTCGCCGCGGCTCGCCAGATCCCCGCCGCCGACGCCACGCTGCGCGAGCACACCTGGAAACGGTCGTCGTTCAATGGTGTGGAGATCTTCGACAAAACCGTCGGCGTGGTGGGACTCGGCCGCATCGGACAGCTCGTCGCGTCGCGCCTGGCCGCCTTCGAAACGCACATCATCGCCTACGACCCCTACGTGTCCGCCGCGAGGGCCGCTCAGCTGGGCATCGAACTCGTGAGCCTCGACGAACTGTTGCAGCGAGCCGACTTCATCACCGTGCATCTACCCAAGACGCCGGAGACCCTGGGACTCATCGGCGCCGACGCGCTGGCGCGCACAAAGAAGGGCGTCGTCATCGTCAACGCCGCGCGCGGCGGCCTCGTCGACGAACAGGCGCTGGCCGACGCCATCACCTCCGGTCAGGTGCGCGCCGCCGGTCTCGATGTCTTTGCCACCGAGCCGTGCACCGACTCGCCGCTGTTCGAGCTGCCCCAGGTGGTGGTGACCCCGCATCTGGGCGCTTCGACCAGCGAGGCTCAGGATCGTGCCGGTACCGATGTCGCCAAGAGTGTGCGGCTCGCGCTGGCCGGACATTTCGTGCCCGACGCGGTCAACATCACCGGCGGTGCCGTGGATGAAGAGGTGGCGCCGTGGCTGGAGATGGCCCGCAAGCTCGGCGTGATGATCGGCGTCATCAGCACCGAACTGCCGTCGTCGATCGTGGTGGACGTTCGAGGCGAGCTCGCTTCCAGTGATGTCGGCGTGCTCGGACTGTCGGCGTTGCGTGGTCTGTTCTCGGCGGCGCTCGACGAGCCCGTCACTTTCGTCAACGCGCCGACCGTCGCCGCCGAGCGTGGCGTCACCAGCGAGGTCGTGAACGCCACCGAGAGCCCGAGCCACCGCAGCGTCGTCGACGTGCGGGCCGTCTTCGCCGACGGATCGGTGCACAACGTGGCCGGTTCCATCACCGAGCCGCGGCAGGTGGAGAAGATCGTCAACATCAACGGCCGCAACTTCGACCTGCGGGCCGAGGGACGCAACCTTCTCGTCAGTTACGCCGACAAGCCCGGCTCGTTGGGCAAGATCGGCACCCTGCTCGGCAACGCCGGGATCGACATCCTCGCGGCAGGCCTTTCGCAGGATGCAGAGGGCGGCGGGGCGACGGTCATGTTGCGTGTGAACGAGAAGGTCGACGACGTCGTGGTGACCGCGATCGCCGAAGCGGTGGGCGCCACGCTGATCAAGCAGGTGGATTTGTCATGAAGCTCGCGGTCATTCCCGGCGACGGTATCGGTCCTGAGGTCATCTCCGAGGCTCTCGAGGTGCTCACCACGGTGGTGCCCGAGGTCTCGGTCACCGAGTACGACCTCGGTGCCCGCCGCTACCACCGCAACGGTGAACTGCTCACCGACGCCGACCTGGAGTCGCTGCGCGAGCACGACGCGATCCTGCTCGGTGCGATCGGTGATCCGTCGGTGCCCTCCGGAGTGCTCGAACGCGGACTACTGCTCAAGATGCGCTTCGCACTCGACCATCACGTGAATCTGCGCCCGTCACGCCGATTCCAGGGTGTGGCGTCGCCGCTGGCGGGGGATCCCGACATCGACTTCGTGGTGATCCGCGAGGGCACCGAGGGTCCCTACACCGGTAATGGTGGCGCGATCCGCACCGGCACCCCCCATGAGGTGGCCACCGAGGTGAGCGTCAATACCCGATACGGGGTGGAGCGTGTGGTGCGCAACGCCTTCGAGCGCGCGACCCGTCGACGCAAGCATCTCACCCTGGTCCACAAGACCAACGTGCTCACCTTCGCCGGCTCCTTGTGGAGCCGCACCGTCGAGGAGGTCGGTGCCGAATACCCTGACGTGACAGTCGATTACTGCCACGTGGATGCGGCCACCATCTACCTGGTGACCGACCCCGGCCGGTTCGATGTCATCGTCACCGACAACCTCTTCGGCGACATCATCACCGACATCGCCGCCGCCGTCAGCGGCGGCATCGGATTGGCGGCGTCGGGCAACATCGACGCCACCGGTACGAATCCGTCGATGTTCGAGCCCGTGCACGGCAGTGCGCCGGACATCGCCGGTCAGAGCAAGGCTGATCCCACAGCCGCGATCCTGTCGGTCGGTCTATTGCTCGACCACCTCGGTGATGCGCAGTCGGCGGGTCGGATCGAGCGTGCCGTGGCCGACGACCTCCTCGAACGGGGCGGGCAGACACTGTCCACCCAAGACATCGGGAAGCGGATTCGCGCTCGCCTCTAGCCCGCTGGTTGAGCGCCCCCCGCTGCTTGAGCGCCCCCGCTGCTTGAGCGCCGCCCGCTGGTTGAGCTTGTCGAAACCACCCTTGTCGCTGTCGTCAGATTCAGCGCCGGCTTCTCGACAGCTCAGTCAGCAAATCGAAGTCCCCGGCAACCAGCGCCCGACGTTTGGCTCGTGACCAGCCTTGGACCCTCTTCTCACGTGCGTATGCCTCGGCGACGGTCTCGCATTCGTGTTGGTAGACAAGGCGAACGGGTCGTCGGGTTCTGGTATACCGGCCGCGGTCACCACTGTTGTGCTGATCGACGCGACGGGCGACGTCCCGCGTGCTTCCGACGTAGAAACTGCCGTCCGTACATTCGAGGATGTAGATGTATCCGCTCATCACATCACTCTCGACCACGTGAGTGATAGCTCGACATTTCTATCCACAGCGGTGGTTTCGACAAGCTCAACCAGCGGCGGGCGCTCAACCAGCGGGTGGGGGCTCGACCAGCGGGTGGGGGCTCGACCAGCGGTGGGTGGTTTCGACAAGCTCAACCAGCGGGTGGGGGCTCAACCAGCGGGGGGTGGTTTCGACAGGCTCAACCAGCGGTGGGGGCTCGACCAGCGGCGGGGCTCGACCAGCGGGGGCGCTCAACCAGCGGGTGGAGGCACGCTCGGTGATGGGCCGACCGATCAGGTGACGGGTTCCTCTCGGGGTGCGGCGTCGGCGGGCACCAGCGGGGCTGCGAGTACGGGTGCCGCGGCCGACACCAGGAAGGCCAGCGGGAAGCCCACGGCCGCGATCACCGCACCGAAGACGGGCGTGGTCACCGCCGTCGCCAGGTACTGGGCGGTGTTCTGGATTCCCAAACCACGGCCGCTCCAACCGGGCCCGGCGTATTCGGCGATGGCGGTGAAGGCCAGCCCGTTGTCGGCCACCGAGATGATCGACGCGATCATCATCAGCGCGGGTGCCACCGGACCGCCGATCCAATCGGTGACGGCCAAGGCGGTCATTGCGCCCGAACCGGCCAACGCGATCAGCCGGATCGGACGCATTCGTGACAGCCACGCATCCGACCACCGACCCGCGGCGATACGTCCGAGAGCGCCGATCACTTGTGTCACCGTCACGAGAAAGCCTGCCGCCGCGGGAGACCAGTGCCGGGCCACGATCAGCCATGTCGGCACAAACGTCCACAGCATCGACTGAGGTATCACCAGCAGCACGCTCACCGCGTGCACGCGAGTCAGAAACCAGCTCTCGCGGTATGGGTTTCGTTTCGCACCGGCGATCTCCGGGGCACCGGGCACGGCCGTCGCCATCGGAGGGTCGATGATGCCGGCGATCACCGCGATCAGTCCCAGGGCCGTGACCGCTGCCGGAATCGCCAGTGCCGCAGCCACACCCGCTCCTGCGGCTACCACCGGCATGGTGAGAGCGCAGACGGCGATCCCCAGCGGCTGCGCCATCTGGCGAATCCCCATCGCGGTGCCGCGCAGTTCTGGCGGAAACCAGCCGACCACGATCCTGCCGCTGGCGCCATTGGCGGCGCCGGCCCCGATGCCGCCGACGAACAGGCACGCGCCGACCACCGCGAACGGGGCGTCGAGCGCAGCGGCGATTGCCGCCGCCGCCGCACCGGTGAGACTGATCGACATGGACACGAGCAGGATCAGGCGTTCTCCGTGACGGTCGAGCAGTGCACCCCAGCCGATGATCGCCAGCATGAGCCCGATCGTGGGAACGGTGGCGAGCACGGACGCCTGGGCGATCGACATGCCCTCGCGCGTATGCAGCGCCGGTATGAGGTAGGCGACTCCACTCACGACACAGGTGGTGGTCATCGCGGCCAGCAGCGAGCAGGCGAGCATGGTCCAGCGTCGGGCGGAACCGATCGTGGTCGATGTCGTCACGCGACCTCCTCCTGCTTGCGTTGATCCGGCATGGGCGATTCCTCCAGAGCGGCGACCTCACACTACACAGTCTCAAAATATGGGATGAGATGTTCACATTGTAAAACCGATGACGACCCGAACCAACTGCTGTCCCAGACAGTGGACATCGTGCGTACGTTAGTGTTCTGGTATGCGTCTAGGTCGTATCGCGAGTCCCGATGGTGTGGCGTTCGTCTCGATCGAGGATGAATCGGGTGGTGTTGCCAGGGAGATCGCCGAACATCCCTTCGGCACGCCCACGTTCACCGGCCGATCATGGCCCCTGGCCGACGTTCGACTCCTCGCCCCCATCCTGGCGACGAAGATCATCTGTGTGGGCAAGAATTACGCGGCCCATGCCGCCGAAATGGGTGGCACCGCACCCGAGGACCCGGTGATCTTCCTCAAGCCGAACACCTCGATCGTCGGCCCCGAGGTGCCGATCGTGCGGCCACCGTCGTCTCAGCGCGTTGATTTCGAGGGCGAACTCGCGGTGGTGATCGGCCGGCCGTGCAAGGACGTACGCGCCGCCGACGCGAAGAGCGTTATCCTCGGCTACACCGTCGCCAACGACGTCACCGCGCGTGATCAGCAGAAGGTCGACGGTCAGTGGACGCGCGCAAAGGGATACGACACGTTCTGCCCGCTGGGTCCCTGGATCGAGACCGATTTCGACCCTGCCGACGCCGAACTCGTCACCGAAATCGACGGTGAGGTCCGACAGCGGAGCCGAACATCGTTGATGCTGCACGATGTCGGTGCCATCGTGGAATGGGTCTCGCGGGTGATGACGCTGCTCCCGGGCGACGTGTTGCTCACCGGCACACCCGAGGGAATCGGCCCGATGGTCGCGGGACAGCGAGTGTCGGTGACGGTCGCAGGCATCGGGACGCTGAGCAATCCGGTGGTGGACAAACCGTGACCACCGGAACCGCGCGTGTCAACGGCATCGAGATCGCTTACGAGAGAGCCGGTTCGGGTGCGCCGGTGGTGATGGTGATGGGCAGCGGCAGTCCCGGTCGGGTCTGGAAGGCCAATCAACAGCCCGCGCTGGTCGCCGCCGGCTACGAGGTGATCACCTTCGACAACCGCGGGATCGCACCGTCGTCGGAGTGCGCCGACGGATTCACCCTCGACGACATGGTGGCCGACACCGCTGCACTCATCGAGCACCTCGGGGTGGCGCCCGCCCTCGTCGTGGGAACTTCGCTCGGCGCCCGGATCAGCCAGGAACTGGCGCTGACGCGGCCCGATCTGGTGCGCGCCGCGGTGTTGCTGGGCACCTATGGTCGCAGCACCGTGCTGCAGGAAGCGATTTCGGCGGGCGAACGTGCGCTCTACGACAACAAGATCGACCTGCCCGCCGAGTATGCGGCGGCCATCACCGCACATCTCAACCTCTCACCGCACACCCTCGCCGACGACCGGACGGTGCGCGACTGGCTCGACGTCATCATGTTCTCGTCGAAGGGGATGACTCCGGGCATGCGTGCCCAACTTTCGATCCACACCGCCGAACCCAATCGGCTCGCGGCCTACCGGGGAATCTCGCGGCCCGTGCTGGTGGTCGGATTCGCCGATGATCGCACCCTTCCGGTCTTTCTGGCGCGCGAGGTGGCCGACGCCATCCCCGCGGCCGAGTATGCGGAGGTGGCCCGCGCAGGTCATTTCGGCTATCTGGAGCAACCTCGGGAAGTCAACCGCCTGATGCTGGACTTCCTCGGACGACATCGAGACTGAGCCGGCGACGGGAGGGCGTCGGGCCGTCGGTACCGGTTCGATACGCTGACCACCATGAGCAGCACCGATACCGTTCGCGTCCGCTTCTGTCCGTCGCCGACCGGAACCCCGCACGTGGGGATGGTGCGCACAGCCCTGTTCAACTTCGCACAGGCACGGCACGACAAGGGCACCTTTGTCTTCCGGATCGAGGACACCGACGCGGCCCGCGACAGCAAGGAGTCGTATGACGCGATCCTCGACTCGCTGCGCTGGCTGGGACTCGACTGGGACGAGGGGCCCGAGGTCGGGGGGCCCTACGCACCCTATCGGCAGTCCGAACGGCGCGGCATCCACCTCGACGTGGTCGCGCAGCTACTCGCCGCCGGCGAGGCGTATCAGGCATTCTCCACGCCGGAGGAGGTGGAGGCCCGCCATCGCGCCGCCGGACGCGACCCGAAACTGGGCTACGACAACTTCGATCGCACCCTCACCGCCGAGCAACGCGAGGCCTACCTGGCGGAGGGGCGCAAACCCGTTGTGCGCCTGCCCATGCCCGACCACGACATCACGTGGGACGACCTCGTGCGCGGCACCACCACGATCAAGGCGGGCACCGTGCCCGACTTTGCCCTGACCCGCGCGAACGGGGACCCGCTCTACACCTTGGTCAATCCGGTCGACGACGCCCTGATGAAGATCACCCACGTGCTGCGCGGGGAGGATCTCTTCTCGTCCACGCCGCGGCAGATCGCGCTCTACGAGGCGCTGATCCGCATCGGAATCGCGCAGCGGGTACCCGAATTCGGGCATCTGCCGTTCGTGATGGGGGAGGGCAACAAGAAACTGTCCAAGCGCGACCCGCAGTCGAATCTGTTCCATCACCGTGATCGTGGTTTTCTCCCGGAGGGCCTGCTCAATTACCTTGCGCTGCTCGGTTGGGGTTACTCGCACGACACCGACGTGTTCACCCTCGATCAGATGATCGGCGCCTTCGATGTGCGCCAGGTCAATTCGAATCCCGCCCGCTTCGATCAGAAGAAGGCCGACGCGATCAATGCCGAGCACATCCGGATGCTCGAACTCGGCGACTTCACCGCGCGTCTGCGCGACTACCTGGTGACGCATTGCAAGCTCGCCGAACCCGTCGACCTCGTCACCTTCACCACCGTTGCCGAATTGGTCCAGACCCGCATCCAGGTGCTGGCGGACGCGTGGCCGCTCATCTCGTTCCTCTACGTGTCCGACGACGAGTTCGCGATCGACGAGAAGTCGGCGGCGAAGAATCTCGGCGCCGACGCCGGGCCCGTTCTCGACGCCACGATCACCGCGCTGACCGATCTGGCGTCCTGGCAGACGCCCGCACTGCAGGAGACACTCAACGCCGCGCTCATCGACGGGTTGGAGCTCAAACCGCGCAAGGCATTCGGTCCGGTCCGGGTCGCGGTCACCGGGTCGGCCATCAGTCCGCCACTGTTCGAGTCGATGGAACTACTCGGTCGCGACAAGACCTTGTCGCGCTTGACGGCGGCGCGGGCCAACATCCCAGAATAGGGCTCTGATCAGGCGATTTGCGGTTACCGGGTTGCCCTCTGCTACTCTACTGCAGGTTCTTTTCCTCACCGGGAAGAACAACCCTTGGGGTATGGTGTAATTGGCAACACAGCTGATTCTGGTTCAGCCATTCTAGGTTCGAGTCCTGGTACCCCAGCGAACAGCCGGGACACCACACCCGGAGGTTTCAACTGAATAGAGATCCATGGCCCCGTCGTCTAGCGGCCTAGGACGCCGCCCTCTCAAGGCGGTAGCGCGGGTTCGAATCCCGTCGGGGCTACAACGCAGAATGACCCCCTCACCAGCGGTGAGGGGGTCTTCGTGTGTTCGGAGTCTGTGGGCGTCGTGCCCACGTTTTGCCCACGGAAACCTGCATAGGCATGCCGCGAATCCAAGGCGGCGTGGCGTGGCGCTTCTGGGTCCGTACAGAATTGGCGGCCACGGCAAACACCACCGGCGCCTGTGCGCGTCGCATGCCCAGGAGGCGCCCGTTCTGTATGGATCGCAGCCCCTCACCCGGCCCCGCACGATTTGCGTTGCGGTCGCTCAGGCCGGTGCGGTGTTGCCGGCAACCGGCATGTCGGGCAGTCCGAGTTTGCGGTGGTCCCAGGAACGGACCCGCTCGGGTACCAGTCGGATCGCCACACGCTTGTTCATCATCTGCTCGACGAGTGGACGCGCCTCCTCGGTGTACGGCGCGGTGTAGCGCTCCCAGACACTGATTCCCACGCGTAGGCACGTGTCGGCGTCCTCGAGGATCTCCCCGGTGCCCTCGAAGGCCACGCCGCGCAGGGTGCCGTATGTGTCGCCATCCTCGATGAGTACCGAGCACCGTGGATTGCGACGCAGATTGACCGCCTTCTGTGATTTCGCCTTGGTCTCGAACCAGATGGCGTCGTCGACGACGCCGTACCACATGGCGACGAGGTGGATACTGCCGTCGGGCCCGGAGGTGGCCAGGGTGGCGGTGCGGCTGCGGGCCACGAAATCGGCAATCTCGTTGTCCGTCATCACGATCTGTTGACGCTGGTTGGTTCCCATGCAGACGACGCTAACCGACACCGGACCGGCTCCGGTGTGCATCACGGCGATTCGTATCCGCCTTCAGCCCTGCGTGGTGGAGACCAGCCGCTTGTGGATGGCGTCGGCCGCGGCGAGAAGGTCGGCCGCCCACCGGGCTCCGGGTCGGCGACCCATCCGATCGATGGGCCCCGACACCGAGATGGCGGCCACGACCTCACCCTCGCCGTCGCGCAGCGGTGCCGACACACTGGCCACGCCCGCGGCGCGCTCGCCGGCGCTCTGCGCCCATCCTCGGCGCCGGATCTCGTGCAGTGCCCGCTCGCTGAACACGCTGTCGTGCAGCAGCGCTCGCTGGGTGGCGGGCTCTGCCCAGGCCAGCAACACCTTCGCGGCCGACCCGGCGTTCATCGGGAAGCGGGTGCCCACGGGCACGGTGTCACGCAGTCCGGTCGGCGGTTCCATCGCCGCGATGCAGACGCGTTCGGCTCCCTCACGGCGATATACCTGAACGGATTCGCCCGTGATCTCCCGCAGCCGCGGCAGCACCATCAGCGATGCCTCGCGAACGGAATCGTGCGCCGACGCCGCGAGCTCACCGAGTGCGGGCCCCGGATACCATCGCCCGGCCGCATTGCGCGCGAGCAAGCGGTGGACCTCGAGCCCCACGGCGAGCCGATGGGCGGTGGCCCTCGGCAGATCGGTGCGTTCACACAGCTCGGTGAGATTGGCCGGCGCCTCGGCGATGGCCCGGAGCACGCTCACCGATTTGTCGAGGACGCCGATTCCGCTGAGCGTCTCGGATGCGCTATCCTTTCCCATAGGACGATATTAGCGTTCCAAATAGTGAGATGCACGCGATTGATTTCGCGTCCCGGTGCCACCAGCCACGTGCCGGGTCTTGTCGAGTCGGAGTAAATGCACCATGAGCAACGCCACCACGCCACGTACTCTCGCCCAGAAGGTCTGGGACGACCACGTGGTTGTCCGCGGCACAGCGGGCGATCCGGACCTGATCTACATCGACCTGCACCTCGTGCACGAGGTGACCAGCCCGCAGGCCTTCGAAGGACTGCGGCTCGCGGGACGCGAGGTGCGCCGACCCGATCTCACGATCGCCACCGAGGATCACAACGTGCCTACCCTCAACACCAATCTGTTGATCGCCGACCCGGTGTCGCGAACCCAGGTGGACACGTTGCGCCGCAACTGCGCCGAGTTCGGCATCCGTCTGCACCCGATGGGTGACACCGAACAGGGCATCGTGCACGTCGTCGGTCCGCAGCTCGGTCTCACCCAGCCCGGGACGACCGTCGTCTGCGGCGACAGCCACACCTCTACGCACGGCGCGTTCGGCGCACTGGCCATGGGTATCGGCACCTCCGAGGTGGAGCATGTACTGGCCACGCAGACGTTGTCGTTGCGTCCGTTCAAGACGATGGCGATCACCGTCGACGGCGACCTGCCCCCGGGCGTCACGAGCAAGGACCTGATCCTCGCGGTGATCGCGAAGATCGGCACCGGCGGTGGTCAGGGCTACGTGCTGGAGTACCGCGGCAGCGCCATCGAGAAGCTGTCGATGGAGGCCCGAATGACCATCTGCAACATGTCGATCGAGGCGGGGGCGCGAGCCGGCATGATCGCTCCCGATGAGACCACCTTCGAGTTCCTCAGGGGCAGGCCCAATGCGCCGACCGGCGCCGACTGGGATGCCGCGGTGGCGTACTGGACCTCGCTGCGCACCGACGAGGACGCGCAGTTCGACGACGAGGTGCACATCGACGCGTCGTCGCTCAGCCCGTTCGTGACGTGGGGCACCAATCCCGGTCAGGGCGCGCCGCTGTCGGCCACGGTGCCCGATCCCGCCGATTTCGGTGACGAGTCGGCGTCGACGTCGGCGGCGAAGGCACTCGAGTACATGGACCTCACCCCGGGAATGCCGCTGCGCGACATAGCCGTCGACACGGTGTTCGTCGGGTCGTGCACCAACGGCCGGATCGAGGATCTGCGCGCGGTGGCCGAGATCCTCGACGGGCGCACCATCGCCGACGGCGTCCGGATGCTGGTGGTGCCCGGCTCGATGAGGGTGCGGGCACAGGCCGACGAAGAAGGTCTCGGCGAGATCTTCACCGCCGCAGGCGCCGAATGGCGGCAGGCGGGCTGCTCGATGTGCCTCGGGATGAACCCCGACCAGCTCGCGCCGGGGGAGCGATGCGCATCCACCTCCAACCGCAACTTCGAGGGCAGGCAGGGCAAGGGCGGCCGCACCCATCTCGTGTCGCCGGCGGTGGCCGCGGCCACCGCGCTCCGCGGCACACTTTCCTCGCCGGCAGATCTCTGACGACTCGCATTCGCTTCGTACACCAAGGAGTTGAGGTAATGGAACCCTTCATCACCCACACCGGTATCGGCGTCCCGCTGCGGCGCAGCAACATCGACACCGACCAGATCATCCCCGCCGTCTATCTCAAGCGGGTCACCCGGACAGGCTTCGAGGACGGACTCTTCGCGGGCTGGCGAACCGATCCCGACTTCATTCTCAATGCCGAACCGTGGAGCCACGGCTCGGTTCTGGTGGCGGGCCCCGACTTCGGCACCGGCTCGTCGCGCGAGCACGCCGTGTGGGCGCTGTCAGACTTCGGATTTCGTGTCGTCATCTCTTCCCGGTTCGCCGACATCTTCCGCGGGAACGCGGGCAAGGCCGGCCTGGTGGCCGCACAGGTGGAGCAGTCCGACGTCGAATTGCTCTGGAAGCGACTCGAGGAACAGCCCGGTCTGGAATTGACGGTCAGTCTTGCCGATAAGACGGTGACGGCGGGAGACCTCGTGGTGCCGTTGGCAATTGACGACTACACCAGATGGCGTCTGATGGAAGGTCTCGACGACATCGGCCTGACATTACGCCAGGTAGAAGCCATTTCTGAGTTCGAGTCGAGCCGCCCGTCGTGGAAGCCGGTCACTCTGCCATACTGAGCCGCGTCACCTTTTCGGCCTCTCGGCCGACCGCCCGGAACGTCCTAGAGCCCACACAGGATTCGACACACGTTCCGCTAATTGGCGTGGAAGATGGAACTTTTCGTGTTTGACGTTTACCGTGTGGTGTTAGCTGACCCGACAAGTGGGCCAGAACAGCTTGCGGAGGTTTTCCAATGAACAAAGCAGAGCTCATCGATGAGCTGACAAAGAAGCTCGACGCCGATCGCAAGACCGTCACCGAGGCGGTGGAGCAGGTCGTCGACACGATCGTCCGCGCGGTCCACAAGGGCGAGAGCGTCACCATCACCGGCTTCGGTGTGTTCGAGAAGCGCCGCCGCGCACCGCGCGTCGCCCGCAACCCGCGCACGGGCGAGACGGTGAAGGTCCGTGCGACCTCGGTCCCGGCCTTCCGTCCGGGCGCGCAGTTCAAGGCGGTCGTGTCCGGTAAGCAGAAGCTCACCGCGTCCGGCCCGGCGGTCAAGCGGGGCAGCGGAGCCGCTGCACCGGCGAAGAAGACCACCGCCGCCAAGAAGACGGCACCGGCCAAGAAGACCACGGCGGCCAAGAAGACCACCGCCACAAAGGCGCCGGCGAAGAAGACCACCGCCGCCAAGAAGACGACGGCACCGGCCAAGAAGACCACGGCGGCCAAGAAGACCGCCCCGGCGAAGAAGACCACCGCCACAAAGGCGCCGGCGAAGAAGACCACCGCCGCCAAGAAGACGGCGGCACCGGCCAAGAAGACCACGGCGGCCAAGAAGACCGCCCCGGCGAAGAAGACGGCCGCCAAGAAGACGACTCGTCGCTGACCCGGCACCCAACCCCTCTCACCCCCCGACGGTCTTCCCCCGTCGGGGGGTGAGGTGTATTCGGGGACTCTTCGCGCACTGCGCTCAGGAGCCGACGCCGGTGTCCGTCCCGGGCAGTGGGCTGTCGATGTAGTCGGCACTGAGGAGTGTGCCGCCGCTGGTGCAGATCACCCAGATGCTGGCCTTCCGGGTGCGGGCAGCGGGCAGCGTGAGGTCGTCGCGCGCCGACCACCACTCCATCACCGGTGGAATCACCTTGCCCTGACTGCACACTGCGCGAATCACCCGACCCGGCCCACCGCTCGTGCCGGCGAGTTCACGCAGTCGGTCGCGCGTCGCATCCGGATCGACCTTGTATGCCTCTTCCGACAGCGTCGGTTCCACTTGTATCGGCACCGCCAGTTCGGCGGCCGTGGGTTCGAGTGTCTGGACACAGCGTGTGCGGTCGGCGCTGTGCAGTTCGGTGACGCCGAAGGCGGTGAGCAGCGCGACAAGTGCTCGTGCCTGTTGGTCACCCGTCGAATCCAGTGGGCGCAGCCGATCGTCGCCGGCGAAACCCGACCGGCTGCCGGCGCGCGCGTGCCGAACCAGCAGCATGACGTCGAGATCCGCGCGGAGCCGGACGAACTCGCGGACGATGTCCTTGTCCTGCCGATAACTGAGCCGCGCGAGGCCCGCCTCGACACTCACCCACTCCATCACGTCGACCTCGTGGTTCGGCGCGAAATCACCGCCGACTGCGCGTGCCGACCAGTACCGGACATGCTTGCGGCCGTTGCCGACGTCGTAATGGACGTCACGCAGGTGACGGCCGAGATGCGCGTGATAGCCGGTCTCCTCGGCGATTTCGCGCACCGCCGTGGAGATCAGTGTTTCGCCGGACTCGATCTTGCCCTTGGGAAGGGTCCAGTCGTCGTAACGGGGGCGGTGGATGAGGCCGATCTCGACGTCACCGGCAGCGGTCAACCGCCACAGCACACCGCCGGCGGCCCAGATCGTCTTCGTCGTCTTCGACATCGGTGCCGATCCTAAGAGGTCGAGGTTACCGATCGGGTACCGGAATCGGTCACCGTGGTGTCAGGCGCCGGCATTGCGACGACGGTTGCGACGCATCATCTGCCGCTGGTGATCGCGCACCTCTTCCCCCGCAGCCGGAGACGCCAGCCACGTGCCGTCGGATTGCAGTACCCAACACCGTGTTCGGGGGTCGAGTGCCGAGGTGAAGATGTCGGCGAGTTCACCGGTCAGCCGCTCGTCGCGCACACGGACCATCACCTCGACCCGACGGTCGAGATTCCGGTGCATCATGTCGGCGCTGCCGATCCAGTACTCGTCCTGTGCACCGAAGTGGAAGATCCGGGAGTGTTCGAGGAACTGCCCGAGAATCGACCGCACGTGAATGTTGTCACTGACCCCGGGCATCCCGGGCCGCAGCGCACAGATTCCGCGGACGACGATCTCGACCGGAACACCGTTCTGGGATGCCCGGTAGAGCGCGTCGATCACCTGCTCGTCGACAAGGGCGTTGGCCTTCAACTGCACCCGCGCTCGGCTGTCGCCGGCATGCCGCAACTCGATCTCACGATCGATCCGCTCGATGATCCCCGACCGAATGCCGTGCGGCGCCACCAGAATGTTGCGGTACTCCCGTTTGCGCGAATACCCGGTCAGCGTGTTGAACAGATCGGTGAGATCCGCGCCGACGTCGGGAGCGGCCGTCAACAGGCCGACGTCCTCGTAGAGTCGCGCGGTCTTGGGATTGTAGTTGCCCGTGCCGATGTGGCAGTAGCGACGGATCGTCGACCCTTCGCGGCGCACCACCAGACACGTCTTGCAGTGGGTTTTGAGTCCGACGAGGCCGTAGACGACGTGCACCCCGGCCTGCTCGAGTTGCCGGGCCCACTTGATGTTGGCCTGTTCGTCGAAGCGGGCCTTGATCTCCACCAGTGCGACAACCTGTTTGCCCGCCTCGGCCGCGTCGATCAGCGCGTTGACGATCGGGGAGTCGCCCGACGTGCGGTACAGGGTTTGTTTGATCGCGAGGACCTGCGGATCTGCGGCGGCCTGCTCGATGAAACGCTGGACGCTCGTGGAGAACGAGTCGTAGGGATGATGAACGAGCACATCGCCTTCGCGCAGTGTCGAGAAGACACTCTTCGGTGTCTCGCGTTCACCGAACGCCGGATGCGTTGCCGGCACGAAGGGCCGGTCCTTGAGGTGCGGGCGGTCGAGCGCGTTGACCTCGAACAGCGAGGACAGGTCCAGCAATCCGGGGACCTGAATGACGTCGGCGGGGTTGACGTCGAGTTCACGCAGCAACAGTTCGAGCATGTGGTCGCTCATGTCGTCGGCCACCTCGAGTCGCACCGGCGAGCCGAACCGACGCCGGGCCAACTCCCGCTCGAGTGCCTGCAACAGGTCCTCGTCGCGGTCCTCCTCGACCTCGAAGTCGGCGTTGCGGGTGATCCGGAACGCATGGTGCTCAACGATTTCCATGCCCGGGAACAGGTGCTCGAGATTGGCGGCGATCAACGTCTCCATCGGCAGGAAGAAGACCTCGTAGTGACCCTTGCTGTCGGGTTCGGAGGTGTGCGGCAGCAAGCGGTCGACGCGCACGAACCGGTTGACGTTGTCGGGCACCTTGACACGGGCGAAGTGTTCGCCACCCTCGTGTGCGTCCTTGACGGTGACCGCCAGGTTCAGGCTCAGCCCGCTGATGTACGGGAACGGGTGTGCCGGGTCCACGGCGAGTGGAGTCAGCACCGGGAATACCTCCTCGTGGAAGTACTCGACCATTCGGTGCTTCTGCCGGTCGGTCAGATCTGACCAGGAGACGACGTGAATTCCGTTGTCCGCCAAGGCTGGACGTACCGAATCGAGGAACACCCGGGCGTGCCGGTCGGCGAGGGTCTGGGTGCGGCCGGCGATGCGCAGCAACTGTTCACGCGGCGAGAGGCCGTCGGCGGAGCGCACCGACAGACCCGTCTCGTCACGACGTTTGAGCCCGGCGACGCGAACCATGAAGAACTCGTCGAGATTCGAGGCGAAGATGGCAAGGAACTTGGCGCGCTCGAGCAGCGGAATCGAGGTGTCCTCGGCGAGGGCCAGCACCCGTGAATTGAAGTCCAGCCAACTGAGTTCGCGATTGAGATACCGATCCTCGGGGAGGTCGGCCGATTCGTCCGGGGTCAGCGTGGCCGCCGGCGGCGCGCCGGGAATCGCTCCCACGGGTTGTGTGGTGGGTGCCGGAGGGGTGGCGGTGTCGTCGGCTGGGCTCACCCTGCCATCATGACGCATCGGCCTGGGTACCGACACCGGTGGCCGCGCCCGGCCGCCCCGCACCGGCCACCGAGATGGCTGCGATGCGCGTGCGTGGGCCCACGCCCAGGCGCATCGCCGCGCGCAGATCGTCCACGGTGTCGACGTCGGTGCGGACATCGGGCCATCGCGTGCCCTGCGGGTCGAGTTCAGTGGCACCGCCGTTGCGGTGCGCGGCAGCCGAATCCGTCCCGAAGCGGGGCAACTCGTCGATCGCGATGGGACGCAGCAACAGTGCGGTACCCGCACCGGAACGGTCGGCGACGATCGACTGTGTGTCGGGTGCCGCTGCTTCGATGATCTGCCGCAGACTGTGCGGTGCCGCGGCGGGCAGGTCCGCCTGGATCATCAGTGCCATGCCGGCCACCGGCCAGAGCGCGCGCGCGTGCGCGGCCCCCTGCGCGTACGCGGCGTTGAGTCCGCCCCCGCTGATGTCCTCGGGTATCGGACGTGCACCGGCGCGCGCCGCGAGTTCGCGGACGGTTTCGTCCGGACTGACCACGACGATCCGGTCGATGCCTGCCGCGAGGAGTGCGGCGATGGTGTCGGCGAGCATCGCGAGCACCAGTTCTGCGCGACCCGACGGTGGGCCGGGAATGACGGCCAGACGGGTCTTGGCGTCGCGGAGGTCTTTGACGGCGAGCACCGCGACCACGTCCGTCACAGCCACACCGCGTGCCTGCTGCGACGGGCGCGCCGAGTGGCTGGCGCTGCACGGCACGGTCATCTGTTCATGATGGCCCATCACGACCGGGTGGGTCGATCGGCGTGGTGATGTGGGTGCAAACGGCCGGAACGCGATGTGTCGCGAGTTACTGTGAGGAGGCCAACAGTTGGATCGGCGAAAGGATCGATGTGCGTGCGGTGGTGATGGGTGCCGGTTCGTGGGGTACGACGATCGCGAAGGTGCTGACCGACGCCGGGACCGAAACCGTCATCTGGGCGCGCCACAACGATGTGGCCGAGGAGATCAACGGCGAGCACACCAACGCCACGTACCTGCCCGGAATCACGCTGCCCACACAGATCACCGCGACGGCCGTGGCGGTGGATGCCTTGACCGGCGCGGACATCGTGGTGTGTGCGATACCGTCCCAGGCGCTGCGCGAAAATCTCGCGCAGTGGCGTGAACACCTCCAACCCGACGCGTCGCTGGTCTCACTGGCGAAAGGCATCGAGACGTCCACCCTGATGCGGATGAGCCAGGTCATCGCCGAGGTCACCGAGGTGTCCGGCGATCGGATCGCGGTGCTCTCCGGCCCCAACCTCGCCCGTGAGATCGCCGAGGGCCAGCCCGCGGCCACCGTGATCGCCTGCACCGACATCGACCGGGCCACGACGCTGCAGGGTGCCTTCAGGACCGGCTATTTCCGGCCGTACACCAACACCGACGTGATCGGCTGCGAGATCGGTGGCGCCGCCAAGAACGTCATCGCGCTCGCCTGCGGCATGGCAAGCGGTGTCGGATTCGGACAGAACACCCTCGCCACGATCATCACCCGCGGACTCGCCGAGGTCATCCGGCTGGGCACCGCGATGGGTGCCGAGATCGAGACGATGGCCGGTCTCGCCGGAATCGGCGACCTGGTGGCCACCTGCTCGTCGCCGCTGTCACGCAATCGCACTTTCGGGGCGCGGCTCGGGGAGGGCGCCACTCTGGAGGAGGCACAGGCGGCAACCAACGGCCAGGTGGCCGAGGGAGTCAAGTCGTGCACGTCGGTGCGTGCGCTGGCCGAAAAGCACCACGTCGAGATGCCACTCACCGAGGCGGTCGACAAGGTCTGCCACTCCGGCCTGTCGGTGTCCGACGCGATCAGCTCACTGCTGGGGCGCCGGTCCAAGCCCGAGGTCTACCGGGACTGACCCGTCCGGACCGGGTCAGCCAAAATCGAGCGGCCCGCGCGGCAGGGTGCGTTCGATGACTGCCGAGACGTCGGTGATCGGTCCGTTGCCGGCGTCGGCCGGAACCCAGATCGCCACGTAGGGACGATGACCCACGCACACGAAGGCCTGTCCGCTGCCTTCGACCGAATCGGTGATGAACCATTGCACCGGGTTGACCACCTGCAGGTTGCTGGTGGCCGACAGATCCGACGGACGCGACACCCCGCACCGTACGATCACCGGACCGCCGTCGCCGTCGGCGGACCACGTGGCCTGATTCCCGGACACCTTCTTCTGCCCGAAACCCTCGAACGTCGCCGGCAACGCAGCGAGGAACTTGCCGCATTCCGGAGCGGCCGAGGACTCGGTGGCATACGAATCGACCGGGGTGGTCGGGGTGTCGGGACGCATCGCCGCGAACACGATGAACCCGACGATCACCATCACCGGGATCGTGACCAGGGTCGCGATGAGTGCCGGGCTGAGCCGGGGCCCGGTGTCGTAATCGGCGTGATCGGCCGCTGCCGACTCGGGATCGTTCTGATCGTTGTCGTCACGATCGTGCTGATCGTCGGGGCCGGATGAGGTCACGACGAACACCCTAGGACATCGGGCATCCGGGCCGTCGACGGTGTCAGCGGGCGATCAGTGACCGGCCGTGACCACCGGGCAGGTGAGGGTGCGGGTGATGCCGTCGACCTTCTGGATCTGCGGGACCACGTCGTCGGTGAGATGTGCGGCGTCGGCGGCCTCGACGCGGACGATGACGTCATAAGGTCCGCTGACCTCTTCGGATGAGGCGACGCCCGAGATCTCCGCAATGGTCGCCGCCGCCAACGCGGCCCGTCCGACCTCGGTCTGGATCAGTATGTATGCCTGAACCACGGCCATCCTCTCGTGTCTGCCTCATCGCGTGCCGGGCTGTCGGCGCCACGTCGGTGCCGCCCGACTCGCGTCGTGCCGCGCACCCGGCCCCGGTGAACCGGCGCCGTCGAGAGGCGACGTGGTTACTCGGGAAACCAATACACTGTGGCACACATTGTCACCGACAACCGGGTGCGAGCGCGACTCAGGGCGAGCGAGGGAGCTGATTTGGCCACCGGCGACGAGGTCGGGACGGAGCGCACGACGGCCAAATGGCCCGGGGGCACCGTCGGTGATCTGGGCGAACGACGAATGATTGCGCTGTTCACCGCCGCCGCCGGCGGCGAGGACGATGCGCGCGGCGACATCGTGATCGGTTCCGGCGACGACGCAGCGGTCTTCGACGCCGCCGGTCCCACGGTCATCAGCACCGACACCGCCGTCGAGGGACGTCACTTCCGGTTCGACTGGTCCTCACCGCAGCAGGTCGGGGCCCGGGTGGTGGTGCAAAGTGCCGCCGACATCGCTGCGATGGGTGCCCGCACCGTCGGTGTGGTGGTGTCGATCGGCTGCCCGTCGAGCACCCCGGCGCAGACCGTTCTCGATCTCAACGCGGGCATCGTCGGTGCCGCGCACCGTCTCGGCGCCCGGGTGCTCGGCGGCGACCTGGTGGAGGCCGGCGAGATGGTGCTCACCGTCACCTCGGTCGGCGCGCTCGACGGGCTGGAGCCGGTGGCCCTCGGCGGCGCCCGGTCCGGAGACGTGGTGGCCGTCAGCGGTCCGTTGGGTGCGGGTGCGGCAGGTCTGGCGGTGCTCGAGGCGGCCGAGCGCCGGGGGCCGTCGGCGGGTGCCGACCTGCTCGACCGCCACGCCGAGGTCGTCGCCGCCCATCGGTTGCCCGATCCGGACCTCGGCGCCGGTCCCGTCGCGGCCCGTGCCGGGGCGCACGCGATGACCGACATCTCCGACGGCCTCGTCGAGGAACTGCTCACCATGGCGGCCGCGTCGCGGGTGCTGCTGTCGGTGGATTCCGCGGCGGTGCCGCGCACGCCCGCCACCGGTCGGGCGGCAGCCGAGCTCGGCGCCGACGAACGCCGGTGGGCTCTCACCGGCGGTGAGGATCACCACCTGCTCGCGACCTTCGCGCCGACCGGGCCGCCGCCGGGGTGGACGGTGATCGGCGAGGTCGGGGCCGGCACGCGGCCCGGTGGTGAGGTGTGGGTCGACGGAACACCCTTGGCCGGACTGTCCGGTTGGCAGTCGTTCGGGCGGCCGGTCGACGAGGGCGGCGGGGCATCCTGATTAGATCGACGCATGGCGATCTACGCTCTGGGCGACCGTGAACCCGTGCTCGGGCGCGATGTCTACGTCCACCCCGATGCCACCGTGATCGGCGCGGTCACCCTCGGCGACGGAGCGTCGGTGTGGCCGGGTGCGGTGCTGCGCGGTGATTACGGCACCATCACCATCGGCCGTTGCACGAACATCCAGGACGGCACCGTGATCCACTGCACGCCGATCGATCCGACCGTGATCGGTACCGGATGCGTGGTGGGCCACAACGCCCACATCGAGGGGTCGACGATCGGTGACGACTGCCTGATCGCGTCGGGGGCGGTGGTGCTCAACGGATCCCGAGTGGGTGACGGCGCCGTGGTGGGGGCCGGCGCGGTGGTGCCGTTCGGGTTCGAGGTGCCCGCCCGCCGGATGGCGCTCGGGGTGCCCGCACGGATTCGCGAGGGGTTCGAGGTCACGTCGGGACATGTCGACCTCAACGTGGAGATGTACCACCAGAATGCGTTGCACTACCGTGCGGAACTGCGGAGGCTCGATTGACCTCCGGACCACGACCGCTCGCCGAACTCGTCGACGCCGGGTGGGCGCAGGCGCTGGGGCCGGTGGCCGACAACGTGGCCGAGATGGGACAGTTCCTGCGCGCCGAGGTCGCCGCGGGCCGCGGCTACCTGCCCGCCGGAAAGAACGTGCTGCGCGCCTTCACCCAGCCCTTCGACGACGTGCGGGTGCTCATCGTCGGGCAGGATCCGTATCCCACCCCCGGTCACGCTGTGGGACTGAGTTTCTCGGTGTCGCCGGAGGTGTCGCCGATTCCGCGTTCGCTGACCAACATCTACACCGAATACTGCGCCGATCTCGGCTACCCGATGCCTACCACCGGCGATCTCACGCCGTGGGCAAGGGCGGGAGTGCTGCTGCTCAACAGGGTGCTCACGGTGACGCCGGGACAACCGGCATCTCATCGCGGCAAGGGTTGGGAGGCAGTGACCGAGTGCGCGATTCGCGCGCTCGCCGACCGCGACGAGCCGCTCGTGGCGATCCTGTGGGGACGTGACGCGGCGGGACTGCAGAAATGGATGCCCGACGTGCCCGCCGTCGTCTCCGCCCACCCGTCGCCGTTGTCGGCGAGTCGGGGCTTCTTCGGCTCGAGACCGTTCAGCCGGGCCAATACCGAGCTCGAGGATCTCGGCGGCGAACCGGTGGACTGGCGCCTGCCGTAGCGAGCCGTCTTTCCGGGATCACCGTCGTGCGCCGGTCACCCCCGCTCGCGGGCGGCCACGAAGTCGGGTGCGCGCTTCCCGATGAAGGCATCGACCCCTTCCATGCCCTCGGCAGTGCCGCTGGCCAGGGAGATCGCCGCGGCCTCGGCGGCCAGCTGATCCCGCAGTGTCGTCGTCGCCGACCGCGACAGCAGTGCACGGGTGGCGGTGATGCCGGCACGTGGCCCGGCGGCGAGCGTGCGGGCGACGTCGATCGCGGCCGTGTCGATCTCGTCGTCGGTGACCAGCCGGGACAGGATGCCCCATTCGAGTGCCTCTTCGGCTCCGATGATGCGGTCGGTGAGGATGATCTCGCGGGCACGTGCCGTACCCACCACCCGGGGCAGTGTCCATGTCATGCCGCCGTCGGGGGACAGGCCGATGCCCAGGTAGGCCGGCCGCAGCTTGGTGGACGGACCGCCCACGGAGACGTCGGCGTGCAGCACCAGACTCAGGCCGGCACCGGCGGCCCAGCCCTTGACCGCGGCGACGACGGGTCGTTCGGCTTCGAGCAATGCGGTGACGAACGAGTGAAACGTATCGGCCAGCTCACGCAGGAATGCCGGCCGGTGCGGCGCGTCGGCGAAGTCGCGGACGTTACCGCCCGCGCAGAAGTTGCGCCCCGACCCGGTGAGCAGGATCGCGCCGGCGTCGCGCTGACCGCAGGCGATCTCACGCAGCGCCGCCGTCCCGGACGCCAGTGCCCCGGCGTCGAGTGCGGATCCGGACGCGGCGTCGGAGACCGCGATGATGAGCAGGGAGCCTTGCCGGGTCACCCCGGGCGTCGTGACGGAGGTCATTGCGACACCCTAGTCGGCGCACACGAAAGACCCGACCCCGGCCCCGAGCGTGCGCTCGGTCGGGATCGGGTCGTGGTGCCCGGCGGTCAGGCCGAAGCGGTCTTACCGGCCTTCAGGCAGGAGGTGCAGACGTTCTTGCGGCGGCGATTGCCCGGGGCAACCTCGACGCGCACCGACTGGATGTTCGGGTTCCAGCGGCGATTGGTACGGCGGTGCGAGTGCGAAACGGACTTGCCGAAGCCCGGACCCTTGCCGCAGACGTCACAGACGGCAGCCATTGTCGAACTCCCTTGGTAGATGGAAATGTCTTCTGGGTTACGCCACGCCGCTCGCCGGACACCGCGACGCGGTGACAACGGCAGCAAGGCAACCCTGCAAGGATAGCGTTTGCCGGTGTCCACGGCCAAATCCCGACCTGTCGTTGCCGCCGAGTAATCTCGAACACACCTCGTGGCGGCCGCTCGACCGCCGGTGGATCTGAGCGAAAGGGGTCTGCGTATGGCGGCGCCCGGCACCGGGGTGGCACACGTGATGAACCCCCAGTTGCTGCGCGATTGGGCGCACGCCTGCGTGGACGGTCTCGAACTCGTGCGCGGCGAGATCAACGACCTCAACGTCTTTCCGATTCCCGACTCCGACACCGGCAGCAACATGGTCGCCACGATGCGCGCGGTGGTCGAGGCCCTCGACACCGTCCCGGCCCACGCCGACGCGGCGATGCTCGCGCGCGCGATGGCCGATGCCGCCGTGACCAACGCGCGTGGCAATTCCGGCATCATCATGTCGCAGGTCCTCGTCGGCGTCGCCGACGCGTGTGAACTGGCCGTCGGCAACGCGGCCATGACGTTCTCCCAGTTCGCCATCTCCGGTCTGCGCCTGGGGTCGCTGGCCGCAACCAGGGCGGTGAGCGATCCGCGGGAGGGCACCGTGCTCACCGTGCTCCGCGTGGCCGCGGAGACCGCGGCCGCGCACGCCGACGATCAACCCGCCGACCTCGCACGGACAATCGCCGACGAGGCGGCTGATGCGCTCGAACGCACGCCGGAGCAGTTGCCCGAACTTGCGTCGGCCGGCGTGGTGGACGCCGGCGGGCGCGGACTGCTGGTGATGCTCGACGCGATGGTCGGGGTGTTGACCGGCGTCACGCATCGCCGGCGTCGCTACCGCGGCATCCTGTCCGGCGGCGGCCACACCCGACTGCCCGACGAGGACAACTGCGACGACCCCGGTGACATGGATTTCGAGGTGATGTATCTGCTCTCCGAAGCCGCCGGCGACAGCATCGCGCACCTGAGGAGCCGGCTCGACGATCTCGGCGACGCCGTCGTGATCGTCGGTGACGGGTCGCCCGTCGGCGAGCGCTTCTCCGTGCACGTACACACCTGTGAACCCGGTGCTGCCGTGGAGGCGGGTATCGGTGTGGGCGTGATCACCGACATCCGGATAACCTGCTTCGCCCTCGATTCCATACGAGCGCAAGCGAATTCGACGGAACCGCCGCCGCGGCACAGACGTGCGGTGGTGGCCGTGGTGCGTGGCGACGGCGCCGCGGAACTCTTCGCCGACGCCGGGGCGGCCGTGCTGCGCGCCGACGCGGGCTTGACCCCGGCGGCGCTGGCCGAGGCCATTCGCGCCACGGATTCGGCGCACGTCGTGGTGATGGCCAACGGGGCGCTGACCTCACAGGATCTGGTGACCGTTGCCGCACAGGTGCGCTCGGCGCAGCGCTCGGTGGTGTCGCTGCCGACCTCGTCGATGGCGCAGTGCCTGGCCGCCCTCGCGGTGCACGATCCGTCCGAACCGGCCGACGCCGACGCCTACGCGATGGCCGAGGCGGCGGCAGGAGCGCGGTGGGGATCGTTGCAGGTCGCCCACGAGAAGATCATGACCCTGGCGGGCACCTCCGAGGTCGGGGACATCCTGGGCCTGATCGGTTCGGACGTGCTGGTGATCGCGCCCGATCAGACCACCGCGATGGTGTCACTGGTGGATCTGATGCTCGCCACCGGCGGCGAGATGGTCACCGCGCTCACCGGCGCGAACGTCGACGCGGCAGCAGTACAGGCGCTCGACGAGCACATGCACCGCACCTACCCCGGCGTGGAACTGGCGGTCTACGAGACGGGGCAGGCCGACGACCTCGTTCAGCTGGGTATCGAATAGTGGTCGCGCTGTCGGACCCGCTCGTCGATGTGTTACCACCGGTGGCGGCCGCCGGACTGGCGTCACTGGGGGTGTCGACAGTGGGCGAACTGTTGCGGTACGCGCCCCGGCGGTACCTGCGGCACGGGCAGGCGTCCCCGGAAGAAACGCTCGTCGCGGGGGAATGGATCACCGTGGTGGGGCGGATCACCCGCGCCGACATGATCAGGATGCGTAAACGCTCCGGCAGTTTCCTGAAGGTCACCGTCTCCGACGGCAACCGCACCTACGACGTCACCTTCTTCAACCCACGCGCCATCAGGCGTGCGCTGACGCCCGGCGCCCGGGTGATGGTGGCCGGGACGGTGAAGTTCTACCATCAGCAGCCGCAGCTCACCCATCCCGAATGGGTGGTGCTCCCCGACGGCGACGTCGAGGTGGACCGGGTGGTGGGATCGGCGATGCTGGCCGAGATGTACGAACTCGAGGCCGAGATCACCGGGGCGAAGAGAACTCCCGAAGCCACGCGGCTCTCGGTGAGCTTCGATCGCGCGATCATTCCCATCTACCCGGCCAACCGGGAGATCCAGACCTGGGACATCTGGGGAACCATCCGACGCCTCCTCGACCAACTTCCGCCGCTGGCGGATCCGCTCACCGACGAGCAGCGGCATGCCCGCGGACTCGTCGGACTGCAGACCGCGATCGAATCGATCCACCTTCCCGACACCGAGGAGCAGATCGAGGCCGCTCGCACGCGACTGCGATTCGACGAGGCACTCGCGATTCAGGTGGTGCTGGCCCAGCGCAGGCTCGCCGGTCGTGCCGAGAACGCTCCGCGGTGCCCGCACGTGGCCGGAGGGCTCGAAGACCGTCTGCTGCAGCGATTACCGTTCTCGCTCACCGACGGTCAACGTGCCGTGGGTGTCGAGATCGGCGACGACCTCGACGCCACCGTGCCCATGAGTCGGCTGCTGCAGGGTGAGGTGGGTTCGGGTAAGACCCTCGTGTCGCTGCTCGCGATGCTGCGGGTGGTGGACAACGGTCATCAGTGCGCGATTCTCGCACCCACCGAAGTCCTTGCCGCGCAGCATCATCGAACGATCCGAACCATGCTCGGCGACCTCGGTACGGTGGGCGAGCTCGGCGCCGCCGACGGCGCGACCGGTGTTGCTCTGCTCACCGGATCGATGAAGACCAAGGGCAAACGAGAAACCCTGCTCGATGTGGTGACCGGCAAGGCGGGAATCGTGATCGGCACGCATGCTCTGCTCGAGGAGAACGTCGAGTTCTTCGACCTGGGCATGGTGGTGGTCGACGAACAGCACCGCTTCGGTGTCGAACAACGCGACGTACTGCGTGGCCGTGGCCGCGGCGACACCTCACCCCACTTCCTGGTGATGACCGCCACGCCGATCCCGCGGACGGTGGCGATGACCGCATTCGGCGACCTCGACACGTCGGTGCTCACCGAACTGCCGCGCGGCCGTCAGCCGATCACCACCCGCGTGGTGTCGTCGAAGAACGCTCGTTGGGTCGAACGGACGTGGCGCCGCGCCGCCGAGGAGGTCGACGCCGGACGACAGGTCTATGTGGTGTGTTCGCGTATCGGCGACACCGAACCACCCTCCCGCAGAAAGACTTCCGACGACGGGCCACCGGCCCCGGAGACCACATCGCTGCTCGACCAGTACGCCGAACTGGTCGCCGGACCGCTCGGCGCGTACCGCGTGGAGATGCTGCACGGCAGGATGCCCGGCGACGAGAAGAACGCAATCATGGACGCTTTCGGGCGCGGCGAGATCGACGTCCTGGTGTCCACCACCGTCATCGAGGTGGGCGTCGACGTGCCCAACGCGTCGATGATGGTCATCGTCGACGCCGACCGGTTCGGCGTCAGCCAGCTCCATCAGTTGCGTGGCCGCGTGGGCCGCGGCAGCCACCCCGGCCTGTGCCTGCTGATGACGGCGATGCCCGAGATCTCGCAGGCCGCGGCGCGCTTGACGGCCGTCGAATCGTCCACCGACGGATTCGAGTTGGCGCGCGTCGATCTGTTGCAGCGCCGCGAGGGAGATCTGCTGGGTTCGCTGCAGTCCGGTGGGGTGTCGTCGCTGCAGTACCTGTCGCTGCTCGACGACGCCGACGTCATCGCCGATGCGCGTGAGCTCGCCGAACGGATCGTCGACGAGGACATCACGCTGGTCGATCACCGGCCCGTCGCCGACCTCGTCGACTCCATTCTCGTGCCGCGCAAGGTGCGTTACCTCGACAAGTCCTGACGCCGGCGCAAGTCCCGACGTGTGCGCGGAACCCGTCGCGATGCCGCCGCGTCGGACTGTTCGGGCCACGAATGGGGGAGCGATGCTCGCGGAGACATGTCGGGTGCTGCGCTACCGGCTTCGTGGTCGATGGCATCACCGGTCGCGCAGCGAGTGGCCGCTGCGTCGGTGGCTGGTGGTCACGGCGGGCGTGGCCACCGCGGTCGGGGTGGCGGGCGGCACGCTGCGTGATGCGCGGCCCGCCGATCACACGCACCTGGCTGCGCTCGCCGCCTCGACCCTGCGCGTCCTGGTGACGGTGCCGGTGGTCGACGGGCGGCACCGCCGCGACGACTACGAGCGCACGGCCTTCGGCTCACCGTGGACCGACGCGACCGATGTCGCCGACTCCGACAACGGCTGCGACACCCGAAACGACATCCTGACCCGCGACCTCTCCGACACCCGATCGGGTCCGGTGGCCAGTTGTCCGCACGCCGTGCTCGCCGGTGAACTGCGCAGCCCTTACACCGGTGCGGTGGTGATCTTCCGCCGCGACCGGCGTGCCACCGCGATCCAGATCGACCACATCGTCCCGCTCGCCTTCGCCTGGGACATGGGCGCTTTCGCGTGGCCACCAGCCCGGCGGGCCGACCTCGCCAACGATCCGGCCAACCTCGTCGCCGTCGACGGGGATTCCAATCAGGACAAGAGTGACAGCGAGCCGGGGCGCTGGATGCCGCCCAATACCGGATTCCACTGCCAGTACGCCATTCAGTTCGTCGACGTGCTCACGGCATACGGCCTGCAGGTGGATCGCTCGTCTCGCGACGTGCTGACGCGGGCCCTGCAGCAATGCTGACGACACAATGCTGACGACTCAGGGACTTGGGTGCCGCACCGCCACGGACGTAGGCTGGTCCGGATGCCCGTCGTGCATGCGAAGTGGAGGTTCCAGATGAGCGCACCCACCGTTCCCCCGTCCGTCGATCGCCCAGCAGGCGCCGACACCGAACAGGTGGTCCACGACCTGGCCAAGGCCGCCCGTTCGGCCTCGCGCACGCTGTCGCGGATGTCCGCGGCAGCCAAGAACGAGGCGCTGCTGGCCGCTGCCGACGCCGTCGAGGCGGGGACCGAGTCGATCCTCGCTGCCAATGCCGACGACATCGCACGCGCCGAGGCCGCGGGTATCGAGGCCAGCCTTCTCGACCGGCTGCGACTGACGCCCGAACGGGTGGTCGGCATCGCCAACGGCCTGCGCCAGGTGGCCGCGCTGCCCGACCCCATCGGAGAACTCGTCTCCGGCAAGACCCTGCCCAACGGGCTGCGGCTGCGGCAGGTGCGGGTGCCCCTCGGGGTGGTCGGCATCGTCTACGAGGCGCGCCCCAACGTGACCGTCGACGCCTTCGGCATCGCATTCAAGTCCGGAAACGCGGTGCTGCTGCGCGGTTCGTCGTCGGCGGCGTCGTCGAACGCCGAACTGGTCCGCATTCTTCGCGAGGTACTCGGCGCGCGTGGCGTGCCCGTCGACGTGGTCGCGCTGCTGCCCACCGACGATCGCTCCAGCGTCACCGCGCTCATCCGCGCACGCGGCCTCGTCGACGTGGTGATCCCGCGCGGAGGAGCCGGCCTGATCAGCGCTGTGGTCGCCGACGCCACCGTCCCCACCATCGAGACCGGCACCGGCAACTGCCACATCTACGTGCACGCGCTCGCCGACATCGACGTCGCCACCCGCATCGTGCTCAACGCCAAGACCCGGCGGCCCAGCGTCTGCAACGCCGCCGAAACCGTCCTCGTCGACAAGGCGATCGCCGCCGACGCGGTGCCCAAGATCAGTCATGCCCTGCAGGCGCAGGGTGTGGTGATCCACGGCGACGAACCCGGAATGGAACCGGCCACCGAAGCCGACTGGGCCGAGGAGTACCTGTCCATGGACATCGCGATGAAGTTGGTTGACGGTCTCGACGCCGCCGTCGCGCACATCGACACCTACGGCACCGGCCACACCGAGGCCATCATCACCACCGACCTGCGCGCGGCCGAGGAGTTCACCGACCGCGTGGACGCGGCGGCCGTCATGGTCAACGCGTCGACCGCGTTCACCGACGGTGAGCAGTTCGGTTTCGGTGCCGAGATCGGCATCTCCACCCAGAAGCTGCATGCCCGGGGGCCCATGGGGCTCACCGAGCTGACCTCGACCAAGTGGCTGGCCTGGGGCGACGGCCAGATCCGTCCCGCGTGAGCGTCGACGCCGCGGGCACACCGCCCATCGTGCCGTCGTTCACCGGCGTGCCCGACGTGGTGGACCGGCTGCGCGCCACCGGGTACCTGCCCGACGACGCCACCGCCACCGCCACGTTTCTCGCTGATCGCCTCGGCAAACCGCTGCTGGTGGAGGGACCCGCCGGAGTGGGCAAGACCGAACTCGCGCGGGCGATCGCCGCGGCCACCGACGCCGAGTTGGTCCGGTTGCAGTGCTACGAGGGTATCGACGAGGCCCGGGCACTCTACGAGTGGAATCACGCCAAGCAGATCCTGCACATCCAGGCCACCGGCACGCGCGACTGGGCCGACGCCAAGACCGACATCTTCTCCGACGAGTTCCTGCTCCCGCGGCCGCTGTTGACCGCCATCACCCGCGAGGGACCGGCGGTGCTGCTCGTCGACGAGGTGGACAAGGCCGACGTCGACGTCGAGGGCCTGCTGCTGGAGGTGCTCAGCGACTTCGCCATCACGATCCCCGAGATGGGCACCGTGGTGGCCACCCGCCGGCCCGTGGTGATCCTGACGTCCAACGCGACGCGGGAACTGTCCGAGGCACTCAAGCGGCGTTGCCTGTACCTCTACATCGATTTCCCCGACGCCGCGCGTGAGAAGGAGATCCTCGCCTCGCGGGTGCCCGCGTTGCCCGACAGGCTCAGCGCGGAACTGGTGCGCATCGTGGGTGTGCTGCGCACCCTCGACATCCGCAAGAAACCGTCGGTCGCCGAGACCATCGACTGGGCCAACACCCTGCTCGCACTCGGTGCCGGCGACAGCGGTGCACGGTCGGGACGTCTCGACGAGGGACTGATCGCCCGCACGCTGGGCGTGGTCCTCAAACACCGGCCCGACCTCAAGACGGCGGTCAAAGAACTCAAGCTCGGCTGATGGCCGCCGACGCCGGCGGCCCCGGCACCATCCCGTTGGTCGCGCACCTGACCGACTTCGTCGACGAGCTGCGCCGCCGTGGGATCGTGGTCGGGCCGTCGGCGCTGATCGATGCCGCCCGCGCGGTCGAGGTGCTCGATCTGCTCGACCGGTCGAGCGTCCGCGAGGGTCTGGCCGCGACGCTGCTCGACGATCACCTCCACCGTGACACGTTCGATCGCCTCTTCGATCTGTGGTTTCCGGTGGCGATCGGGGCGCGCACCGGCGGCGACGGGCTGCCCCGCGATGACGACGGCGAGATCGACATGTCGGCGCTACGCGACATGCTCGCCGCGCTGTTGGCCGACGACTCGGCCGACAGCGATGGAAGACTGTCACGTGCGGTGGCGCAGGTGGTCGACGAACTCGGTCGCTATCAGTCGAGTAGGGGCGAGGCGTTCTCCGCCTACCAGGCGCTGTCGAGCGTCGACCCGCAAACGCTCATCGCCCGGATCGCCGCGGCCATGGCCGGCGGGAGCGGTGACGACCTGCGGGTGGGCGCCGACCCGACGTACCGGCGTGCCGCGCGCGAACGTGCCGGGCGGTTACGCACCGCGATCGAGGTCGAAACCCAGCGTCGGATGGCCGACCGTAACGGTCGTGACCGCGTCGGCGACTACGCCGTGCCGAAGTTGCCCGAGAACATCAAGTTCCTTTCCGCGGGAGCCAGGGATCTCGCCGAGATCCGGCGCACCATCGCCCCCCTCGCGAGGTTGCTGGCGTCGCGGCTCGAGGTGCGGCGGCGGCGGGCACACCGCGGCTCGGTGGACGTCCGTGCGACATTGCGGGCGTCGATGTCCACCGGTGGGGTGCCCATCGAACTCAAGACGCGCGCACCGCGCCCCGGCAGACCGGAACTGATCATCATCTGCGACGTGTCGGGCTCGGTGTCGGGATTCTCCCAGTTCACGTTGCAACTCGTCTACGCCCTGCGTCAGCAGTTCTCCAAGGTCCGCGTGTTCGCGTTCGTCGACAGCGTCGACGAGGTGACCGATCATTTCGACTCCGGCGGCGACGACGGATTCGGCGGCGCCGACGTCGGGGCGGCGATGCACCGGATGCTGACCGGGGCGCGGCTGGTCACCCGCGACGGACACTCCGATTACGGTCACATGCTGCGCGGCTTCGTCGAGCAATACGCCGACTCGCTGACCCATCGCGGCGCACTCCTGATACTCGGTGACGCCCGCAACAACTATCACGACCCGCAGCTCGGCGCGTTGCGCGATCTCACCGAGCGGGCCCGTCACGCCTACTGGCTCAACCCTGAGGAACAAATCCTCTGGGGGAGTGGCGATTCGATTGCCGCCGACTACGCCGACGTCATCGACATGTTCGAATGCCGTAACGCCGCGCAATTGTCGGAGGTCATCGCCGACCTGCTCCCGGTGTGACCGACCGCGTAAACTCACTCGTCATGTCAGCAGAGCGCCCGCGCGCACGCAGGATCGGCGTGATGGGCGGGACGTTCGATCCCATCCACAACGGCCACCTCGTCGCGGCCAGCGAGGTGGCTTATCGGTTTTCGCTCGACGAGGTCATCTTCGTTCCCACCGGGCGTCCCTGGCAGAAACTCTCCGACGCCGAGCCCGCCGAGCCGCGCACCCCGACCCGTTCGCACGATGGCGGCGCCAATGACCGCACACGCCAGGTCAGTCCCGCCGAGGATCGCTACCTCATGACGGTGATCGCCACCGCGTCCAATCCCCGCTTCAGTGTCAGCCGCGTCGACATCGACCGCGAGGGATTCACCTACACCGTCGACACGCTGCGTGATCTGCGTGGCATCCTGCCCGACGCGGACCTGTTCTTCATCACCGGCGCCGACGCTCTGGAATCGATCCTGTCGTGGCAGGACTGGGAGGAACTGTTCGAACTGGCCACCTTCGTCGGGGTGAGCAGACCCGGATACGAACTCAATGCCAGCCACCTGGCCACCCACCTGTCGACGTTGCCGCCCGATACGCTGCACCTGATGGAGATACCCGCGCTCGCGATCTCGTCCACCGACTGCCGCAGCCGGGCGGCCGGCGGGCGCCCGGTGTGGTACCTGGTGCCCGACGGGGTGGTGCAATACATCGCCAAACGACGGCTGTATCGCCGGCCGAAGGTCGATTCACCCGGGGTGTCGGCACCCTGAGAGCCGGAGTGCGCCCGGTGAACCGCGCACAAGCCACTGACCAGAGACTCCGGACCGCGAACCCGCGGGCCGAATCAGAAGGGGACACGCGTGACAGCATCAGCCGAATCACTTGCGATGGCCAGGGTGGCGGTGGCCGCGGCAGAAGACAAGGTCGCCGAGAACGTGACGGTGATCGACGTGTCGGAGCAACTGGTCATCACCGACCTGTTCGTGATCGCGTCCGCCGACAACGAACGGCAGGTCAATTCGATCACCGACGAGATCGAGGACAAGATGCGTGACGCGGGTTACAAGCCGGTACGCCGCGAGGGCACGCGCGAGGGCCGCTGGGCGCTGCTGGACTACATCGACATCGTCGTGCACGTGCAGCACGCCGACGAGCGTGCCTATTACGCGCTCGACCGGCTGTGGCAGGACTGTCCGGTAATCGACGTGGAGGCACAGGCGTGAGCGGACAACCCGACGACCACGACACCGCGGTCGAGCGGCTGACCCCCGTGGTGCGACGGCTGATTCTGCTGCGGCACGGGCAAACCGAGTACAACGCGACCAGCCGCATGCAGGGCCAGCTCGACACCGACCTGTCCGAACTCGGTGTGCGCCAAGCGAAGTCGGCCGCGAGCGCACTGGTCGAACGGGATCCGCTGCTGATCCGGTCGTCGGATCTGCGTCGTGCCGCCGACACCGCCGCCGCCCTGTCGATCGTCACCGGACTGCCGGTGGACACCGACCGGCGGCTGCGCGAGACGCATCTGGGCCAGTGGCAGGGCATGACCCACCTCGAGGTGGACGCGATCATGCCCGGTGCACGCGCGCAGTGGCGTGACGATGCCACGTGGCGTCCGCCGGGCGGCGAGAGCCGCGTGGACGTGGCCGCCCGCGCCACCCCGGTGGTCGACGAACTCGTTGCCGGGCTGCCCGAGTGGGGAAGCGGTGAGCGGTCGGAATCACCCGTGGTGCTGGTGGCGCACGGCGGCGTGATCGCCGCGATGACCGCGTCGCTGCTCGGGTTGCCGGAGGGGAGTTGGCCGGTGTTCGGTGGCCTCGCCAACACCAGCTGGGTGCAGCTGTCGGGTCACGGCGTGCGCGGTGCGCGGCCCCGCTGGCGGCTGGACGTGTGGAACGCGTCGGCCGAGGTGGCCGACGCGTCCGTCTTGTGAGAGCCGTCTTGTGAGTGCCGTCTGTGAGCGCCGTCCGGTGAGTGTCCGCCGATGAGCACGCCTCCCGGAGCCGGCGACACCCTGCTGGTGCTCTCGGATTCGCTGGCCTACTTCGGTCCGCGCGGCGGGTTGCCCGCCGACGACCCGCGGATCTGGCCCAACCTGCTCGGTGAGCGCTGTGGGCTGCCCGTCGCGCTGTTCGGCCGGATCGGCTGGACCAGCCGCGACGTGTGGTGGGCCATGACCCAGGACCCCAACATCTGGGCGGCGGTGCCGCACGCCCGGCTCGTGGTGCTGGCGTTCGGCGGCATGGACAGTCTGCCGTCGCCGCTACCCACGGCGCTGCGTGAGGAGATCCGGTACGTGCGGCCGCCGCAGCTGCGGCAGGCGGTGCGGTCGGCGTATCAGTGGGTCCAGCCGAGGGCGGCGAAAGTGGGCTGGCCGCTGGCGCTGCCGCCCGCGGTCACGGTGGACTACCTCGAGAAGATCCGCGCTGCGTTGCACCAGCTACGACCCGACCTGCCGCTGGTGATGTGTCTGCCGCCGACCCACCGCAGCCCCTACTACGGCTTCGTGCACACCGGGCGGGTGCCGACGACGGCCGCCATGACCCGGTGGGCCGACGGCCGTGGGGTGCCCCGCGCAGATCTGTATCCGCCCACCCGCGATGCCTTTTCCGATCCGGCTCAGGAGATGAACCCCGACGGCATCCACTGGGGATTCGAGTGCCATCGGCGGGTGGCCGAGGTGGTCGCGCAGCCGGTGATGCGCGCGCTGTCGGCATCGGGCGACTGACGGGGGTGTCCACCGGCTAACGTGGACCGCGTGCCAGTCGTCGTCGTCACCGATTCCTCCGCCCGGCTCCCCACCGCGGTGGCCGATCGATACGGGATCATCCAGGTGCCGTTACACCTGACCATCGGCGACACCGATTACCGCGAGGGTGTCGACAACGTTCCCGACGACATCGTTTCGACCCCCGGAGTCACCACCTCGGGCGCCAACCCGCACGATCTCGCCGAGGCCTACGGGCGTGCCGTGGAACTCAGTGAGGGCGACGGGGTGGTGGCGGTCCACATGTCGCGCAAGCTGTCGGGAACGTGGAGCGCCGGGCGGCTGGCCGCCGAGGAGTACTCGGGACAGGTCCGCGTGGTGGACTCGCGGACGGTGGGCCTCGCCGTCGGATTCGCGGCGATCGCCGCGGCCCAAGCGTCGGCGAGCGGCGCCGACCGCGACCGCACATACGAGGCCGCGATCCGGCAGACGGCCACCGTCGAATCGTTGCTGTGTGTGCAGAGCCTGGACAACCTGCGTAAGAGCGGCCGCATCAGTGCGGCCAGCAAGATGCTGGGGTCGGCGTTGGCGATCAAGCCCATCCTGCACGTGGTGGACGGCATGCTCACCTTGCGTGAACGCACTCGCACCTTCTCCAAGGCGCTCGACAAGATGGCCGATACCGCGGTCGAGTTCGTCGACGACCGTCCGGTGACCGTCGGCATTCAGCACTGTCAGTCCCCGGCGGCCGCGGCCGATCTCGCCGGACGGTTGCGTGACCGGCTCAGGCATGTGACCTCGACGATCACCGTGGACCTCGGACCGGTGTTGGGGTGTCATGTGGGGCCGGGCGCGGTCGGCGTGGTGATCGGTAGCTACCTCGAACCCATCGAGCGGCTTCCGTCGACGTCGTGATCCACACATCCCGGTTCGTCCACAGCGGGTGATCGACGCGGTGTGATCGGCCCCGGCGGAGCCGGATTGCCGTCGTACCGTGTGGCGGCATGAGCGACAATCGCACACACCCGATCCGGATGACGGCGGGCCGAACGGGTTTCGGTCGTGCGGCCGAGCCGGCGGGACGCTCGGCGCTCGACCGCCTCGCCATCACACCGCCACCCCCCGGGGAGACCGTCAGCGACGAGTCCGTCGTTGGTGCCGCTGAGGGGAGGGAGCAGTCGGGGGGTCGGAAGCAGTCGGGGAGTCCGGGACACGCAGACCAGTGGGGTATCGGCGCCGCGCCGGCGTGGCTCGACCAGACCCGGGTCGGGGAGGCCGATCCCGACGGATTCGGGACGGGTGACTGGGATCCCGACGACGACGAATCCGAATCCCGACATCGGGTGCGGATCGCGCCGCCAGGGGCGATAGCCCTGATCCTCGTCGGTGTGATCGCCTGCGCGGTAGCCGCATACGGCCTCTTCCGGAGTCCCGACGCGACGCCCACGGTGGCTTTTCCGGAGTCTGCGGGTCCCACCGCGGCGTCGCAGCAGGGCGGGCCGTCGCAGGAGGACGGCGTGGCGGCGTCGGGCACACCATCGTCGGGTACACCATCGTCGGCGCAGCAACCGGTACCCGCCGCCGCGATGGTCGTCAGTGTGGTCGGGCTCGTGCACCGTCCAGGGCTGGTGCGGCTGGCCCCACGTGCGCGGGTGGCCGACGCCATCGCCCGGGCCGGGGGAGCGCGGCCGGGCGCCGACACCGTCTCGCTCAATCTCGCCCAAGTGCTCAACGACGGCGATCAGATCCTGGTCGGATACGCGGGCAAGCAGGGCCAGATGTCGTTGCGCAGTGCGGTTGTCTCGTCCGGTGCGCCCGCAGCGGACTCGTCAGGTGGATCATCGAGTGGCCAATCAACCACAGGAACAACTGGATCTGCGACCACGCCCGGTGCCGGCGGCAAGGTGAACCTGAACACCGCGACCGCCGAGCAACTCGATGAACTGCCCGGCGTGGGACCGGTGACCGCCAAGGCCATCATCGACTGGCGGACGACGCACGGGAAGTTCACCTCCGTCGACCAACTCGGCGAGGTGGACGGCATCGGCCCCGCCCGGCTGGCGAAGCTCAAGGATCTGGTGACCGTCTGATCCCCGTCGAGCGTGCCCACATTTCGGTTGAGCGTGCCCACATTCCGGTTGAGCGTGCCCACATTTCGGTTGAGCGTGCCCACATTTCGGTTGAGCGTGCCCGCATTCGGGCACGGTCGACGGGGTTCTGGGCACGGTCGACGGTCCACAGGTCGTGGTGTGTACACAGACGAATGCGTATGCGGCCGAATGATGTTCGGTGTGGTTGCCGTGTGAGGCTACCGTCCCCGACATGGACTTTCGCCTGGTGGTCCCCGCGCTGGTGGTATGGGTGGTCACACTCATCGGCCTGTGTGGACCGGGATGGTCGACGCCGTGCGTCACGGTACTTTCCGGAATGGGCTGTGTCGCAGCGGTGGTGGTCTGTGCGGGTGGTCGGTTCGGGTGGAACCGGATCGGCCTTCTGGTGGTGGGCACGGGTCTGGCGGCGACCTGCGCCGGCGCGTTGTGGCTGCGGATGGAGACACGCGCCGACCATCCGCTGTCGGAGATGACGGGAAAGACCACAGTCTCGATGATCATTCGCGACGATCCCCGAAATTTCGGTCCCGCCGCGCGTGGACAGGTCACCACCCGGGTGACCGTCGACGTGGTGGCGGGTCGGCGCGTCCGTGCCGGTGTCGCCGACCTGGTGGCTCGCAGTTCCGGCTGGGCGGACCTGTCACCGGGTCAACGGGTGGTGGCCTTGGTCAGCGTGAGTCCGCCGCGCGGGGGTGGCCTGTCGGTAGCGCGCCTGGCCGCACGGGGAACGCCACGGCTGGTGGGCCGTCCCCCGCCGGTGCAGCGGATCGCCGGGATGATTCGGAACAGATTGCAGGAGAACGCCTCCCGGGCGCTCGACGGCGAATCGGCGGGCCTGCTGCCGGGTCTGGTGATCGGCGACGAGAGCACGCTGTCGGAGAACGTCCGTACCGAGTTCCGAGCCGCCGGACTGAGTCACCTGACCGCCGTCAGCGGCGCGAACTTCGCGATCGTGTGCGGCGCGGCGGTCACCCTCATCCGGCTGCTCGGAGCATCACCCCGTGCGGCCGCCGTGTTCGGTGCGATCGTCATCGTGGGATTCGTCGTCCTGGTCCGGCCGTCGCCCAGTGTCTTGCGGGCCGCGATGATGGGCGCCGTGGGACTGCTCGCGGTGATGTCGTCGCGCCGGGCACATGCCCTGCCGGCGTTGGGATTCGCAGTGGTGGGGGGTCTGTTGTGGTGGCCGGAGTTGGCCACGCAGCCCGGGTTTGCCCTCTCGGTGGCGGCGACGGCCGGGCTGGTGCTGCTCGCGCCCGTGCTACGTGACCGGCTCCGCGATCGTCGGGTACCGCCGGCGATCGCCGAAGCCCTGGCCATCGCGATCGCGGCGCAGATCGTGACCGCCCCACTGATCGCATTCATCAGTGCGACATTCAACCTGGCCTCCATACCGGCCAACGTCCTCGTGGCACCCGTGGTGGCCGTCATCAGTGTGGTCGGCACGGTGGCGGCGCTGATCGGTGCGGCCGGACCGCCCGACGGTCCGGCCGCCCTCGTCGCCCAGCTACTGTTGCGCTCCCTCGGACCTGAGCTGTGGTGGATGCTCAGCTGTGCGCAACACCTCGGTGATGTGCGGTGGGCGGTGATCCGACTGCCGCCGGGCGCGACCGGAATGTTTCTCGTGCTCGGCGTGACGTGTGTGGCGGCGTTGATCGGATGGCGGTGGGCCTGGGCATCGCGCAGGGCGCGCCGTGTCGTCGGAAGCGTCTGGCACCATGACATTCGTGACCGAACGACTCCACCTGCTCCTCGGCGATGACGATTTCCTCACCGGACGGGTGATCGGCGCGGTCACCGCCGAGATCTCACGCGAGGCCGACGCCGACGTTCCGGTCACCCGGGTGCGCGCCGGCGACGTCAGCCACCACGAGTTGGCCGAGTTGCTCAGCCCGTCGCTGTTCGCCGAGGAACGAGTGGTGGTGGTGGAGTCCGCTGCCGACGCGGGCAAAGAACCGGCCGCCCTCATCGTGCAGGCGGCCCGCGAACTACCCGACGGGATCACGCTGATGGTGATCCACAGTGGTGGCGGCCGCGCGAAATCGATGGTCTCCGACCTGCGCAAGGCCGGGGCCGCCGAGCACGACTGCGCCGCACCCCGGTGGCCGTCGGAGCGCATGGACTTCGTCCGTAACGAGTTCCGCGCTCTGGGGGTGCGGGTGAGTGCCGACGTGGTGGAGCAGGTGGTCGACGGAGTCGGTTCGGAGCTCCGTGAACTCGCCGCGGCGTGTAGTCAGCTGGTCGCCGACACCGGCGGCAAGATCGACCGTGACGCGGTCCGCCTCTACTACCAGGGCCGCCCGGAGGTGACCGGATTCGAGGTCGCCGACAAGGCGGTGACCGGCGACCGGGCGGGCGCGCTGGAATCGCTTGCCTGGGCGCTGCACCACGGGGTGCCGCGGGTATTGCTGGCCGATGCCCTGGCCGAGGCGGTTCACTCGATCGCGAGGGTGCGGGCGATGGGATCGGTCGACCAGTACGCTGCCGCGTCCGAGCTGGGAATGCCACCGCGCCGCGTCAAGAACGTGCAGTCGCAGGCTCGAGCCTGGGATTCCGACTCGATCGCGCAGGCGGTCGTGGTGGTCGCGGCGCTCAACGGTGAGGTGAAAGGGCAGGCGGCAGACGCCGACTACGCGTTGACCCATGCGGTGTCGGCGGTGGCCGGTCTCCGGCCGACCGGGCGACGACGCTGACATCCGCGCGGCCGACATGCCGTGTTCATGCTGACGAACAACCGCATGGACAACGCAACCCACCCCGGTGACGGCGTGGGCGTCACCGGGGTGAGTTGTCAGGTGCGGAGTACGACGGTCGGCGCTGCAACCTCAACGGTGCGCGCTCGGGACCTATCGGCCTCTGACCGGGATCGGACTCAGAGCTTGTTGACGGCGAGGTCCATCGCCGACTTCTTGTTGGCGGCCTGGTTGGCGTGGATCACGCCCTTGCTGGCGGCCTTGTCCAGCTTGCGGCCCGCAGACTGGGCCAGCTCGGCGGCCTTGTCCTTGTCGCCGGCGTCGACGGCCTCACGGAAGCTGCGGATCGCGGTCCGCAGGGACGACTTGACGGACTGGTTGCGCTGACGACGGATCTCGTTGGTCCGGTTGCGCTTGACCTGCGACTTGATGTTTGCCACGCGTTTTTACCTCGTACTCGTTGTTGCTCGGTGTTCGTCGGTCTCGAGTGATCCGTGCGGTGGCCGGTTGACCGGGGTCCGCGATGTCGGGATCGCTCCTGAGCAGCTACGACGCAATGATGAAGATCCCACCACGCCGACTCTGCGACAGCGAACAACTTTACCAGCCGGAAGGATCGCCACCCAAATCGCGCGCCGTCGCATCAGTGCGACCGCGCTGTTCTACGCTCGCACCACCATGTCTGTCGTTTTTGTGCATATCGGACTTCCCAAGACCGGAACCACCCACCTGCAGGATCGCCTCTGGCGTAACCGCGACGTGGCGCTGCGGACGTCGGGTCTCTTGTATCCCGGCAACGTGATCTCCGACCATTTCCATGTCGCCACGCACCTACAGCCGGAGCGCTACCTCGACTGGGCCGATCCCGCCTTCGCCGGCACCTGGCCGACGATGCGGGCTCAGATGCGGGCCTGGCCCGGAAACTCGCTGCTCTCGCACGAACTGTTCGCCACGGCCACCGACGCGCATATCGCGACGTTGCTCGACGACCTCTCCTTCGCCGACGAGGTGCACGTCATCGCGACTGTCCGCGACCTCGCGCGCCAGTTGCCGTCGGTGTGGCAGGAGAACGTCAAGAACCAGCGACCCACGACGTTCGACGCATTCATCGACAACGTCCGCGCCCACGCGGACCCGCCGGACGCACCCACGGACGCCGACGGACCCGAAGAGCCGTTCTGGGAGTTCCAGGATTACGTGGCGATCCTGGAACGCTGGGCCGCCGCGGTGGGCCCCGAGCGCATTCACGTCGTGACCGTGCCCGCAACGCGCGCCGCTGCCGGGGACGGCCTGTGGGAGCGATTCCTGGCGGTGCTCGACATCGATCCCGCACTGCTGAATCTTCCGGTGCCCAGCACCAACAAGTCACTGTCGGCGGCCCAGGCCGAGTTCCTCAGGCAGCTCAACAGCCGGGTGCAACCCGAGCACATCGAGTGGCGCCGGTACGAGCGGGTGATCAAGGGCCAGGTCATCGGCGAGATCCTGTTCGCGTCCAGGTCGGGGCCACCGCAGGGACTGTCCGCGGCGCAACGTTCCTGGGCGTCGCGGCAGGCCGCCCACATGATCGACGGCGTCAAGGCTGCGGGATATGCGGTGTCCGGTAACCTCGCCGACCTCGAGGTGAAGGCCACCGCCGCAGGAGATGACACCGCGCCGACCACCCAGCAGGTTCTCGAGGTTGCCCTCGACACCCTGGCCGAAATGGTGCAGCGCGCCCCGCTGCCCGACGTGGCGCCGCGATGGCGGACGCGCGGGCGAAATCTGCTCCGCCGGGCCGCCCGGCGTGCGACCGCGCTGCGCACTCCTCGCCGCTGAACCTCGACGGTGCGGGCACGGTGGCGCCGTGCGCCGGCGCCACCGTGATCGTGGTCGTCGCGGTGACGCCGCAGTGACCGGCAGGCAACACGCCTGGGTCATCAACAATGCCGAGATGGGAAATCTGTAGCACCATGTCTGTCTATGAGCCCCGCGTCGACCGGTGCGCCAGCCAAGAAGGCGGCGCGTAAGTCCACATCCACCCGATCATCGTCGACGAGTTCGACGTCGTCGGCAAAACCGGCGAAGACAGCCAAGCCGAAAGCGGGACGCGGCGGCACCAGCCCCACCGACACCGGCATCTTCGAGGGATACTCGAAAGGCCCGTACGGCAAGGCTTTTGACGAGATGTTCGACGCCGACGGCGAGGTGCGCCCGGCGTATCGGGGCATCTTCAAGGTGATGGCCGAGTCGGATCAGGCCGATCTCGAGGCCCGGGTCGACGCGCTCGGTCGCGCATTCATCGACCAGGGCATCACGTTTTCGCTCTCGGGTATGGAGCGGCCCTTCCCGTTGGACGTTGTGCCGCGAGTCATTTCGGCTGCCGAGTGGACCAAGCTCGAGGCCGGCATCACCCAGCGTGTGCAGGCCCTCGAACTGTTCCTCGACGACGTGTACGGCGAGCAGGAGATCCTGCGCGACGGTGTGCTGCCCAAACGCCTGGTGCACTCATGCGAGCACTTTCACCGTCAGGCCGCAAACATCCGTCCGCCCAACGGTGTTCGCATCCACGTCGCGGGCATCGACCTCATCCGTGACGCGAACGGCGATTTCCGGGTGCTCGAGGACAACCTGCGTTCGCCGTCGGGGGTGTCCTATGTGATGGAGAACCGCCGCACGATGGCGCGCGTCTTCCCCGACATGTTCTCCACCCACCGGGTGCGGCCGGTCGCCGACTATCCCAGTCACCTGCTGCGGGCGCTGCGCGCCTCGGCGGCGTTCAACGAAGCAGATCCCAACATCGTGGTGTTGACGCCCGGTGTCGCGAACTCCGCCTACTTCGAGCATTCGCTGCTCGCCCGGTTGATGGGCGTCGAACTCGTCGAGGGCCGCGACCTGTTCTGCCGCGACAACGTCGTGTACATGCGCACCACCGAGGGGGAGCAGCGAGTCGACGTCATCTACCGTCGCATCGACGACGACTTCCTCGACCCGATGCAGTTCCGGCCCGACTCGATGCTCGGCGTGGCCGGCCTGCTCAACGCCGCCCGCGCGGGCAACGTCGTCATCTCCAGCGCCGTGGGCAACGGGGTGGGCGACGACAAGCTCATCTACACCTACGTGCCCGAGATCATCAACTACTACCTCGGTGAGAAGCCGATCCTGTCCAACGTCGACACCCTGCGGTGCTGGCTGCCCGATGAGTGTGAAGAGGTCCTCGACCGCATCGACGAACTGGTCATCAAACCCGTCGAGGGTTCTGGTGGCTACGGGATCGTGTTCGGGCCCGACGCCACCCCCGCCGAACTCGACACCCTCGCACGCAAGGTGCGCAACGATCCGCGCGGCTGGATCGCGCAGCCGGTGGTGCAGCTGTCGACCGTGCCCACGAAGATCGGCGACAATCTGCGTCCCCGCCACGTGGACCTGAGGCCCTTCGCCGTCAACGACGGCGAGAAGGTCTGGGTGCTGCCCGGAGGCCTGACCCGCGTGGCCCTGCCCGAGGGATCGCTCGTGGTGAACTCCAGCCAGGGCGGCGGTTCCAAGGACACGTGGGTGCTGGCCTCGCGTTCGTCGGCAAGTGAGCGTGAACTCGGCGGCGGCAAGGTGGTCACCGCGCGCGGAGCCAAAGCGGCGCGTCCCTCCGAGAGCGCACCCGACCAGACGTTCACCCAAACGCAGCAACAACAGCAACAACAGCAGCAACAGCAACAGCAACAGCAACAGCAACAGCAACAGCAACAGCAACAGCAGGAGGGTGGCCACCGATGATGCTGGCCCGCAACGCCGAATCGCTGTACTGGATCGGTCGTTACGTCGAGCGTGCCGACGACATGGCACGACTGCTCGACGTCGCGATCCATCAACTCCTCGAAGACACCTCCGCCGATGTGGACGGCACGGTGCGCATGGTCATCCGGGTGCTCGGGCTCGAACCGCCGGAGACAGACGAACCACTCGACGTGTGGTCGCTCACCGAACGCATGGCCTACGACAAGGAAGCCGTCGGGTCGGTAGTCGATCTGATCCGCGCGGCACGCGAGAACGCCCGCGGGGCACGTGAGGTCACCTCCAGCGAGATGTGGGAATGCCTCAACACCACCTACAACGGACTCGGCGACGCCGAGCGCCGCGGTCGCCGACTCGGACCGCACGAGTTCCTGTCGTATGTGAAGAATCGTGCGGCGATGTTCGCGGGCCTGGCCGACGCGACCATGAGTCACGACGACGGCTACCGCTACCTGCTCGTCGGTCGGTCGGTGGAGCGAGTGGACATGACCATCCGCATGCTGTTGTCGCGGGCCGGCGACCCGGTGGATTCGCCGGCGTGGGTGAACGTGCTGGTGTCCGCCGGCGCCCACGACACCTATCTGCGCACCTACCGTGGCCTCCTCGACGCGGAGAACATCGTTCAGTTCATGCTGATCGACCGACTGTTCCCGCGGTCGATCTTCCATGCCCTTCGTGTGGCCGAACACAATCTGGGTGAGCTGGAGAAACGCCCGAGCCGCGTGGGTGAGCAGGCCGAGGCGTTGCTGCTCCTCGGCCGCGCGCGCAGTTCGCTGGAGTTCCTCGAACCCGGACACCTCATCGACGGTCTGCAGGAACGCCTGCTGGACCTGCAGGACACCTGTCGTGAGGTCAACGAGGCGATCACCGCCCAGTACTTCCACGTCTCGCCGTACGTGTCGTGGGCGGATGCCCGTGTGAGCGACGGCGAAGACCATGTCATCGAGGAGAGTGAACTGTGAGCTGGCGTCTGAGAGTGGTGCATTCCACGGGGTTCGCCTACCAGAGCCCGGTGACCTCATCGTTCAACGAGGCACGGCTGACCCCGCGCAGCGATGCCCGCCAGAACGTGATCGTCAACCGTGTGGAGACCGTTCCGGCAACCCGTGCCTACCGCTACACCGACTACTGGGGGACCGCGGTCACCGCGTTCGACCTCCACGCACCCCACGAAGAGCTCGAGGTGTCGGGGATGTCGGTGGTCGAGACCGAGGCCGGTGAGCGCCCAGACGCCGAGAAATCAGCGGACTGGGAACGCATCCAGAGCGACTACGTGGCTGATCGCTACGACGAGATGCTCTCGTACACAACGTATGTGCCCAAGAACCGACAGCTCACCACCACCGCGCGACGGCTGTCGAAGGGACTCGAGCCCGAGGCCGCCGTGGAGGCGATCTGCCGTTTCGTCCACGAGGAGATGGAGTACGTGCCCGGCACCACGGGCGTGCACACCACCGCCGTGGATGCGTGGAACGAACGCAAAGGGGTGTGCCAGGACTACGCGCATCTGACGCTGTCGATGCTGCGCAGTCTCGGAGTCCCGGCCCGCTACGTGTCGGGGTACCTGCACCCCAAACCGAACGCCAAGATCGACAAGACCGTCGAGGGGCAGAGCCACGCGTGGATCGAGGTCTGGACCGGCGGTTGGTGGGGTTACGACCCGACCAACGACAAGCCGATCACCGAGCAACATGTGTCGGTGGGCGTGGGCCGCGACTACTCCGATGTGTCACCGCTGAAGGGCATCTACACCGGCGGCAAGGCCACCGACCTCGATGTGGTGGTGGAGATCACGCGCCTGGCGTGAGTTCTCCGGCATCCTCACTGCCAGCCGTGGTCGACACGCAGCGCCGCGGCCACGGTCTCGAAACGGGATCGTTCAAGTACCGCACCCTCGCGGCGAATCCCGTGTTCGGCAACGATGAGCACCCGGTCGAGCCGGACGAAGCTGGGCCGGTGTTCGGCGTCCCAGGCGCCTGATCCCAGGGCCAGCCAGTTCGGGTCGTCTCGGTGATATTGCTTGGTGGAGAGCATCAGACCCAACAGCCGTGCGTGGTCACCTTCGCCGGTGCGGCCCACCACCAGCACGGGCCGATCCTTGCCCTGAGTCGGGTCGTCCTCGTAACGAACCCAGGTCCAGACGATCTCGCCCGGGTCGGCGGCACCGTCGAGGTCGGGGGAGTAGACGATCTCACGAGCGAATTCGTGGGTCGGGCGTCCCGGAGCGCGACCGGTCACCGGTGTTTCCCGGCGGCGGTGATCAGCTCATCGAGCACATCGGCGGCCAGCTGCGCGGTGGGCCGCTTGTCCGGTTTCAGATCGTGCCCGGTCTTCTCGATCTCGACGAGCCGAGTGGGTCCGGCGAACAATGTGGCTGCGGCCGTGATCTCCGGCGTCGTGGCGAACGGGTCGGTGGCTCCGTGCACGATCACCGTCGGCGTCGTGATCTGCGAAAGATGTTCGGTGCGAGCGCGTTCGGGCTTTCCGGGCGGATGCAGGGGGTATGACGAGAGCAGTAGTACGTCGGCAAGGTCGGGATCGTCGGCCACGGCCATGGACGCCTGCCTTCCTCCGTAGGAGTGGCCGCCGAGGATCAGCGGCCCGTCGGCGTCGCCGCGGAACATGACCACCGCTGCGCGGATCCCGGCTCGGTCGGCGGCCGCTGTCGACGGGCTCGGCGGTCCCTTCGGACGGCGCTGCCGGTAGGGCAGGTCAATGCACGCGACAAGGATTCCGCGCTCACGCAACTCGGTGCCGTATGCCCGCAGAATGGCGGTCTGCCGGTTACCGCCCGCCCCGTGCGCGAGCACCGCCACCGCGCGTGGGGTCCCCCCCGGCCGGTAGACGTCGGCGACAACATCGTCGGCGGAGAAGGTCTCGACATTCACGCCATCCACGGTATAACCGGGCGCATGCGTCCGGTGCCCACGAATCACACGGCGAGCGAATCAGCACTCGAGGTCTGGATGCTGGTCGATCTCCTACCCGGCTACGAAACATTCGACGTCGGCGACCGGATCGAACCGACCACGATGTGGATCGACCGGGAGGCGATACCGGGAGGAAACCCCGGGCCGCTCGTCGGCGGGTTTCGGATCGGAATCCCCACGTGAGTCGAGCGGCCTGGCCCCTGCACACGGGCCAGGTGATGACCCGGCCGCGCAGGCCGGCGGCGAACTCGTGAGAAACTGGACCGAACAGCCGACCACCCGCCGCGCGGCGCGTCACCAGGAGCAGATCGATTCCCACCTTCGCCGACACCACGTTCACCGATCCCGCCCGGATTCGGAACTTCTGCATCATCGCTCACATCGACCACGGAAAATCCACCCTGGCCGACCGGATGCTGCAGCTCACCGGCGTGGTTGCCGAGCGTGACATGCGGGCGCAGTACCTCGACCGCATGGATATCGAACGTGAGCGCGGCATCACCATCAAGGCGCAGAACGTGCGGCTGCCGTGGACGGTCACCGACCCCGACGGCACCGACACCGAGTACGTCATCCACCTCATCGACACCCCCGGCCACGTCGACTTCACCTACGAGGTGTCGCGGGCACTGGAAGCCTGCGAGGGCGCGGTGCTGCTCGTCGATGCAGCACAGGGCATCGAGGCGCAGACCCTGGCCAACCTGTACCTGGCCATGGACAACGATCTGACCATCATCCCGGTGCTCAACAAGATCGATCTGCCCGCCGCCGACCCCGACCGCTACGCCGCCGAGATCGCCCACATCATCGGCTGCGACCCCGACGAGGTGCTGCGGGTCTCCGGAAAGACCGGAGCCGGCGTGCCCGAACTGCTCGACGAGGTGATCCGGCAGGTGCCCGCACCGGTCGGCGATCCGGACGCACCGGCCCGCGCGATGATCTTCGACTCGGTCTACGACACCTACCGCGGTGTGGTCACGTATGTCCGCGTGGTCGACGGCCGCATCGTGCCGCGCGAGAAGATCGCGATGATGTCGACCGGGGCCACCCACGAACTCCTCGAGGTGGGCATCGTCTCGCCCGAACCCAAACCGTCGAAGGGCCTCGGTGTGGGCGAGGTGGGTTACCTCATCACCGGCGTCAAGGACGTGCGTCAGTCCAAGGTCGGCGACACGGTGACCACTGCCCGGCACGGCGCCACCGAGGCGCTGACCGGCTATCGGGAACCGCGCCCGATGGTGTATTCGGGGCTCTACCCGGTGGACGGCTCCGACTATCCGGTGCTTCGCGAGGCGCTCGACAAACTGCAACTCAACGACGCCGCGCTCACCTATGAACCGGAGACGTCGGTGGCGCTCGGGTTCGGATTCCGCTGCGGATTCCTGGGACTGCTGCACATGGAGATCACCCGCGAGCGGCTCGAGCGGGAATTCGACCTCGACCTCATCTCCACCGCACCCAACGTCGTCTACCGGGTGGTGATGGAGGACGGCGCCGAGCACGTCGTGACCAACCCGTCCGACTGGCCCGACGGCAAGGCCCGGCACATCTACGAACCGATCGTGAAGACCACCATCATCGCGCCCAGCGAGTTCATCGGCGCCATCATGGAGTTGTGTCAGTCGCGCCGCGGCGAACTCGGCGGGATGGACTACCTGTCGGAGACGCGGGTGGAGATGCGGTACACGATGCCGATGGCTGAGATCATCTTCGACTTCTTCGACTCGCTCAAGTCGCGGACCCGCGGCTACGCGAGCCTCGACTACGAGGAGGCAGGCGAACAGGAAGCCGACCTGGTGAAGGTGGACATCCTGCTCCAGGGCGAGGCCGTCGACGCGTTCAGTGCCATCGTGCACCGTGACGCCGCCTTCACCTACGGCAACAAGATGGCCACCAAGCTCAAGGAACTCATCCCGCGACAGCAGTTCGAGGTGCCCGTGCAGGCGGCCATCGGTTCCAAGATCATCGCGCGCGAAAACATCCGCGCCATCCGGAAAGACGTGCTGGCCAAGTGTTATGGCGGTGACATCAGCCGCAAGCGCAAACTGCTCGAGAAGCAGAAGGAGGGCAAGAAACGAATGAAGACCATCGGCCGGGTGGACGTTCCGCAGGAGGCGTTCGTCGCCGCACTGTCGACGGACTCCCTCGGTGACAAACCGAAGGGCAAGTAGTCAGGCGCTCTCTCCCGGTCGACCCGGCCTCGCGGTCGTGGCCGCTGGGGGATGGGTTCTCCAGAATTCGAGGATCAGGTCGGCGGTGACGCCGGGCTGTTCCCAGGCGGGGATGACCCGGGCCCGAGCGACCGATCCCACGTGCGCATCCACCATCTCGTCCGCAACCACGCCCGCCTCGGCCGGGGTCCACTCGCCGCGGTCCTCGGTCGCGACGAACAAAGTGGGACAAACGATCTGACGCGTAGCCCAGCCCAGATCGGTGCGGTTGAGAATCGCCGTCCGGGTCGCGGTGATCATGTGTCTGCCCGACGTGTGCAGCGCACTGCGCAACATCGTCGATGTTTCGGGGTCGTGAGCCAGCGTTTCGTCGGTGAACAGTCCGGCGCTGATTGCCCGCAGTACCGGTCCGCGAGGACCTGCGATCCGATAGAGAGGCATTAACGCCCTGATCTGGCGGCGCATGGCCGACGTGATCGGGAAGGTTGGTGCGCTGATGCTGATCAGACTCCCGACGAGATCCGGTCGAGTTGCCGCCAGATGCATCCCGACGTGGCCACCCCACGCATTACCGAGCCAATCCACCTGGTTCACGTCGTGATCGGCGACCACTCGGGTGACGATTTCGGCTGCGGCATCGGCACATGCTGCGATGTCGGTGGCCCGCGTCAAGGGATCGCTGCGTCCGCACGACGGCGCGTCGAGAACGACGAGTGTGCGGGCTGACGACAGTGTCGGAACCACGCGCGACCACGATCTCGAATCGACGAACCGCTGTGCCACAGCACTGCGGGTGGTCCGGAACCAAATGTGTCGACGTGCACGCGGCCGAGCGCGGTGGGTATGGAGGAAGAACTCATGCTCGGCTCCTGGCGTCGGGAATTATTGACATTACACAATGTAATATGAAATATGTCTAGACTCGTGCCGTGGTTCGTTCGTACGACTCGCAGGGCAGGGCACAGCAGGCCAGACGCAATCGCGAGCGCGTGGTCGCGGTGGCGACCGAGATGTTCTGTGATCTGGGGTGGTCGGCGACAACGTTGTCCGCCGTGGCCGGCGCGAGCGGGGTGACGCGGCAGACGATCTATCAGCAATTCCCCAACAAACTCGCGTTGCTCGACACCTGCATCGGCACCGCTCTGGGCGACGGCCAGGACGTACCGGTGCGTGACACCGACGCCTACCGGCTGATGGGTGTCGGCGACGACCTCGAGGAGCGACTCACTGCGGCGGCGCGCTGGCTGTCCGATGCCCATGAGCGGTCCGCCGAGATTCAGAACGTGCTGGACCAAGCGGCGGTCACCGACCCCGAAGCGTCGCACCTGCTGGTGATCCGCGAGCAGCGCCGCCGCGACGAGGTGGCCTGGGCCACCGGCCTGGTGGCGCGCGAGGCGGTCGCGGAGGCCGTCGTCGATGACGTGTGGCTCCTGGCCTCCCGCCGGAACTGGTTGGTGCTGGTTAGCGGTCGAGGATGGACACCGGAGCAGTGGCGGCGGTGGTTCATCGGCCATGTGCACGCGACGCTTGTGATGTCGGCAGTAAGCTGAGTTCGCTGCGTCACCGGCGACCCGGGCGGCGGTCACAGCGCACAATCGCAGGACGAGAGGTCAATGATGGTAGGCATCGAGCGCACGAATCCCGTTCTCGCCCACAGCGATCTGCCACACGGACTGCCGGATTACCCGGCGATCTCCGACGACGACTTTCTGCCCGCATTCACCGCGGCCATGGCAACGCATTTGGCCGAGGTGGAGCAGATCGCCGCGAACGGCAATCCGCCGACGTTCGGCAACACCATTGAGGCCCTCGAACTGTCCGGGCGCGACCTGGCGCGTGCAGCGGGGGTGTTCTTCAACCTCGTCGGACCCGACACGAACCCGCAACGCAACGAGATCTCCCAACAGCTCTCCACCCTGCTGACCGACCATGCGAACACCATCGCCATGAATCCGGCACTGTTCGAACGGATTTCGCAGATCCGTGACGGGGGTGCGCACGAATTGAGCGAGTCGCAGCGGCGCCTGCTCGACAAGCGCTACCGCGACGCGGTGCGTGCGGGTGCAGGGCTCGAGGAGGACGGTCAACGCGAGATGCGTGAGATCTCCGCGCGACTCGCACTGCTGACCACGACGTTCTCCCAGAAGATCCTCGACGACACCAACGATTCCGCGGTGCTCGTCGACGACGCGGTGGCGCTCGCCGGGATGTCCGAGGGTGAGATCGCGGCGGCCCGTCGTGCCGCGACCGACGCCGGCCACGACGGTAAGTACCTCATCGCACTCGAACTCCCGACCAGTCAGAGCGTGCTCACCGAACTCGCCGACGGCGACCTCCGGCGCCGGGTGTTCGAGGCTTCGATCAGTCGCTGTGCCCGTGGAAACGACAACGACACAAGGGATCTCGTGCTCGAGATCGTACGGCTGCGGGCGCGTCGCGCGGAACTGCTCGGTTACCGGCACCATGCCGACTTCGTGATCGCCGAGGAGACGGCCCCCTCGGCCGCGGCGGTCGACGACCTGCTCCGCGAGTTGAGCGCGTCGGCGATGCGCGCGGGCGGACGCGAGCTGACCGAACTCACCGACCTCGCCGGGGACGAGGAGATCGGCGCGGCGGATCTCACGTACTGGCTCGCTCGGCTCAAACGGACGCAGTCGTCGGTTCCGCTCGACGATTTCGCCGACTACTGCGAACTCGACGCGGTGCTCACCCGTGGCGTGTTCTACGCCGCCAACGTTCTCTATGGCCTGCGATTCGTCGAACGTCCGGATCTGCCGACCTACCATCCCGATGTCCGGGTCTGGGAGGTGCTCGACGAGCGCGCCCAGAGTATCGGCCTGTTCCTCGGTGACTACTTCGCGCGGCCGTCCAAGCGTGGCGGTGCGTGGATGAACAGCATCGTCGATCAGTCGACGATGCTGCAGACCCAACCGGTCGTCGTCAACGTACTCAACCTCACCAAGCCCGACGACGGTGCGAAGTGCTTGCTCACCATGGATCAGCTCACCACGTTGTTCCACGAGTTCGGGCATGCGTTGCACGGTCTGCTGTCGGCGGTCGACTACCCGTCGCAGTCGGGCACGTCGGTGCCCCGCGATTTCGTCGAATTCCCCTCACAGGTCAACGAGATGTGGGCGCTACATCCCGCGGTGCTCGAGAACTACGCCCGCCACCACCGCACCGGTGAGCCGATCCCGGCAGCGCTGGCAGAGGCGGCCCGCGCGTCGGCGAGCACCGAGACGGCTCACGGCACCATCGAATACCTCGCCGCCGCAGTCCTCGACCTCGCGTGGCACGAACTGAGTTCGGCGGAAGCCGACGCGATCACCGACGTGCAGGCGTTCGAGTCGCAGGCCCTGGCCGGCGCCGGTCTCGGCACCGACCTCATCCCGCCGAGGTATCGCAGCACCTACTTCAACCACATCTTCGGCGGCGGCTATTCGGCCGGCTACTACTCCTACATCTGGTCGGAGGTGCTCGACGCCGAGACCGAACAGTGGTTCCTGGCCGAAGGCGGACTGCAGCGCGAGAACGGCAGGCGTTTCGCTGCGTCGACACTCTCGCGCGGCGACAGCGTCGACCCCCTTGTCGCGCACGAGAAACTGATCGGCCGCAAGGCCGAGATCGGCCCGTTGCTGGCGCGACGGGGCCTGGCTTCTGCCTGACGGTCGATCCCTGCGGCCGGACCACGTGGCTGCACGTCGGCTCCGCGACCCGACTGTGCTCGACGTGATGCAATAGGGCTCGACGTGATGCAATAGGACCGTGGCAGCACAGGTCGCGCGCGAGAACCTCATCAAGTACGCATTGCTGAGCGTTGCCACGTCCGTGGTGGTGATCGTGCTCAAGCTGATCGCCTGGCGCGTCAGCGGTTCGGTGGGTCTGCTGTCGGATGCCCTGGAGTCCATTGTCGATCTGGTGGCGTCGGTGGGTGCGCTGATCGCCCTGCGAGTGGCCGCGCGGCCTCCCGACACCGGACACAATTTCGGGCACTCGAAAGCCGAGTACTTCTCCGCGGTGTTCGAGGGAGTGATGATCGTCATCGCCGCCGCCGCGATCATCGTCGCCGCGGTCGACCGCCTGCTGCATCCACAAGAACTCGAGGCGGTCGGCCTCGGCCTGACCATCTCGGTGGTGGCCACGGCCATCAACGGCGTCGTCGCGGTGGTCCTGATCCGTGCCGGGCGCCGTAACCGGTCGATGACGCTGGAGGCCGACGGTAAGCACCTGATGACCGATGTGTGGACCACGGCCGGTGTGGTGATCGGCGTGTTCCTGGTCGCGTGGACCGGATGGCTGCCGCTCGACTCGATCATCGCGATCGCCGTGGCCGTCAACATCCTCTACGTCGGTATCGGACTGGTGTGGCGGTCCGGCGGCGGTCTGCTGGACGCGGCGATGCCCGCCGCCGACGTCGCGACGATCGACGCGGTGCTCGACGACTTCCGGTCCGACCGGGTCGACTTCCACGATGTCCGCACCCGCGAGGCCGGACACGAACGCTACCTGCAGATGCACATGCTGGTTCCGGGTGAGTGGTCGATGCAGCAGGCGCACGACAAGACCGAGGAGGTCGAGGAACGCTTACACGAAGCCCTCGACCATCTGCGGATCACCACTCATCTCGAACCGATCGGTGATCCGCGCGCCTACGAGCCGTGGCGGCTGCGCTGACAGGGACGTTTTCATTCCGCGTCTTCATCCGGCGTCGCCGAGTTCGGCGGTGAGCTTCTCGCGGGCGTCGCCGAGCTGGGCTTTGGTGTCCGGCGAGACATCCGGGTACTGCGGATCGAGTTTCTGCATGACGGTCAGCAGAATCGCCAGGGTGCTCAGATGTGAGAACCACTTGTGGTCGGCGGGAACAACATGCCACGGCGCCCACTCGGTACTGGTGTGGCTCAACATGTCACCGAATGCCTGCTGATAGTCGTCCCAGAACCCGCGCTCGGTGAGATCGGCGGGGGAGAATTTCCAGTTCTTCTCCGGCCGGTCGATTCGCTCGAGGAACCGTCGACCCTGCTCGCGCTTGGAGACGTTCAGGAAGATCTTGACGATCGTGGTGCCGCTTTCGGTGAGATGCCGCTCCCACCCGTTGATGTCGCGATACCGCCGGCGCCAGATGCCGCTGCTGTCCTCGAGCTGAGCGGACTTGGGCCACAACAACTCCGGGTGGACCCGGGTGACGGTCACGTTCTCGTAGTGCGATCGGTTGAACACCGCGATGCGACCGAGTTCGGGTGCGACGATCTGGTGGCGCCACAGATAATCGTGGGCCCGCTCCGTGGCCGAGGGCGCTTTGAAACTGTAGACGTCCACGCCTTCGGGATTGAGGCCGGACATCACATGTTTGATGGTGCTGTCCTTGCCCGCCGCGTCGATGGCCTGGAGTACCACGAGCAGCGCGCGATCGGACTGCGCGTAGAAGCGGTCCTGCAGATCGAACAGCGCTGACTTGGCGTCCGCGAGGGCGGCGAGGCCCTCGTCCTTCGTCATCGTCGAGTCTTTTCGGCCGGGATCGAAGTCACGGCCCAGGTTGACCGATGCTCCCGGTGTCACGAGTGTCTGTGCGGCAAGCGATTTCCACTTCATCAACGCAAAGTTACAGGCCGGTGCATCAATGATTGGCAGGCTGGAACTGCCCGTGACTCGCCGCCTCCTCGGCACGGATCACATGCATGACCGCGTTGATCAGCGCGAGGTGGGTGAAGGCCTGCGGAAAGTTCCCGAGATGCTGACCGGTCTTGGCGTCGATCTCCTCGGCGTAGAGCTTGAGCGGACTCGAGAACGAGAGCAGTCGCTCGCACAGCGCCTTCGCGCGGGGGAGTTCGCCGATCTCGACCAGTGCCGACACCAGCCAGAACGAGCAGATCGTGAAGGTGCCCTCCTCGCCGCTGAGGCCGTCGTCGGTCTCGTCGACCTTGTAGCGCAGCACGAGTCCCTCCTCGGTCAGCTCGTCGGCGATGGCCAGCACGGTGTTGCGAACCCGATGGTCGTCGGACGGCAGGAAGCGCAGCAAGGGGACCAGTAGCAGCGAGGCATCCAGTGCGTCGTCGCCGTAGCGCTGGGTGAACACTCCGCGCGCGTCCACCCCGTGGGTGAGGATGTCCTCCTTGATCTCATCGGCGATCGCAGCCCATTCGCGCGCATACGATTTCTCGTCGTGCAGCGCCGCCAGCCGCGACCCGCGGTCGAGGGCGATCCAGCACATCACCTTCGACGACGTGAAGTGCTGCGGTTCGCCGCGCACCTCCCAGATGCCACGGTCGGGTTTGCGCCAGTTCTTGATGGCCTCCTCGACCTGCGCCTTGAGGACCGGCCACAGTGTTTCGGGCACCGATTCACCCGACTTGGTGTTGAGGTAGACCGAATCGAGCATGGTGCCCCAGATGTCGTGCTGCGCTTGGTTGTACGCGCCGTTGCCGATCCGAACCGGCCGCGCTCCGTCATAGCCGGAGAGGTGATCGAGTTCTTCCTCCACGAGTTCGCGCTCGCCGCCGACGCCGTACATCACCTGCAGCGGATGGTGTTCGCCATTGGTCACCCCCGAGACGTCGGCGATGAAGGAGAAGAAATCGTTGGCCTCACGATCGAGTCCGAGCGTGTACAAGCCCCACAACGCGAAGGTGGAATCGCGCACCCAGGCGTAGCGGTAATCCCAGTTCCGTTCACCGTGTGGTGTCTCCGGCAGCGACGTGGTGGCCGCCGCGAGCAGTGCGCCGGTGGGCGAGTACGTCAAGCCCTTGAGCGTGAGCGCGGACCGTTGCAGATGCGTGCGCCACGGATGGTCGGGAAACGTACCGACGTTGATCCACTGCCGCCAGCACTCCGACGTCGACCACATCTTCTGGGCCGCCTCCTCGAAGTTCTGCGGCGCGGGCTGACTCGACCAGCTCAACGCCACGAAGCGGTCATCGCCCTCCACCAGGCGGGTGCGCGCCCGGGCCTCGCGGCCCTCGAGACCCAGCCGCAGGTCGGTGGTGAGCTTCAGCGCCGGATTGTCGGTCGCACCGTCGACCGCTGTCGCGATCGCCTCCCCGTAGGCCGGACCCGAGTATTCCCAACGCGTGCGGGTGCGGTGATAGTCGAAGGCGGGTTCACAGCTGAGCGCCAACTCGACGGTGCCCGACACGCATCGCACGGTGCGCAGCAGGATGTGCTCGGCATCCCAGTCGGTAGGGGTGCGGCGATGGGTGCGTGAGCGTCGCACGTTGTCATGCCAGGGCCCCATCACGAGCGCGTCGCGAACGACGATCCAGCCGGTCTCGGTTTGCCAGGTGGTCTCGACCATGAGGCTGCCCGGCAGATAGCGACGATCCACCGGAACACTGACCCCGTAGGGCGCGAGTCTGAAGTGCCCGGCGCTGCGATCGAGGACCGCGCCGAACACGCTCGGCGAGTCGGGACGGGGCACGCACATCCATTCGACGGCGCCGTTGCGGGCGATCAGACAGTTCGTCTCGGTATCGGACAAGAAGGCGTAGTCACCGATCGGTGGAAACGCGTTGCTCGACGCGGTAGCGGGCGAGAAGGCAGCTGCCTCCGGGTCGGCGCCCGGTGCGCCGGAGGGCATGGGCGGGTCTTGCGTCGCTGTCATTTCTATATCATTGCGATGGACTCGGGACGGCGCCACTTGATGCGGGGCCGGTGCGAGCGCCGAATCTCCGGCGACCGGCCGAGTTCGAATCACGCTGAAAAAAACCCGGCGGCGAGTCGGTGAAACGAGGTGAGCGCGGTGACCGGATTCTTCGCCTGGTGGGACGGCGTCGAGGAGTGGCTGACCGGTTTGTCCTTTGTGCCGCAGTTGCTCGTGACGCTTGTGTTCGTCGTCCCGTTCGCCATCGGCGTCGCCGCAGTGCTGAACCTGCTGGTCGACGCCGTCATGAGGTTGCTTGATCGCCGCCGCTTCGCCGACGACGACGGAAAGGGGCTGTGAGTCTGTGATCCGATCGCGAGTCACTTGGGCGCTCCTCGCCCTGGTCGTGCTGGTGGTGTTGGCGTGGTTGCTGACGCGCTGAACAGACCGACGTGCGCGTTCCGGCGTCTTGGGGACGCGGCACGCCGTTGTTAGCGTGATCTGCGTCCGGCGCGATTCCCGTGTTGCCGGTGAATCCGTCGTGGAGGTCTCGTGAGAACCAGTCGCGCCCGCACCTGGCGCACTCCGCTCGTGGTGTGCGCCGTGATCGTCGGTATGGCGGTCGTGGCCGGGTGCGGGGGCGGTTCCACCGACACCCCCGGCGGCGCTGACATCTCCAGCGGCAACCGCCATCTCGATCTGGTTGCCTACGCCACTCCGAAGCCCGGGTTCGACAAGATCATTCCCGCCTTCCGTGACACCCCTGCCGGAGCCGGGATCGGCTTCTCGGTGTCGTATGGGGCGTCGGGGGACCAATCACGCAAGGTGGCCCGTCACGTTCCCGCCGACGTCGTCAACTTCTCCGTCGAACCCGACGTCACTCGTCTGGTCAAGGCGGGACTCGTCGACGAGGACTGGAAGAAGCAGGAACCCAACAACAGCGTTCCGTTCGGGTCGGTGGTGGCACTGGTGGTGCGCAAGGGCAACCCCAAGAACATCCATGACTGGGACGACCTGCTGAAGCCGGGTGTTCAGGTGGTGACCCCCGACCCGGGCAGTTCCGGGTCGGCGAAGTGGAATCTGCTGGCCCCGTTCGCCGCCAAGAGCGCCGGCGGTGTACACCCGCAGGCCGGGCTCGACTACGTCTCGACACTCGTTCGCGACCATGTGAAGGTCCGCCCCAAATCGGGCCGCGAGGCCACCACCACCTTCCAGCAGGGACAGGGCGACGTCCTCATCAGCTACGAGAACGAGGCCATCATGCTCGACCGCAAGAACTCGACGGCGCCGTCCAATCAGCAGATCGACTATGTCATTCCGCCGCAGACCTTCAAGATCGAGAATCCGGTGGCCGTGGTCAACACCTCGAAGGATCTGCCCGCCGCGCGCTCGTTCGTCGACTTCCTCTTTACCGACGAGGCCCAACTGATCTGGGCGCGACAGGGATTCCGTCCTGTGGTGCCGTCGGTGGTGGCGGACACCGCCGACCTGTTCCCCGGAAAGATCGAAAAGCTCTGGACCATCAAGCAACTCGGTGCGCAACTCGGGAAAGGCACGGCCGCGAAGAACAAGGGCAAAGACCTGACCGGGTGGAAGGCCGTGGACAATGCCCTGTTCGGGTCCAAGGGGGCCATCACCGAGATCTACAACGCCGGAGGAAAGCAATGACCGCGAGCCGAGGTGTGGCCGCGCCGGTCACCGGCGGCGCCGCAGCGAACACGGGCGCACAGCCGCCGAAGGGCTTCCTGGGACGTTCGCGCACGTTCGCCGGTGTCAGCCCGCTCGCCGTCGGCACCGCGTGGCTGTGGCTCAGCGTCATCGTGCTGCTGCCACTCGCCGCGATCACCGTGCAGTCCTTCGACAACGGGTGGAGCGGTTTCTGGGATGCGATCAGCGACCCCAACGCCGTCGACGCGATCTGGATCACCGTTGTGGTGTCGGTGGTGGCCGCCGCGATCAACGTGGTGTTCGGCACGCTGATCGCCTGGGTGCTGGTCCGTGACGAGTTCCCCGGCAAGGGCTTCGTCAATGCGATCATCGACCTCCCCTTCGCACTTCCGACCATCGTCGCGAGTCTGGTGCTGCTCTCGCTCTACGGACCCAACAGCCCCATCGACGTGCACCTGTCGGCCACCAAACCCGCACTTGTCATCGCGCTGACCTTCGTCACGCTGCCGTTCGTGGTGCGGCAGGTACAGCCGGTGCTGATCGAACTCGACACCGACGTCGAGGAGGCGGCGGCCGTCCTCGGTGCAAAGAACGCGACGATCTTCACCAAGATCGTCCTGCCCGCCCTGCTGCCCGCGATCCTGACCGGAGCCGGCCTCGCCTTCACCCGCGCGATCGGCGAGTTCGGTTCGGTGGTGCTCATCGGTGGCAACATCCCGGGCAAGACCCAGGTGGCCTCGCAGTACATCCAGCAGCAGATCGAGATCGACGAACCGGTGAACGCGGCCGCGATCTCGGTGGTGTTGCTGCTGATCGCCTTCGTCGCTCTGCTCATCCTCCGCCTCGTCGGACGCAGACAGTCCACCCGTGAGGAGCAGGACCGATGAAACTGTCGCCGCTGACCCGGTACGGACTGCGCACCATCGCGCTGGTCTACCTCTTCGTGCTGCTGCTGGTGCCCGTCGGGCTGATCTTCTGGCGCGCGTTCTCCCACGGATTTCTTCAGTTCTGGCACTGGATCACCACGCCCGCGGCGATCTCGGCCCTGCAACTGAGCCTGCTGATCGTGGTGATCGTGGTGCCGCTCAACGTCATCTTCGGGGTGATCATCGCGCTCGCCCTGGCCCGTGGACGATTCCCGGGCAAGGGGGTCCTGCAGGCCGTCGTCGACCTCCCGTTCGCGGTGTCGCCGGTGGTGGCCGGCGTGGCGCTGATCCTGCTCTGGGGGTACGGGGGGTGGTTCGGCGGTGTGGAGAGTCTGGGCTTCCGGGTGATCTTCGGCTTCCCCGGTCTCGTGCTCGCCACACTGTTCGTGACACTGCCCTTTGTGGCGCGTGAGGTGGAACCGGTGCTCCGCGAGATCGGTACCGAACAGGAGCAGGCTGCCGCCACCCTCGGCGCCAACCGCTGGCAGATCTTCTGGCGGGTCACCCTGCCCGCGATCCAGTGGGGGCTGACCTATGGCATCGTGCTGACCGTCGCCCGCTCGCTCGGCGAGTTCGGTGCGGTCACCATGGTGTCGTCGAACTATCCCGGCATCTCGCAGACACTCACGCTGCTGGTGAACTCCCGCTACACCGACGACTACAACGAGTACGGCGCGTATGCCGCCGCGACACTGCTGATGCTGGTGGCGATCCTGGTGTTGGTGGCGATGTCGTTGATCGAGCGACGAGCCAAGAGCAGGCTCGCCGAAGCGAGTACGAGCACCGTCTCCGGCGACGCGACAGTGGCAGAAGCTCGGCTCACCCCTCCGCACGGCCCCGAAGAACTCGATGCGCGACAGGTCGTCACGCAGAAGGAAGGCGTCTGAACATGTCCATCTCGGTGACCGGCGCCAACAAGCGCTACGGTGATTTCGCCGCCCTCGACGACGTCTCGATCGAGATCCCGGGCGGCTCTCTGACGTCGCTGCTGGGGCCGTCGGGTTCGGGGAAGTCGACGCTGCTGCGGGCGATCGCGGGTCTCGACGAACTCGACTCCGGAACAATCGTCATCAACGGCGACGATGTGTCCGGTGCGTCGCCCCAGAAGCGCGACATCGGTTTCGTCTTCCAGCACTACGCCGCATTCAAACACCTCAATGTGCGCGACAACATCGCGTTCGGACTCAAGATCCGCAAACGGTCGCGCAAGGAGATCGACGCCAAGGTCGATGAATTGCTCGAGGTGGTGGGACTCCAGGTGTTCCAGAAGCGTTATCCCGCACAGCTTTCCGGTGGCCAACGACAGCGCATGGCTCTTGCGCGCGCGCTGGCGGTGGACCCGAAGGTGTTGTTGCTCGACGAACCGTTCGGCGCGCTCGACGCGAAGGTGCGCGAGGATCTGCGCAAGTGGTTGCGGCGCCTGCACGACGAGATGCACGTGACCACGGTGCTGGTGACGCACGACCAGCAGGAAGCCCTCGACGTGAGCGACCGGATCGCGGTGCTCAACAAGGGGCGGATCGAACAGATCGGGACACCCGACGATCTCTATGATCGGCCGGTCAATCCGTTCGTCGCGTCGTTCCTGGGGTCCACCGTCCGGCTCAACGGAGAACTGGTGCGACCGCACGACATTCGCATCGGCCGCAATCCGCAACTCGCGCTGCCCGCTGCCGACGTGGCGCTCGACACCGGGGTGATCAAGGCGACGGTCATCCGGGTGGTGAACCTCGGCTTCGAGACCCGTGTGGAACTGGTGGCCGCGGCCACCGGCGACGAGTTCCAGGCGCAGATCACCCGCGGTGACGCCAACGCGCTGCACCTGCAGCCGGGGGAGACCATCTACGCCCGCGCCACCAAGGTTCCCGCGCTCGACCGGATCTGAGCGTCACCCATTCGCCGTCGTCGGGGCGAGGAAAGTCCGCGAACACCGAAATTGCGGTTCGCGGATTGCTGGTTCACGGTAACCCTGCGGGTCGTGCACCGCGCTCGTAGAATTCGCCAATGGACACGTTGAACGATGTGATTCTCACCGCGGGTGATCACCTGTGGACCTGGATAGTGGTTCCCGTTGTCGTGTGCCTCGCCGTTTACTTCACCGTGCGTACGCGCGCGGTACAGATTCGCCTCCTGCCCGAGATGTTCCGTGTCCTCGGCGACAAGACGCCGGTCGGCGCAGACGGTGAGCCGCAATCGGTTTCGTCGTTCCAGGCGTTCTGCATCTCTGCTGCCTCGCGCGTCGGGGTGGGCAATATCGCGGGGGTGGGCACGGCTATCGCGGTGGGCGGCCCCGGTGCCGTGTTCTGGATGTGGCTGATGGCTCTCGGCGGTGCGGCGTCGGCTTTCATCGAATCGACCCTCGCCCAGCTGTACAAGATTCGCGATCCCGACGGATTCCGGGGCGGACCCGCCTATTACATGGAACGCGGTCTACGAGCGCGCTGGATGGGGATCCTGTTCGCGATCATCCTCGTCGTGTGCTTTCCGTTCGCCTTCAGCTCACTGCAGGCCAACACCATTGCGGCCTCGGTGAGGGGCACGATCGGTTCCGACGCCACGTGGATCAACTGGGTGATGGGCGTGGTGGTGGCGTCGTTGGCGGCGCTGGTCGTGTTCGGCGGCGTCCGGCGCATCGGCGTGGTGACCGAGCGGCTGGTGCCGTTGATGGCGGTCCTGTATCTGCTGCTGGGCATCGCGGTGGTCGTGGTGAACATCGGCCGGCTACCCGAGGTGGTCGCGGAGATCTTCTCCGACGCGTTCGGCCCGAACGAGGTGGTCGGCGCGACCTTCGGCTACGTCATCATGACGGGTGTCAAGCGGGGAATGTTCTCCAACGAGGCCGGATTGGGGTCGGCACCCAACGCCGGTGCCTCGGCTGCTGTCACCCATCCGGTGAAGCAGGGTTTGGTGCAGTCGCTCGGTGTCTATTTCGACACGTTTCTGATCTGCTCGATCACCGCGTTCATCATCTTGGTCTCCGTGCCCGATCTCGGCACGGCCTCCAAGGGTATCGGCCTGACCCAGGGTGGGCTGGAATCGGCGCTGGGATCGTGGACCCACGTCGCGCTGAGCATCATCGTTTTCCTGTTGGCGTTCTCCTCGATACTCGGGAATTACTACTACGGCGAGTCCAATATCGAGTTCCTGGGGGCACACCGCGCGATGCTCACCGTCTATCGCGTTCTGGCGGTCCTTGCGGTATTCGCGGGTTCGGTGGCCTCGTCGGATCTGGTGTGGAACCTGGCCGACGGCATCATGGGCGTGATGGCGCTCATCAATCTCATCGCCATCGCGTTGCTGTCCGGCATCGCATTCAAGCTGCTCGCCGACTTCACGCGTCAGCGGCGGGCAGGGCGCGATCCCATCTTCACCCGCGATCGGCTTCCCGAGGTGGGTGGCGTCGAATGCTGGGAGGACGAGGATACGGTCACCGGACCGATGAACGCGGTGTCTCCCGCCGGCTGAGGCCTCGGGCGTACGCCTCGGCGACAGCGGATACCAGTTGCGGGTGTGCGCCGATCGGTCCGGCCACCAATGCGCCTGGGGCCCAACGGTCCAGGGCGTTCTCGACGCGTTCGGTGAGCAGCCCTGCGGACAGGAAGTAGGGACTGAGAACGATGCGGGTGCACCCGGCCGTGTGCAGGCGACGAATCGCGGTGCGCAGCGCGAGGTCTCCGGTGCCCAGCCGGGTCCCGAACACGACGTCCACCGGATGGTGAAGCATGGTGGACAGCTCGATGGCGCGACGTCGGACCATCGAGGCCGCCGACGGGTTCGTGGACCCGACCGCGGTCAGCACGATACCGTCGCCGCGGCGCAGACCCGCTTCGCGCAATCGGTCGGCCAGGGCTGTGGTGAGCCCGTGTGCACCGACGACGTCGGTGCACACCACCGGATGAGTGGCGTGTTCTCGCACGATCGAGGGAACATCGACCTCACTGTGGTGGCCGGGTGCCAACAGCAGCGGCACGACGACGGCTGCTCCCGACATCCGCGCCAGTGCCTCGGAGGTCAGCGGCCGGTCGAGGTCCAGGTACGACAACTGCACGTCGACCGCGGGTAACCGCTCGGCCACCGCCGCCCGAACCCGCCGGGCGGTGTCGGCGAAACGCGGATCGCGGGAGCCGTGGGCCACCAGCAGCAGTGCCGGTGTCACACCAGCTCTTTGAGGTGCAGCGTCGACAACGCGTCACCCACCAGCCCGGCCGCCAGGGTGTTGCCGCCCTGCGGGTCGATCAGCAGAAAGCTGCCCGACTCGCGACTGACCTGGTAATCGTCGGCCGGAATCGGCTCGGCGGTCTGCACAGAGATCCGTCCGATCTGGTTGAGCTCCACCGTTTCCGGGACCTCCACCAGTGTCAGATTCTGTTCGTCGAACAGCGCATCGAGACCACCGACGATCGCTTGGGTGGTCTTGGTGCCGTGCTTGAGCAGCAGCCGCGCGCCGGGACGCAACGGCTTTTCGGCGAGCCAGCAAACCGTCGCGGTGAACTGCTGCACGGGTTCCGGTGCGTCGGAGACCCCGGCGATCACGTCGCCGCGCGAGATGTCGACGTCGTCGGCGAGCAGCAGTGTCACGCTGCGGCCGGTGTGCGCGGTGGCCATCGGGCCGTCGGCGGTGTCGATCTGGGTGACGGTGGTGCGGCTACCCGACGGCAGCACCACGATCTCGTCGCCCACCGATACCCGGCCGGCGGCGATCTGACCGGCGTAGCCGCGATAGTCGGGGAACTCGGGCGTCCGCGGACGGATCACGTACTGCACCGGGAATCGCAGACCGACCTCGTCGTGGCGTTCGGTGGCATTGGGCACGGTCTCGAGGTGCTCGATGAGTGTGGGGCCGTCGTAGAACGGGGTGTTGGCCGAGCGGGTCGCGACGTTGTCGCCGTGTAGCGCCGACACCGGGATCGCCTGCACCTGCTCGGGTGTCCAGCCCAGCGACCCGGTGAGCTCGGCGAACTCGGCCGAGATCTCGGCGAACACGTCGGCGGCACTGTCCACCAGGTCGATCTTGTTGACCGCCAACACCAACTGCGGAACACCGAGCAGCGCCATCACTGCGGCGTGGCGGCGCGTCTGGGACACCACGCCGTTGCGGGCGTCCACCAGCAGGATCACCAACTGGGCGGTCGATGCGCCCGACACCGTGTTGCGGGTGTACTGCACGTGACCCGGCGTGTCGGCGAGCACGAATGACCGTGCGGGCGTGGCGAAGTAGCGGTAGGCGACATCGATGGTGATGCCCTGTTCGCGTTCGGCGCGCAGGCCGTCGACGAGCAGCGAGAGGTCGGGCCCTTCGAGGCCGCGGTCGACAGAGGCCTTGGTGACCGCGTCGATCTGGTCGGCCAGAACCGATTTCGTGTCGTAGAGCAGCCGACCCACCAGCGTCGACTTGCCGTCGTCGACGCTGCCTGCGGTGGCGATGCGGAGCAGATCGGGAACGTGCCCGAAGGTCGATGCCATCAGAAATATCCTTCGCGTTTACGGTCTTCCATCGCCGCCTCCGACACCCGGTCGTCGCCGCGGGTGGCGCCGCGCTCGGTCAGCCGTGATGCGGCGACCTCGGCGAGCACGGCCTCGTTGGTTGTGGCCTCCGACAGCACCGCACCCGTCGACGAACCGTCGCCGACGGTGCGGTAGCGCACGGAGAGTCGTTGCACCTCTTCGCCTTCGCGGGGTCCGCCCCACGAGCCGGCCGTCATCCACATGCCGTCCCGCAGGAACACCTCACGCTGGTGCGCGTAGTAGATCGGTGGCAGCAACACCTGCTCGCGGCTGATGTAGCGCCACACGTCGAGTTCGGTCCAGTTCGACAGCGGGAACACCCGCACGTGCTCACCCGGGGCGTGACGCCCGTTGTACAGATTCCACAGCTCGGGACGCTGCCGCTTGGGGTCCCACTGTCCGAAGGCGTTGCGCAGCGAGAAGATCCGCTCCTTGGCGCGTGAACGCTCCTCGTCGCGGCGGCCGCCACCGAACACCGCGTCGAACCGGTTCTCGGTGATCGCGTCGAGCAGCGGAATGGTCTGCAGCGGGTTGCGCACACCGTCGGGACGTTCGGTGAGGCGACCATCGGCGAGGTAATCCTCGACCTTGGCCACGTGCAGGCGCAGGTTGTGGCGCTCGACCACCTCGTCGCGGAACTGCAGCACCTCCGGCAGGTTGTGTCCGGTGTCCACGTGCAGCAGCGAGAAGGGCAGGGGTGCCGGCCAGAACGCCTTGAGCGCCACGTGCAGCAGCACGGTGGAGTCCTTGCCGCCGGAGAACAGGATCACCGGTCGCTCGAATTCGCCTGCCACCTCGCGGAAGATGTGGATGGCCTCGGATTCCAGCGCGTCGAGCGTGGTGAACTCGTCTGCGGTCTCGCGGGACGAGGTCTCGGGCGACGTGCCGGTGGTGGAGTCGGTGAGAGTCATGCGTGCAATCCACATTCTGTCTTGGCGCGACCGGCCCAGCGGCCGCTGCGCGGATCGGATCCGGGTTCGGGTTTGGCGGTGCACGGTGCGCAGCCGATCGACGGGTACCCCTCGTCGACCAAAGGGTTGACCAGTACACCGTGGGAGTCGATGTAGTCCTGCATTGTCTCGTCCGACCACGGCGCGATCGGGTTGATCTTCACCAGGCCGAAGCCCTCGTCGAAGGAGATCAACGGCGCGTTGGCCCGGGTCGGCGCCTCCACCCGGCGAATACCGGTGACCCAGGCGTCGTATCCGGAGAGTCCGGCCCGCAACGGCATCACCTTGCGCAGTCGGCAGCACTCTCCCGGGTCGCGGGCGAACAGGTTGCGGCCCAACAGTTCATCTTGCTGGGCCACGCTGTGTTCCGGAGTCAGGTTGACCATCTCCACGCCGGGACGGGCGAGGCGTTCGGCGCCGTGGTTGTAGACCTGTTCGACGGCGTCACGGGTACCGATGGTCTCGGCGAAGTGGTAACCGGTGTCGAGGAAGAGGATCTTCACCGCACCGCCCACCAGGTCGCGATCCACGTGGTTGACGGCCAGGTCCACCAGGGCCGCGTCCTGCATGTTGGAGGCCACCACGAAGTTGTCGCCGAAGGTCTCCGCGGTCCAGCGCAGCAGGTCTTCGGGCGATGCCTCGGCGCCGAGTTCGTGGGCGCCGCGTGTGGCGATCTCGCGCAGTTCGTCCTCGGTGAAGCGTCGACCGGTGCGGGCGGTGGTCGTCGTGCTCATCGCAGTGCCTCCTCGTCGGCGCGAACGGCCCATTGTGCGAACCGTTCCCCGTCTTCGCGTTGTGCCACGAAGTTGCGGACGACGCGTTCGATGTAGTCGCCGAGCTCGGTGGACACCACCTTGTGCTGGCGCAGTTTGCGGCCGAATCCGGCGTCCTGGCCGAGGCTGCCGCCGAGGTGGACCTGGAAGCCCTCGGTGGTGGTGCCGTCGGCGTTGTCGACGAGTTGTCCCTTGAATCCGATGTCGGCGATCTGGGCGCGGGCACAGGAATTCGGGCAGCCGTTGATGTTGATCGTGATCGGCACGTCGAGTCCGGCGTTGATGTCGGCCAGCCGCTTCTCGAGTTCGGGCACGAGCACCTGCGAGCGTTTACGGGTCTCGGTGAAGGAGAGTTTGCAGAACTCGATTCCACTGCACGCCATCAGGTTTCGTCGCCACATCGATGGCCGCGCGTTCAGTCCGAGCTCGCCGAGTTCGGCGATCAGCGCTTCCACCTTGTCGTCGGCGACGTCGAGGATCACCAGCTTCTGGTACGGCGTGAAACGGATGCGGTCCGAACCGGCGCGGGCGGCGGCGTCGGCGACCGCGGTCAGGATGGTTCCCGACACCCGGCCGGCGATCGCGGCGAAACCGACGGAGTTGGTGCCGTTCTTGAGTTTCTGCACTCCGACGTGGTCGCGAGGTGCGGTCAGCGGTTCCGGTGCGGGCCCGTCGATCAGCGTGCGGCCGAGGTACTCCTGCTCGAGCACCTCGCGGAACTTCTCCACGCCCCAGTCCTTGAGCAGGAACTTCAGCCGCGCCTTGGTGCGCAGCCGACGGTAGCCGTAGTCGCGGAAGATGCTGACCACGGCCTCCCACACGTCGGGCACCTCGTCGAGCGGCACCCACACGCCGAGTCGTTGCGCGAGCATCGGATTGGTCGACAGTCCGCCACCGACCCACACGTCGAGTCCCGGGCCGTGCTCGGGGTGCTCCACGCCGATGAATGCGATGTCGTTGACCTCGTGCGGCACATCCTGCAGGCCGGAGATCGCGGTTTTGAACTTGCGCGGCAGGTTCGAGTACTGCGGATCGCCGATGTAGCGCCGCACGATCTCGTCGATCGCCGGAGTCGGGTCGAGCACCTCGTCGACGGCCTCGCCGGCGAGCGGGGAGCCCAGGATGATGCGGGGGCAATCGCCGCACGCTTCGGTGGTCTGGAGTCCCACGCCCTCCAGACGCTCCCAGATGGTGGGGACGTCTTCGATGCGGATCCAGTGATACTGGACGTTCTCGCGATCGGAGAGGTCGGCGGTGTCGCGGGCGAACTCGGTGGAGATCTCCCCGAGGGTGCGCAACTGTTCGGCGGTGAGGGCACCCGCGTCGCAGCGCACCCGCATCATGAAGTGGTTGTCCTCGAGGATGTCGATGTTCTCGTCGCCGGTCCAGGTGCCGTCGTAGCCCTGCGCACGCTGCGTGTACAAACCCCACCAGCGCATGCGGCCGCGCAGGTCCTGCTTGTCGATGGAGTCGAAGCCGCGGTGGGCGTAGATGTTCTCGATGCGCGCCCGCACGTTGAGCGGATTGTCGTCCTTCTTGATCTGCTCATTGGGATTGAGCGGTTCGCGATAGCCGAGCTTCCACTGGCCTTCGGCGCGGCGCTTGGCTGGCCGGGGCTTGCGGGCGGGGCGTTCCCCCGTGGCGGATGCGCGGGCCGGACGCTCGGGTGTGGGCTCGGCGTCGGAGGTGGAGGGCGCGTCGGTGGTGGACGTCATGAATACTCCTGGCCGGCGGCAGGCACCGGCGATCGTGGCACGGGCGAGGGGCTGTGCGTGCGGGCATCCCGGGCGCGACGACGCAGGCGAGCGTCATGCATGGAGGGGACCTTCGAGGCCGGCAGCGTCGTCAGATGCGACAGAAAGCGCTGCACACGCGCTTGAGGTCGATGTGGCGCCGCGCGGCGAGCCACACCCCGGGAGAAGTCATGTCACCCATGGTGCCATGCTGACGACGCCCGCGTCTACTTGCGGATACTTTGCGTCACGCTGAGGGAAAGCGCCCGAGCGCGGTGTCCGGGCACGTCGCGCGCATCATGGAGGGCATGTCATGGCGAGGAGAACGGGTGTGGTGACCTCGATCCTTGCCGACGATCTCGCCGCCGTGGGCGGGGCGTGCGCAGACGCCGATCCGGCGACCGCTTTCGGGCTGTACGTCCACGTCCCGTTCTGCGCGACCCGCTGCGGCTACTGCGACTTCAACACCTATACCGCCGGCGAATTGGGTAGTGCGTCGTCGCCGTCGACCTGGCACGACGCGGTGGAACGCGAACTGGATCTGGCCGCCGGGATGCTCGGTGCCGACCGCCCGGTCTCCACGGTGTTCGTCGGTGGCGGCACCCCGTCGCTCCTCGGTGCCGACGGCCTGGCGCGGCTGCTCGATGGGGTGCGTTCACGGTTCGATCTGACCCGTGACGCCGAGGTCACCACCGAATCCAATCCGGAATCCACCTCGCCGGCGTTCTTCGACGGGCTCCTCGAGGCCGGCTTCACCCGCATCTCGCTGGGTATGCAATCGGCGGCGCCGCATGTGCTCGCCGCGCTCGACCGCACCCACAGCCCAGGCCGGGCCGTCGCGGCGGCGCGCGAGGCCGCCGCCGCGGGCTTCGCGCACGTCAACCTCGACCTCATCTACGGCACCCCGGGTGAGACCGACGCCGACCTGGACGTCAGCATCGATGCGGTGCTCTCGACCCCGGTCGACCACGTGTCGGCGTATGCGCTGATCGTGGAGGACGGCACCGCGCTGGCCCGCCGTATCCGGCGCGGTGAGATGCCCGCCCCCGACGACGACGTTCTCGCCGACCGGTACGTGCGACTCGATGAACGGCTGCGCGACAACGGGTTCGATTGGTACGAGGTGTCGAACTGGGCGCGGTCCCCGCAGGCGGAGTGCCGGCACAATCTGGGGTACTGGCACGGTGCCGATTGGTGGGGGATCGGCCCTGGTGCGCATTCGCATGTGAACGGGGTGCGGTGGCACAACGTCAAACATCCGGCGCGGTATGCGGCCGAACTCGCCGCGGGGCGGCTACCGGTGGCGTCCTCGGAGACGTTGACGGCCGCCGACCGTCACACCGAAGAGGTGATGCTGCGGATGCGATGCCGCGACGGTTTGCCGACGTCGGTGCTCGACGCGGACGAGATCGGCGGTGCTCGCCGGCTGTGCGCGGACGGTCTGCTCGTGGCGATCGCCGATCGTTACGTCCTGACCGATCGGGGTCGTCTCCTTGCCGACGGCGTGATCCGAGACATCCTGCTGGCCGGGGAGTGAGTGCGGGTCACCCGACCGTGGGCTCGGAGGCGATGCGCCTCAAGGCATCCTGCAGGCCGACGTATCCTCGCGGGCCGAGCGAGCGCGCGATCTCGTGTTGGGCCGTCCGCTCCGCGTCGGTGATCGGTGCGACCGACCGTCGGCCGCGGGCGCTGAGGAACACCACCACCCGACGCCGGTCGGTGGGATCGGCTCGCCGGTAGACCGTGCCCGAGGACACCAGCCGATCGACCGTGCGGGTACAGGTGGCGGCCGGAAGCACCGCCAGGGTGGCCAGTTCGGTCATGGTGTGGCCGCCGCCGGCGGTGAGTACGCAGATGATCCGCCACTGTTCCGGCGTGATGCGCAGGGCGGCGAGCTCGGCCGACACCCCCGATTCGATCTGACGGGCCGCACGTAGCAACTGCAGCAGCAGAGTGGTTTCCGCCCCGTCGTCGGCTCGCCGGTCGCGCACGTCGGGTGTAGTCTGGCCGCTCATCGTCGATCCGCCCTGCGCATCGGTGCCCACCCGGGTCGACGGACGGTGGAGATGGGGTTCGCGCACGTCAGGGGGGTCCGATGGCGAATCGCGAACGACCTGTCCGGATCGCCTTCGTGGTGCCGCTGACGGGTTCGGCGGGCATCTTCGGCCCGTCGTGCGAGGCTTCGGGCGAGTTGGCCGTTGCCGAATTGCATTCGCGCAGTGGCATTCTGGGTCACGCCGTCGAGTTGATCATGGTCGATGGAGGCCGTGCCCCACAGTTGGTGGCCGCCGAGGTCGCCGCCCTGTGGCATGCCGGCCTTGTCGACGCGATCGCGGGGTGGCACATATCCGCGGTCCGCAAGGCGATCCTGCGACGGCTGGGCGGCCAGGTGCCCTATGTGTACGCGGCGTTGCACGAAGGCGAGTTTCGCACACCCGGGCTGTTCATGACCGGCGAGGCGCCGGAAAGCCAAGTGCTGCCGGGCCTCGACTGGCTCGCGCGCGAACGCGGTGCCCGCCGGTGGTGTGTGGTCGGCAACGACTACGTGTGGCCCCGGCAACTCGCGGGCCGGGCGGCAGTGCATCTCGCCGGCGCCGGCCTGACCCACCTCGGGTCGATGTTCCTGCCGCTCGGTATCGGCGACTTTTCCGGCACATACACATGGCTCGAGATGTGCGGCGCCGACGCGGTTCTGGTGCTGCTCGTCGGCGACGACGCGGTCCGGTTCGGTCGAGGGTTCGCCCGCCGCGGACTCGATCAGGTGATGCTGCGATTCAGCCCCATCCTCGAGGAGAATCAAGTGCTCGGCATGGGTGCCACCGCGACCTCCAACATGTATGCCGCCGCAGGGTTCTTCGATTCCCTCGTCACGAGCGAAACGGTAGACTTCGCCGGTCGTTACCACCGACTGCACGGGCCGGATGCGCCCGTGCTCAACAGCATCGGGCAGTCCTGTTTCGACGCGATCACCGTACTCGCCGAATTGGCCGACCGGGCAGGCTCGTTGACGGTGTCGGGCATGGAGCGTGCCGCGGCCCGCGTCGTGGTGGAGGGTCCTCGTGGGGCGCTCCATCTCGACGGGGGGACAACCGATCAGGACGTGTACCTCGCCGTTGCCGACCAACTCGATCTCGACGTGCTCGCGCGTATTCATGTGGCCTGACCGTCGGGCGCGGTCGGTCCGGTCCCGCCATCGGCGGGGCCGGCCGAGACCACGATCGCTCCCGCACGCACCGACGCATGCAGGTGTAGTGGGCCGTCACCGGGGGTGCTGCCGACGATCGCCTCGGCGATCGGCGCATGCAGGCCCAGGCGTATGGTGCGGTGCAGATTTCGTGCACCGTACACCGGGTCGAACCCCGACTCCGCGAGGTGCGCTCGGAGCTGCGGGTCGGCGTCCCAGGTGATGCCACGGGTACGCAGGCGGTCGGTGAGGCGGCCGAGTTCGAGATCGACTATCGCCGCGGCGGTGATCTCGTCGAGGGCATCGAAACGGACGATCTCGTCGAACCGGTTGTAGAGCTCCGGGTCGAAGAAGTCCTCCACCGCGCGGAGCACCGGATCGTCGGCCGGCGACGCGCCGCGGCGACGTGTCCACCATCGCCTGCCGAACTCGCCGCGATGACGTGATGCGATCTCGGCCGACCCGAGGTTCGATGTGAGCAAGACGATCGCGTTGCGGAAATCGATGGTCGAGGTGCCCGCGGTGAGGCGCAGGGTGCCGGTGTCGAGGATCTGCAGCAGCGAACGCAGCACCGTCGTATGGGCCTTCTCCACCTCGTCGAACAACACGATTCCGGGGCGAGAGATGTTGCCCTCCACCAGCTCCCGGTCGAACAGCGTGTACTGTTCCTTGGCACCCGAATAGCCCGGCGGTGCGCCCGAGAGGGAGGCCGCGTAGTGCTCCTGGGCGAGTGAGTTCATGTCGATGCGACACAGCTTGTCGGGGTCTCCGGTGATCTCGGCCGCCAGCCGCCGCGCCAGTTCGGTCTTGCCGACTCCGGTGGGCCCGACGAACAGCAGCGAGGCGATCGGCCGGTGGGGGTCACGGATGCCCGCGGCGGCGATCGTCAAACCGCGAACCACCGCCTCGATCGCGTGATCCTGTCCGATGATGGCCGACTCGAGGTTTGTCTTCAGGCGCTGCGGCGATGTCGCCCGCCCCATCCGGAACGATCCCGAACCCGCGGTGGGGCCGGAGTTCAGGTCGTTGACCTTGGAAGACAGATACCCCGACACGTCCCATCACCTCCGCACCGACCGTGCATTCTTCCGACGAACTGTTTCCGAATGAAAGCAGAAGAACGCGACATGCGCACGCCGTCGCGCGTGCTCGGAGATCGAAGCGCGCCTCAAAACCGTGTCATGTCACCGGGTTCACACGTCATGGCAATCCGCGCGTAACGGTGCGGGGATTAACCTGGCATCTCAGATGCTTCCGAACGGAAGTAATTGACTGGTCCGGTGCACACCGGTCGAGAGGAGTACGCATGCGACACGGAGACATCTCGTCGAGCCCGGACACCGTCGGCGTGGCAGTGGTGAACTACAAGATGCCGCGGCTGCACACGAAAGCCGACGTCCTCGACAACGCCCGCAAGATCGCCGACATGGTGGTCGGCATGAAGACGGGTCTGCCGGGGATGGATCTCGTTGTCTTCCCGGAGTATTCGACGATGGGCATCATGTACGACACCGAGGAGATGTATGCGACCGCCGCGACCATTCCCGGCGACGAGACCGACATCTTCGCCAAGGCGTGTCGTGACGCGAAGACGTGGGGGGTGTTCTCGATCACCGGCGAACGCCACGAGGATCATCCCGCGAAGCCCCCGTACAACACGCTGGTCCTGATCAACGACGAAGGCGAGATCGTGCAGAAGTACCGCAAGATCCTGCCGTGGACTCCGATCGAGGGGTGGTATCCCGGTGGGCAGACCTACGTCACCGACGGCCCGAAGGGGCTCAAGATCTCGCTGATCATCTGCGACGACGGCAACTATCCCGAGATCTGGCGCGATTGCGCGATGAAGGGTGCCGAACTCATCGTGCGGCCGCAGGGCTACATGTACCCGGCCAAGGAGCAGCAGGTGCTGATGGCCAAGGCGATGGCGTGGGCCAACAACTGCTACGTCGCCGTGGCCAACGCGACCGGTTGGGACGGCGTCTACACATACTTCGGTCACAGCGCCATCATCGGATTCGACGGAAGGACCCTCGGCGAGTGCGGCGAGGAGGACTACGGAATCCAGTACGCGCAACTGTCGTTGTCGACGATCCGCGACGCGCGCCACTTCGACCAGTCCCAGAATCATCTGTTCAAGCTCCTGCACCGCGGCTACACCGGCGTGCTGGCCGGCGGTGACGGTGACAAGGGAGTTGCCGAATGCCCGTTCGACTTCTATCGCAACTGGGTGAACGACGCGCAGGCAACACAGGCCGCTGTCGAGGAGATCACCAGGGACACGATCGGGGTGGCGGAGTGCCCGGTGTACGACCTGCCGTCGGAGAAGACCCTGGAGGTGTGAGAAACCGCCGCCCGGCGGCTCACCAGGCGGGCGGCGGTGCCGACCAACCGGTGGATCGGGCGCCGCGACGGTGCGCGCCACCTCTGCCGGGTGCGTCGGCCCGTGCCGCCGGAATCGGGCCGGTGTCGTCGAGTTGATCCTCCAGTGGCGCGGCCGTCGGGCGCAGATCATAGGCATCGAGATCGAGCAGCCGGGCGTGGATGATGTGCCGGTTGCGTAGCGCCGATCGCACCGCCCGATGCAGTCCGTCCTCGAGATACATCTCCCCGTGCCAGCGCACCACGTGCGAGAACAGGTCGCCGTAGAACGTCGAGTCCTCGCTCAGCAACTTGTCCAGGGCCAACACGGTGGTGACCGTGGTCAGTTCGTCGAGGCGCAGCTGCCGGGGCGGGATCTTGGCCCAGCCGCGATGGGAGAGTCCGTGCTCGGGATAGGGCTTTCCCTCCCGCACACCCTTGAAGATCATCCCGGTTTCCTTTTCCGCCCGGCGGCGTCCGTCGAGGCCGACCGCCGGTGACCCGCGACTCGATGCCGCGTGGAGGCCAGGTTTTCGTCGGCCTTTCGTAAGATGGAACCCACCAACTGTATTGCAGAGTTCGTGTCGAGGAGGTGTCAGAGAGTGACGGCGACCGACGATCGGCGGTTCGAGATCCTTCGGGCAATCGTCACCGACTATGTGGACACGCAGGAGCCGATCGGCTCCAAGGCGCTGGTCGAACGCCACCACCTCGGGGTTTCGAGCGCCACCGTCCGAAACGACATGGCCGTTCTGGAGGCCGAGGGTTACATCACCCAGCCGCACACCAGTTCGGGACGCGTGCCCACCGACAAGGGTTACCGGATGTTCGTGGACCGGATCAGCGAGGTCAAGCCACTGTCGTCGGCCGAGCGCCGCGCGATCCTGTCGGTCCTCGATTCCGGCGTCGACCTCGACGACGTGCTGCGCCGGTCGGTGCGATTGCTCGCACAACTCACCCGGCAGGTCGCGGTCATCCAATACCCGGTGCTGTCCACTGCGACGGTGCGTCACCTCGAGGTGATCACCCTGTCGCCGTCGCGGCTGCTGCTTGTGGTGATCACCGACAGCGGCCGTGTCGAGCAGCGGATGGTGGCCCTTGCCGAGGACCACGACGAGGCGGGTATCGCTCGGTTGCGTGACATCTTCTCCGCAGCGCTGCACGGCAAGCGGCTCGAGGCCGCCTCGGCGGCGGTCGCCGAGGTGGCCAATCAAGCGCCCGAGGACATCCGTGACGCGGTCATCCGCATCGCGACGGTACTGGTGGAGACGCTGGTCGAGCGCGGCGATGACCGGCTGGTCCTCGGTGGTACCTCCAACCTGGCCCGGGCGGCTGCTGATTTCGCGCCGGCCAGCGGTGGCATGGACTCGGTGCTCGAGGCACTCGAGGAGCAGGTCGTGGTCCTCAAATTGTTGGCCACCACCCAGCGGATGGGTCGGGTGACCGTGCAGATCGGGGAGGAGACCATGACCGAGAACCTGCGCGGCACCTCCGTCGTATCCACCGGGTACGGTGCTTCGGGAACCGTGTTCGGCAGCCTCGGGGTGGTCGGCCCCACGCGGATGGACTATCCGGGAACAATCGCCTCCGTGGCGGCCGTTGCGAAATACGTGGGCGAGGTGCTCTCGGAGCGCTGAGCGGGCGCGAACAACGCGCTGAATGGGCGCGAACAAGACGTGTGAGACAAGAGGACCAAGACAAGCGTGGCAACTGACTACTACGGAATCCTCGGTGTGGCAAAAGGTGCCAGCGACCAGGAGATCAAGCGTGCGTACCGCAAGAAGGCGCGTGAACTGCATCCCGATGTGAATCCGAGCGAAGAGGACCGCTTCAAAGAGGTCACCACCGCCTACGAGGTGCTCAGCGACCCGGAGAAGCGGCGCATCGTCGATGCGGGCGGCGACCCGCTCGCCGGTCCCGGTGCCGGCGGTTTCGGCGGCTTCGCCGGCGGCGGGCTCGGCGACGTGTTCGAGGCGTTCTTCGGCTCGGGCAGCGGGTTCGGCGGCGGTGGCTTCGGCGGCGGCCGCGGTCCCCGGGGTCGGGTCCAGCCCGGTGAGCCCGCTCTGGTCGCGGTCGAACTCGACCTCGAGGAATGCGCCGCCGGTGTCAACAAGGAGATCACCGTCGACACGGCGATCCTCTGCGACGTCTGCCACGGATCGGGCACCAATGGTGACTCCAAGCCGGTGACCTGCGACATCTGCAAGGGTGCGGGCGAGATCCAGGCGGTGCAGCGATCGATTCTCGGACAGGTGATGACGGTGCGCGAGTGCCCCACCTGTCACGGCACCGGCGAGGTGATCCCCGATCCGTGCCGCAAGTGTGGCGGCGACGGCCGGGTTCGGTCACGCCGCACCATGACCGTGCGCATTCCGGCCGGAATCGAGAGCGGAATGCGTGTCCGCCTGGCCGGTCAGGGCGAGGTGGGCATGGGTGGCGGCCCGGCCGGTGACCTGTATGTCGAGGTCACCGAGCGTCCCCACGATGTCTTCATCCGCGACAAGGACGATCTGCACTGCACGTTGCGGGTCCCGATGGCCGACGCCGCTCTGGGAGCCGAGTTCGACGTGCCGACCATCCTGGGTGACTCCACCACGGTGGCGATCGCTCCCGGGACGCAGCCGGGTCAGGTGGTCAAGGTGCGCGGTCAGGGCATGCCCCACGTCAACAGCGGGGTCCGCGGCACACTGCACGTCCACCTCGACGTGCACGTGCCGACGAAACTCGACGCCGCGCAGTCCGAGGCGCTGCGCAACTATCGTGCCGGTTCCGGTGAGCAGATCGATCTGGTGACCGCCAGCGCGGCCGCCGCACCCGGAGGGCTGTTCTCGCGTCTACGCAACGCTTTCGCCGGGCGCTGAACCGGGCGCCGACGAGAGAATCGACCGTTTGTGAGCCCGCCGCTGTTCTGGGTCGACGAGGTACCGGCTGTCGGTGCCGACATCGTCTTGCGCGGGGCGGAAGGCCGCCACGCGGTCACCGTGACCCGACTGTCGGTGGGGGAAAACCTCGCCGTCGGAGACGGCAGGGGATCGATCGCGGTGTGTGAGGTGGTATCGATCACCGCCAAGGACACCCTCGTCGCGCGAGCCCATGAATATCGCTTCGTCGATCGGCCGCGTCCGACGGTGACGCTGGTGCAGGCGCTGCCCAAGGCGGAGCGGTCCGAACTCGCGGTGGATCTGGCCACCGAGGCGGGGGTCGATGCCATCGTGCCGTGGCAGGCTGCGCGCTGCGTCGCGCGGTGGACCGGCAAAGCCGACAAGGGTGTGGCCAAGTGGCGTGCCGCCGCGTCGGCCGCAGCCAAACAGAGCCGTCGGCCCTGGATACCCGAGATCGCCGATCTGGCAGGCACCACCGAGGTGAGGACGCGGTGCGCCGAGGTGTCGGCGACCGGTGGTGTCGTTGCCGTCCTGCACGAGCACGGTGCGGTGTCGCTGCGGACCCTGCCGCTGGCCGACGCCACCGCCATCGTCCTCGTCGTCGGACCGGAGGGTGGACTCGACGACAGCGAGATCGCCGACCTCACCGCGCTGGGCGCGCACTCGGTGGTGCTGGGGCCCGAGGTGTTGCGGACGTCGGCGGCCGGCGCGGTCGCGCTCGGCGCGATCGGGGTGCTGACGCAGCGGTGGGCGCGGTGAGAATCTCGTGGTGAAGCGCTGCGCCGTTCACCGCAGCAAGCTCGTCTACGGCTCCGAGCCATCTCAGTTCGGCCATCTCTACCTCGCCGCCGACGTCGCCGACCGGCCCGAACGCATCCGTCCGGTGGTGCTCGTCCACGGCGGGTACTGGACCACCGAATTCGGCCTCACCATCGAGTCGGCGATCGCCCGCCAGTACGCCGAACGAGGTGCATTGGTCTGGAACGTCGAGTACCGCCGCGTGGGCGAACCCGGTGGGGGATGGCCCGCCACGGGGCGCGACGTCGTCGCCGCCATCGAGGCACTCGACGGCCCGGTGCGCGAGGCGCTCGACCCACATGCCGCCGCCGCGGTCGACTGGTCGTCGGTGGCCGTGGTCGGGCATTCCGCGGGTGGGCAGCTCGCGGTGTGGGCCACCGCTCGGCTCGGGGCGCGCACTGCCACCACCCGGATCTCCACGGTGGTAGCCCAGTCCGCCGCTCTCGACCTCGTCGCCGCGGGGCGCACCGGCAGGGAGTCGGTGTACGCGCTGATGGGCGGCGCATACCCCGATATGCCCCAGCGCTACCGGGATGCCTCGCCGATCGAGCAGCCGCGGTTCGACGCCCATGTCGTGGCGATCCACGGTGGTCTCGACACCGCGATCCCGGTGGACGTGAGCCGGCGCTACGTGCAGACGGTGGCGGCCCGCGGTCAGTCCGCGGAACTGATCGTCGTCCCCGACGAGGGGCACGACGCCTTCGTCGACCCCCGCAGCGTCTGCAACAGGCAGACCCTACGCGTGCTCGGTCTGTGACATCCGCGGGTCCGCGACCATTCGCGACGGAATATTGCCTGCTGATCGGCCGTTGGGGAGCGATACACTCGTCTTCAGCGGGCACCCGTTTTCAGCGGGCACCGTCCGAGACCCCAGACCTGCAGGAGTGATTGCATACGTGAGTGATCCCACCCCCGACGTGAACGCGCAGACCAGCGGAACCTCCGGGGGCAGACCTGTGGTCACCGCCAACGTGGAAATCTCTCCCGAGGTGGTATTCGGTCTGCTCGGCGCCAGCGACGTCAACCTGCGCACGCTCGAGCAGCTTCTGCCCGCGTCGATTCACGTCCGCGGCAATCAGGTCACCCTCACCGGCGCGTCGGCCGACGTCGCGGCCTCGGAGCGGGTGATCGCCGAGCTCGTCGACCTGGTGGGACGGGGCACCCCGCTCACCCCCGACCTGGTGCGCCACAGCGTGTCGATGCTGTCGCAGGATTCCGGCGAATCCCCGGCAGAGGTGTTGTCGCTGGACATCATCTCGCGACGCGGCAAGACCATCCGGCCCAAAACGCTGAACCAGAAACGATACGTCGAGGCGATCGACAACCACACCATCGTGTTCGGGCTCGGTCCGGCCGGCACCGGAAAGACCTACCTGGCGATGGCCAAGGCCGTGCAGGCGTTGCAGGCCAAAGCGGTCAACCGCATCATCCTGACCCGCCCGGCGGTGGAGGCGGGCGAGCGGCTCGGATTCCTGCCCGGCACGCTGAGCGAGAAGATCGACCCCTACCTGCGGCCGCTGTACGACGCGCTGCACGACATGATCGATCCGGAGTCGATCCCCAAGCTGATGGCCGCGGGCGTCATCGAGGTGGCACCGCTGGCATACATGCGCGGACGTACGTTGAATGACGCTTTCATCATCCTCGACGAAGCCCAGAACACGACGGGTGAGCAGATGAAGATGTTCCTCACGCGCCTGGGTTTCGGCTCGCAGATCGTGGTCACCGGCGACGTCACCCAGGTGGATCTGCCCGGCGGTGCGCAGAGTGGTTTGCGTTCGGCCACAAAGATTCTCGAGGGTGTCGACGACATCCACTTCGCCCATCTCACCAGCGCCGACGTGGTACGGCACCGGCTGGTCGCCGACATCGTCGACGCCTACGGCCGCGCCGAGGAGGCCAATCGCGGGCCGGGCCGGTTGCGTGACGCCGACCAGATCTCGGGGAATCGCGCGGCACGCCGCGCCGCGACTCAGGCCAGGCGCTCATGAGCATCGAACTGGCCAATGAATCCGGCGTCGACGCACCTGCGGAGCTGATCATCGACGCGGCGCGGTTCGCGGTGATCGCCATGGACGTCAACCCGGCCGCCGAACTGTCGTTGCTACTCGTCGACGAACAGACCATGGCCGACATGCACATGCAGTGGATGGATCTGCCCGGCCCCACCGACGTGATGAGCTTCCCGATGGACGAACTGGTGCCCGGGGGCCGTCCCGACGCCGCCGATCCCGGTCCGGCCATTCTCGGCGACATCGTGCTGTGCCCGGAGTTCGCGGCCCGCCAGGCGAAGGACGCGCGGCGGTCCTTCGACCACGAACTCGCGATGCTCACCATCCACGGGGTGCTGCATCTGCTCGGTTACGACCACGCCGAACCCGACGAGGAGAAGGAGATGTTCGGCCTGCAGAATCGCATCCTGGAGGATTTCTACGCGCAACGTCATCGCGATGCGCAGGATCGTCGACAGTCCCAGCGTGACTCGCGCCTGCTGAGCAACATCGGATTCACCGAGTTGAACACCCCGCCCGGTGGCGGGGACCCCGGCACCTCCGGAGGCACCTGACCGTGCCCACCGACGTGTGGTTCCTCATCCTGGCCGCACTGCTGCTCGCCGCCGCAGGCGTGTTCGCCGCCGTCGACACCGCCGTGTCGACGGTATCGATCGCCAGGGTCGAGGAGATGGCGAAGGAACAGCGTGCCGGGGCCCGGCGCCTGATGTCGGTTCTCGACTCCCGGGCCACCTATGTGGGTCTCGCAGTGTTCCTGCGTGTCGGTTGTGAGACCGCGGCGGTTGCGTTGGTGTCGGTCGTCGCCGTCGACGAGTGGGGAGTCGGCTGGGGGCTGGCTGCCGCCATCCTCGGGATGACCGGGCTCTCCTATGTTGCTGCGGGCGTCGGGCCACGCACCCTCGGCCGCCAGCACGCCTACAGCATCGCGCTCGCCGCGGCGGCGGTACTTCAGGCGGTGGGTGTGTTGCTCACACCGGTCACGCGCCTGCTGATCCTCATCGGTAACGCGCTCACCCCGGGCAAGGGGTATCGCAACGGGCCCTTCGCCACGGAGGTCGAGCTACGCGAGGTGGTCGACCTGGCCGAGGCCAGCGGTGTGGTCGCCGCCGACGAACGCCGAATGATCCAGTCGGTCTTCGATCTCGGCGACACCAACGCGCGGGAGGTGATGGTGCCGCGCACCGAGATGGTGTGGATCGAATCGGACAAGAACGCCTCGCAGGCGATGAATCTGGCATTGCGGTCCGGGCATTCACGTATCCCGGTGATCGGGGAGAACCCCGACGACATCTTGGGCGTGGTCTATCTGAAGGATCTCGCGGAACGGGCGGCCACGGCCGACGGTCTCGCCTCGATCCGGCTGAGTGAGCTGATTCGTCCCGCCGAGTTCATCCCGGACTCCAAACCCCTCGACCGCGTACTCGCGGACATGCAGCGCACCCGCAACCACATGGCGCTGCTCGTCGACGAATACGGCGGTATCGCCGGTCTGGTCACCATCGAGGATGTGCTGGAGGAGATCGTCGGCGAGATCACCGACGAATACGACACCGACGAGGTGGCGCCGGTCGAGGAACTCGGCGACGGCCGCTATCGGGTGTCGGCGCGGCTGCCGGTGGAGGATCTCGGTGAACTCTTCGACATCGACATCGACGACGACGAAGTGGAGACCGTCGGCGGACTCGTGGGCCTGGAACTGGGCCGTGTGCCGTTGCCCGGCGCGTCGGTCACCTCGCACGGTCTGCAACTGATCGCCGAGGGCGGACCGAACCGGCAGGGCCGCCAGCGGATCAGCACGGTGCTGGTCAGCAGGCTCGACTCCGACGATTCGCACGATGACGACGACCGGCCGACCCGCCGCGAGCGAGGGGCGGGCGCGGATCGCGACTCGGATGCGGAATACTCGGGGCCTGATGGTTCGGGACACCACAGGTCGGTCCCGGCCCGCAGCGGTGGCAAGGATCGGCGATGACGGTCGCGAATCAGGGATGACCAGGAAACAGGGATGACACAGACGCTCGACGACGAGGATCGCAAGCTGGTCGTCCTCGCCAAGGGTGCGCGGGCGCGCGCCGAATCACGTTCGGGCGCGGCGGTGCGCGACTCGGACGGCCGCACCTACGCCGGCGCCGACGTGGACACGGCAACCCTGGTGCTCTCGGCGCTGCAGGTCGCGGTGGCCGCTGCGCTCTCGAGCGGGGCGTCGGGCTTCGAGGCCGCGGTGATCGTCGGCGGCGACGCCACCGATCCCGGTGTGGCCACGCTCACCGAGATCAGCTCGGATGCCTACCTGGTGATCACCGATGTGGCAGGCGCCGTCGTGAACCGTGTGAGCTCGTGATGACGGCGGAGTTCCGTTCAGGATTCGTCTGTTTCGTCGGGCGCCCCAACACCGGCAAGTCGACGCTGACCAACGCGCTGGTAGGCGAGAAGATCGCGATCACGTCGAATCGGCCGCAGACCACCCGGCACACGATCCGCGGCATCGTCAATCGTCCCGACGCGCAGTTGGTGATCGTCGACACTCCCGGCCTGCACCGGCCGCGCACCCTGCTGGGGCAGCGCCTCAACGACCTGGTGCGGGACACGTACTCCGAGGTGGACGTGGTGGGGATCTGCGTGCCCGCCGACGAGACCATCGGCCCCGGTGACCGCTGGATCGTTTCCCAGGTCAAGGAGATGGCCCCGCGCACAACGGTTCTCGGAGTGGTCACCAAGATCGACCGGGTGACCCCCGATCGGGTGGCCGCACAGCTGCTGGCGCTGAGCGCGCTGCTCGGCGACGGGTGTGAGGTGGTACCCGTGTCGGCGAAGTCCGGCAAACAACTCGACGTGCTCACCGACGTGCTGGTGTCGCTGATGGAACCGGGCCCCGCGTTCTATCCCGACGGGGAACTCACCGACGAACCCGAACAGGTCCTCATGGCCGAATACATCCGCGAGGCCGCTCTCGAGGGAGTGCACGACGAACTGCCGCACTCACTGGCCGTGGTGATCGAGGAGGTGATCCCCCGCGAGGACCGTCCCCCCGACTCGCCACCGATGGTCGACGTGCACGCGATCCTCTACGTCGAGCGCGACAGCCAGAAGGGCATCATCATCGGGCACAAGGGTGCCCGCCTCAAAGAGGTGGGCACCGTCGCACGCGCCCAGATCGAACGGCTGCTGGGGGTCAAGGTCTACCTGGATCTGCACGTGAAGGTGGCCAAAGACTGGCAGCGTGATCCGAAACAGTTGGGCCGCATGGGATTCTGACGAGAGGATCGAATCGGGTGGGAAAACACGAGAGCGGCGCGCCCGTCCCCGACGTCGCACCGTCGGCCGAAACGGAGCGGGACGAACCAGAACAACAGGCGGTCGCGACGATCTCCGAGGTGCTCGGCACACCGAAGTTCTGGTTGCTGCCGCTGCTTCTCGTCACCGCCATCATGTCGTTCATGGCGGCGCTGTACATGGGGGCGATCGCCGATCCGGAGGGAAATCTGCACGACTTTCCCGTCGCCATCGTCAATCAGGACGTCGGCGGTGAGGTGCCCAACGCAGACGGCACCACCACCAAGCAGAACTACGGACAGCAGGTGGCCGACGGCATCGTGGCCACCGCCGCCAAGAGTGGTATCTCGGTCCGGCCCACCGACCGCACCACCGCCTTGGACGACCTCAACTCGGGCAAGGTCTACGGAGTGGTGCTCATCGACCCAAGCTTCACCAATCGTGCCATCGCCCTGGGCAAGTCGACGGTCTTGCAGGCAAAACCCGGTCGCATGCCCATCGATGTCTACATCAACCGCGGCTCGGGCACCTTCGCGTCCGCGGTCACCACCACCTTCGCCAGTGAAGTGACCACGCAGGTCAACGAGCAGGTCGGCAAGCAGCTCACCGACTCGGTACGAGACCAGTTGGCTGCCGCGAACGTCCCGTTCTCCGGGGCCGCGCAACTGGCGTTGTCGGAGCCGGTCAGTGTGCGGACCATCGAACCCACCCCGCTGCCGAAGGGGTCGGCCAACGGGTTGTCGGCGTTCTACTACACGCTGCTGTTGGTGCTGGCCGGCTTCACCGGAGCCATGATGGTGAGCATCGTGGTCGACGCCGCGCTCGGGCAGACCCCCATCGAGTTCGGCCCGTTCTACCAGTTGCGGATGCGGTTGGCCATCTCACGGTGGGGCACCCTGGCCGCGAAGTGGGTGATCATGGCGCTGGTCGCGTTCGTGCAGTCGGCGCTTTACATCGCGGTGTGCACGGCCGTGGGCACATCGTTGCCCAACGCATTCACGCTGTGGATGTTCTCGACGCTGGTCATCTTCGCGGTCGGTGTGTCGGCGGCGTCGATGATGGCGGTGTTCGGCAACCCGGGCCTGATCCTGAATCTGGTGTTCTTCGTGATCCTCGGACTGCCGTCCTCGGGCGGCACCGTCCCGTTGGAGGCCAGCCCGCGCCTGTTCGCGTGGATCGCCGCCTTCGAACCGATGCACCTCGTCTATCTGGGGTCTCGGGCCATCCTGTACTTCGATGCCGACTGGTATTCGGGGCTGGGGCAGTCGGTGATCCAGACCGTCATCGGGCTGGTGGTGGGCCTCCTGCTCGGTTGGGGTGGCACCAAGATCTACGACCACAAGGGATGGCATCGTTTTCCCGGCGGTATGACGCTGCCACCCCGGCTGTCGAAACTCGTCGAGGGCGGGGAGGGCTCGCTGCCGACGATCACCACTCCGGCGCCCGAGCATGTGGCAGGGGTCGAGGCCGCACGCGCCGATCGCTTCGCGGACCGGCCCGAGTAGACCGCATGCCCGACGGGGACGCATGTCGTAGCCGGGTGCTGTCGGGGTGCGGTGGAAGAATGTTGCGGTGAGGTTTTACCGGGACGAGGCGGTGGTGCTGCGGCAGCACAAGCTGGGTGAGGCCGACCGCATCATCACGCTGCTCACCGCCGATCACGGGTTGGTGCGTGCGGTCGCCAAAGGGGTGCGCCGCACCAGGTCGAAGTTCGGTGCGCGGCTTGAGCCGTTTGCCCACATCGACGTGCACCTCTATCCGGGGCGCAATCTCGACGTGGTCACCCAGGTGCACACCTTGCACGCCTTCGCCGACGCCATCGTCGCCGACTACGGCCGTTACACCACCGCATGCGCGGTGCTGGAGACGGCCGAACGTCTCGCCGGTGAAGAACGCGCACCCGCACGGCAATTGCACCGCCTCACCGTGGGGGCGCTGGAGGCACTGGCCGACGACCGACGGCCCGGTGAACTGATCCTCGACGCGTTCCTGCTGCGGGCGATGCACTGTGCGGGCTGGATGCCTGCACTGGAGGAATGCGCCCGGTGTGCTCAGCCGGGTCCGCACCGCGCCTTCCACGTCGCCGCAGGTGGAGCGGTGTGCCTGCACTGCCGCCCGCCGGGAGCGGCCACCCCCTCGCCGGGCGTGCTCGATCTGATGGACGCGCTGTTCCGCGGTCAGTGGGATCACACGGCGGCCTCGACGCAGTCGCAGCGTCGTCAGGCCACCGGACTCGTCGCCGCCCACCTGCAGTGGCATCTCGAACGACAGTTACGGACCCTGCCGCTCATCGAACGCACCAGCCCCCATAGGCTGGTCGAGACGGCGTGAGAGGAGTGCGGTGATGGCGCTACGGTCGCGTGCCGCGGCACGGGGCGCCCGAGGCGCGGATGCCGCACAGCAGGGACGTCCCCGCGCGGTTCGGTCACCCGATCCGCATCCCAGCGGAGCAACCCCGCCGCAGTTGCCGCCCGAACTCGTTCCCCGGCACGTCGCCCTGGTGATGGACGGCAACGGTCGATGGGCCACCGACCGTGGACTTCCGCGCACGGAGGGACACAAGCGCGGCGAGGCGGTGCTCATGGACACCGTGTGCGGCTGCATCGAACTCGGCGTGGGCTGGTTGTCGGCGTATGCGTTCTCCACCGAGAACTGGTCGCGAAGCCCCGACGAGGTCCGCTTCCTGATGGGATTCAACAGGGACGTCATCCGGCGCCGCCGCGACGAGATGAACGAGATGGGCGTTCGGGTGCGCTGGGCGGGGCGCAGGCCCCGACTGTGGCGCAGCGTCATCAAGGAACTCGAGATCGCCGAGGAGATGACCAAGGACAACACGGTGATGACGCTCACCATGTGCGTGAACTACGGTGGCCGCGCCGAAATCGCCGACGCCGCACGAGAGATCGCGCGTCGCGCCGCGGCCGGGGAGATCGACCCCGAGCGGGTTACCGAATCCACCTTCGCCAGGTACCTCGACGAACCCGACATGCCCGACGTCGATCTGTTCCTGCGTCCCTCGGGTGAGCAGCGGATCTCGAATTTTCTGCTGTGGCAATCGGCCTACGCCGAGATGGTGTATCAGTCGAAACTCTTTCCCGATTTCGACCGCCGCGACCTGTGGGACGCGTGCGTCGAATACGCTTCCCGCGACCGACGTTTCGGCGGCGTCATCGACCCGAAGTGACGTGCCGATGATTCCAGGGACGAATTCGGATGGGGCGCAGGACGATCTGCGTCGGGTGGCGTCCTTGCTCACCGAGGTCGGCGAGGTGTCCGAACCCGATACGGACTCGGTGGTGGTCCAGGTCGATGCCACCCGGGCATCGGTGCGGCTCGTCGAGCTCGGTGAGGGGCTCGTCGTCGTGTCGGTCACCCAGCTCGTCGCACTCGACCTGCCGAACACCGACGCACTGCGCGACGATGTCGAGCAACTCGACGCCGGGTTGAGTTTCGGCAGCCTGCGCCGGTCCGACCCGGTGGGTGTGACCACCGATGTGCTGCAGTACTACACGTTTCCGCTCGGCGTCCTCGACGATGTTGCGCTGCTCACGGTGCTGCACATCGTGCTGATGGCCGGGGCCGACATCGCCCACCGATTGGTGGGGCGCTGAACGGCGAGCGCCGATCAGTCGCCGGCAGCCGTTCGGCAGTCGGCACAGACGCCGAAGACCTCGACGGTGTGGTTGATCTCGGTGAATCCGTGGTCGGCGGCAATCCGCGCCGCCCAGCGCTCCACCGGTTGGGCCTGCACCTCGACGGTGGTGCCGCACACCCGGCACACCAGATGGTGATGGTGTCCCGACGAACAGTTTCGGTAGCGCATCTCCCCGGAGCCGTCCCAGAGCACGTCGATCTGCCCGGACCGGCTCAGCGCCTGCAGATTCCGGTAGACGGTGGTCAGCCCGATCGACTCGCCGCGCGCCTTGAGCCGGTCGTGGAGTTCCTGCGCCGACAGGAAATCGTCGCTGGCGGCGAGCGCGTCGGCGATGGCGGCGCGCTGGCGGGTGGAGCGCACCCCTGTCGTCGGCCCGGCCCGCTCGCCGGTGGCCGTTGGGCCGGTCCCGGTTTTCATGCGTGTCTCGCCGTCCTCGAGTCGGCCCCCGTGTCCGCAGGAGCCCGCGTCTCGGTGTGAGCTTCCGTGGCGTGCGTGAGTGCGTCGGTCACGATGTGTGCGAGGTGATCGTCTGCGAGTTCGTACACGATCTCGCGTCCGCTGCGGTGACCACGAACCACACCGGCGTCCTTGAGGACCCGCAGGTGCTGGCTGACCAGCGGTTGGCTGAGCTCAAGCAGGCCGACGAGCTCATGCACGCACTTCGCGCCGTCCTGTAGGTGCAGCACGATGGCGATGCGGGTGGGGGAGGCCAGCGCGCGCAGCAGATCACCGGCTGCGGCACGGGCCGCGGCGTCGTCGCGCCCGCCTTGGTAGGTGCACGGTCGGTCGGGTTCCACGAACCCATCTTATGGGAATTCGTTGTCATTTGGAGTGGACTGCGGGGGCTCCCGCCGCGGCGGCTACCCTGTAAGGGTTGTCGGTTCGCACCTCAGCCGACGTACCTGACCGAAGTCCCAACGTTGTGGAGAGCGATTCATCGTGGCAGCCGCCCCGTCCAAAGTCGAAGCCGTCGTCAACCTCGCCAAGCGGCGGGGTCTGGTCTACCCCAGTGGCGAGATCTACGGCGGGACGCGCTCGGCGTGGGATTACGGTCCGCTGGGCGTGGAACTCAAGGAGAACATCAAACGCCAGTGGTGGCGGACCATGGTCACCTCGCGCGACGACGTGGTGGGTCTCGACTCGTCGGTGATCCTGCCGCGCCAGGTCTGGGAGGCCTCCGGTCACGTGGAGGTGTTCACCGACCCGCTCGTGGAATCGCTCTACACCCACAAGCGCTACCGGGCCGATCACCTCCTCGAGGCCTACGAGATCAAGCACGGCCATCCACCGGAGAACGGGATGGCCGACATCAACGATCCCGAGACCGGTCAGCCCGGAAAATGGACCGAACCCAAGGCGTTCAGCGGTCTGATGAAGACCTTCCTCGGTCCGGTCGACGACGAGGAGGGCATGCACTACCTGCGCCCGGAGACCGCCCAGGGCATCTTCGTGAACTTCAAGAACGTGATGACGACGTCACGCAAGAAGCCGCCGTTCGGCATCGCCCAGATCGGTAAGAGCTTCCGCAACGAGATCACCCCGGGCAACTTCATCTTCCGCACCCGCGAGTTCGAGCAGATGGAGATGGAGTTCTTCGTCAAGCCCGGCGACGACGAACAGTGGCATCAGTACTGGATCGATCAGCGCTTCAACTGGTATGTCGACCTCGGCATCGACCCGGAGAACCTGCGCCTCTACGAGCATCCCAAAGAGAAGCTGTCGCATTACTCCAAGCGAACCGTCGACGTGGAGTACAAGTTTGGTTTCGCCGGCAACCCGTGGGGTGAACTCGAGGGCGTGGCCAATCGCACCGACTTCGACCTGTCGACGCATTCGAAGGCCTCCGGTGAGGATCTGTCGTTCTTCGACCAGGCCTCCGGCGAGCGGTACACCCCGTACGTGATCGAGCCCGCAGCAGGCCTCACCCGGTCGGTGATGGCGTTCCTATGTGACGCGCTCACCGACGAGGAGGTACCGAACGCCAAGGGCGGCATCGACACTCGTACGGTGCTCCGTCTCGATCGCCGGCTGGCGCCGGTGAAGGTCGCGGTGTTGCCGCTGTCACGCAACGAGAAGCTCTCGCCCAAGGCGCGGGATCTGGCCGCCGAGTTGCGCAAGTACTGGAACGTCGATTTCGACGACGCGCAGGGAATCGGCAAGCGGTATCGCCGCCAGGACGAGGTGGGTACGCCATTCTGTGTCACCGTCGACTTCGACACCCTCGACGACCAGGCGGTCACCGTGCGTGAGCGCGACACGATGGGTCAGGAGCGGGTGGCGCTCGACAAGGTCGCCGAGTATCTGGGAGCGCGGCTGCTCGGTGCCTGACGCCGGGTGCCCCGTCGTCTCGATTGGGCCTGACCTGCGAAGGTCTGTCACAATTGGGTGAGTTTGCCGCGCGCTTGTGACACGGGGTTGCAGCGTCCGCGGCGAGGAGAGCGAGTTGGAGTCGTGGCTGTCAGCGGGAAAGTCGTGCATTACGACGCGAATAGGGGATTCGGATTTCTGGCACCCGAATCCGGGGGTGCCGATGTCTTCTTGCACATCAACGACATCGACATCGACGAGCAGTCGCTGAAGCCCGGCGCGAAGGTGTCCTTTGACATCGAGGAGACCGATCGCGGCGCCAAGGCGGTCAACGTGGCGGTCACCGAGGAGGCCCCGGCCGACGAGGCTGCGCCGGCGCGGCCGCATCGGCGCGACAGCCACGATCATCACGGCCGTTCGCACAGCCCCGACCGTGGTCGCCGGTCGCGGGGGCATGGCGGATCGCAGGAATCGTCGGCGTTCGCCGAGGAGATCACCGAACTTCTCCTCGACTCGTCCGACGATCTCACCGCCGCGCAGATTCTCGCCATCCGGCAGCGCATCATCGACCTCGCGGTGTCCCGGGGATGGGTGCTTGACTAGTACCCCGCTCACTGGGCGTTCCGGGATTCCGCCGACCGCGGATTACGGGTCCGAGGCCGTCGAGCGGATCGTGGCCGAGGGCCCCAAGATCGCCAGCCTGCCCGGCACCCGCACCGACCACCGCAGCGAGTACGCCCGCGACCGTGCGCGCGTGCTGCATTCGGCTGCGTTGCGTCGGCTCGCCGACAAAACCCAGGTGGTCGGTCCGCGTGAGGGTGACACCCCACGGACCCGGCTCACCCATTCGCTGGAAGTGGGTCAGATCGGGCGGGGTATCGCCATCGGTCTGGGCTGCGAACCCGATCTGGTGGAGCTCGCGGGCCTCGCCCATGACATCGGCCATCCGCCCTACGGACACAACGGCGAACGGGCCCTCGACGAGGTGGCCGCCGATATCGGCGGCTTCGAGGGCAACGCGCAGAACCTGCGCATCCTCACCCGGCTGGAACCCAAGCTCCTCGACGAGCAGGGCCGGTCGGCCGGATTGAACCTGACCAGGGCGTCGCTGGACGCGACCCTGAAGTATCCGTGGCTGGCACGGCCACCGGCGAAGAAGTTCGGCGCCTACGACGACGACGCCGCTGCGCTGCGCTGGGTTCGGCGTGACGCGCCGGGCGACCGTCAGTGTATCGAGGCGCAGGTGATGGACTGGTCCGACGACGTCGCGTACTCCGTGCACGATCTCGAGGACGGGGTGATCGCCAACCGCATCGATCTGCGCTCGCTCGCCGACCCCGACGACCAGCGCACGCTCGCGCAGATCGGGGTGACCGAATTCCCCGAACTCGAACCCGAACCGTTGATCGACGCCGCCCAGCGACTGTCGCAGATGGACATCGTGCGTGCCGTCGGCGTGTTCGACGGCAGCCTCGACGCGTCGGTGAAACTCAAACGCCTCACCAGCGAACTCATCGGACGCTTCGCGTCGGCGGCGATCACGGGCACCCGCGAGGTGGTGGGCGGACGATCCATCTCGCGCTACGACGCCGACCTGACGGTGTCGCCGCTGGTCGCCGCCGAGGTGGCGATCCTCAAGACGCTGGCATTGAGATTCATCTTCTCCAATGCCCGGCACAAGGCGCATCAGGCCCGGCAGCGTGAACGCATCCAACGGGTCGCGGACTGGCTGATGGCGGCTGCCCCCGGCGGTCTGGACCCGGTGTTCGTGCCGAGTTGGCTTGCCGCGCAAGACGACGCCGCGCGGTTGCGGGTGGTGGTCGACCAGATCGCGTCGATGACCGAGGGGCGGCTGGAACGGATGGACAAGCAGAACTCGGGAGCCCAGGCGCACCTGGGTTGAGCGCTTCCGATGCGATCATTCCGTCGAGTTCGCGCTGTCCAGAGCAGCTTTGAGCATGTCGGCGGTGAGTTGCCCGCCGGAGAAGGTCACGATGCGGCTCAACGGAACCGACCCGACGACCTTGGCCATGTCCATGCCGAGCGCATCACCGCTGTCGGGGCCGCCGAACATGCCCTCCACGATCGACGACAACGCCGCACTACCCGCGGGATCGGCCATCACCTCGGCAACCGTCGACTCCAGGGTCAGTGGCGCCCGTACCTCGTCACCGGGCACCGCAACGGTCGCCGTCAGACGGATGTCGCGGCTCGATGCGCCGACCCCGATCAGGTAGGAGCCGCCCTCCACCACGAAGCGATGCGCGCGAATATCCCAGTAGCACAGGTCATCCCGGCGGATGTCGATGCGCACTCGCTGCTGTGCGCCGGCGGCCACCGTCACAGCGGAAAACCCTTTGAGTTCGCGCGGCACGCGCACCATCGACGAATCGTCGTGTCCCACATAGACCTGCACCACCTCGCGCCCGTCGCGGTCACCGGTATTGGCCACGGTCACCTCCACCGCGAGTCCCTCGTCGGTCACCCGCACCGACAAGTCGCGGTAGTCGAACGTGGTGTACGAGAGCCCATGTCCGAAGGGGTAGGACACCTCCATGTCGCGGGCATCAAACCAGCGGTAGCCGATGAACAGACCCTCGCCGTAGCGCACGTGCCGCTGCTCGCCGGGAAACGACAGGTACGCCGGTGTGTCCTCGATTCGTAGTGGCAGCGTCTCGGCGAGCCTGCCGGACGGGTTGACCACTCCGAACAGGACATCGGCCAGGGCCGATCCGCCGGCCTGTCCGAGCAGTGCCGCGTCGAGCAGGGCGGGTGCGGTCAGCGGCGCCACCCGTACCGCACCGCCGTGGGACAGCACGATCACCGTTCGCGGGTTGGCCGCCACCACGGCCTCGGCGAGTGCGAGTTGGTCGGCGGGAAGCTCCATGTCGGCGCGATCGAAACCCTCGGACTCCTGCCCGTCGGCCAGCCCCAGGAACAGGACCGCGGTGTCGGCGTCGGCGGCAGCCGCCACGGCCTGCGCGTGCAGGTCCCCGGCAGGCGCGGCGTCGGATCCGGGAATCGTGTATCCGGCACTGAAGGTCACCGAGTCGGCGCGGGAGCTGATCTCGTTGAGCGGGATGTCCACCCGGGTGGCATTGACGTGGGACGATCCGCCGCCCTGGTAGCGCGGTGTGGCCGCGAGTTGCCCGATGACCGCGAGCCGACTCGTCGTGTCGAGCGGGAGCAGGTCGGCGTCGTTGCGTAGCAGCACGATCGCCGCCGACGCGGCCTCCCGGGCCAGGTCGTGATGGGCCTGCGCGTCCACGGTGATGGGCGACGGTCCCGGCTCGGTGGCCCGCGCCACCAGCAGTGCCACGCGCTCGGCGCTGATGCGCAGGGCGTCGGGGTCGAGATCGCCGGATTCCACGGCGTCGGCCACCGCGGCGTCGACGCCGTCACCGCCGAACGGCATCATCAGGTCGAGGCCCGCGGCCACCGACCGCGTCCGATCCACCACCGCGCCCCAGTCGCTGATCACCACGCCGTCGAATCCCCAATCGTCGCGCAGGATCGAGGTGAGCAGTTCCCGGTCCTCGGAGGTGTGTACGCCGTTGATGCGGTTGTAGGAGCACATCACCGTCCACGGTTGACTGTCTTTGACGACGCGCCGGAAAGCTCGCAGGTAGAGCTCGTGCAGGGTGCGTTCGTCGATGTCGGCGCTCACCCGCATCCGGTCGGTTTCCTGATTGTTGGCGGCGAAGTGCTTGAGCGAGGAACCCACGCCGAGTTTCTGGAGTCCGTCGATCCATGCGGCGGCCAGCTGCGCGGTGAGGATCGGGTCCTCGGAGAAGTACTCGAAGTTGCGGCCACCGAGGGGTGAGCGTTTCAGATTGATCCCCGGGCCGAGGACCACCGACACCTCCGCGGCGATCGCCTCCGCTGCGATCGCGGCGCCGATGCGGCGGGCGAGGTCGGGGTCCCACGTCTGTGCCAGGCCGACGGCGGGTGGGAAGCAGGTGGCCGGCACACTGGCCCCGATGCCGAGTGCATCGGCGGCGCCCTCCTGTTTGCGTAGCCCGTGCGGTCCATCGGTCATCATGATCGACGCCAGACCACCCTCGGGTTTGGTGGTCCAGAAGTCGCGGCCACTGGTCAGGCGTGCTTGTTCGGCGGTGGTCAGCGCTGCAACGTCCATCGGTGCTCCCTGTGCCGGCGGTGGGACCTACACCACGAACCTATCCGTGCCGCGCTCCGCCTGGACGAGGATGGGTCGAAGGGAGGGGCCGACGGGGATGGATGGTCCGTGTGCGACCAGCAGATCACTACACTGGTCGCGTGGCAGGCCGAATTCCCGATCGTGACATCACGGCGATCCGTGAGCAGACACGGATCGAGGAGATCATCGGCGACTACGTCGCGCTGCGTCAGGCGGGCCCGGACAGGTTGAAGGGTCTGTGTCCGTTCCACGACGAGAAGACCCCGTCGTTTCACGTCCGCCCCAATCACGGCCATTTCCACTGTTTCGGGTGTGGCGAGGGCGGCGACGTCTACAGCTTTCTGCAGAAGCAGGAACATGTCAGCTTTGTCGAGGCCGTCGAGCAACTCGCCGACCGGATCGGTTATCAGATCCACTACGAGGGTGGCGGCACCGCGGTCAATCGCGACCGGGGGACGAGGGCGCGGCTGGTCGCGGCCAATGCGGCCGCACAGAAGTACTACGCGGCGCAACTGCAGACCCCCGAAGCGCAGAAGGCGCGCGACTATCTGACCGAACGCGACTTCGATGCGGCCGCCGCGGCGACCTTCGGCTGCGGTTACGCACCGGCCGGCTGGGACACGATGACCAAGACGCTGCTGGCACAGGGTTTCGAGTTCGCCGAACTCGAAGCGGCGGGATTGTCCAAGCAAGGCCGCAAAGGGCCGATCGACCGCTTTCATCGACGGTTGCTGTGGCCGATCCGCAACCTCGGCGGCGACATCATCGGTTTCGGTGCGCGCAAACTCTTCGATGACGACAACCTCGGCAAGTACATGAACACGCCGGAAACCATGCTGTACAAGAAGTCTCAGGTGCTTTTCGGTCTCGACCACGCGAAGAAGAACATCGCCAGGGGACATCAGGTGGTGGTGGTGGAGGGCTACACCGACGTGATGGCGATGCACCTGGCCGGTGTCACCACCGCGGTGGCCTCGTGCGGCACCGCCTTCGGTGAGGATCACCTCGCGCTGCTTCGCCGCCTGATGATGGACGACGCCTACTTCCGCGGCGAGGTGATCTACACCTTCGACGGCGACGATGCGGGAAAGGCGGCCGCGCTCAAGGCATTCGAGGGCGAGCAGTCGATCGCCGGCCAGACCTTCGTGGCCATCGCGCCCGACGGCATGGACCCGTGCGAACTCCGCCAGCACCGCGGCGACGCGGCGGTCCGTGACCTCATCGCCCGGCGGGTGCCGATGTTCGAGTTTGCGATCAAGGCGCTGCTCACCGATTACGACCTCGACACCGCCGAGGGGCGAGTACACGCACTGCGACAGGCGGTTCCGGTGGTCGCGCGCATCAAGGATGTGGCTCTGCGCGACGAATACGCACGACAACTCGCCGGCTGGGTGGGCTGGGAAGAAGTGGGTCAGGTCTTGGCCCGTGTGCGCGAAGAGGGGGCGCGCGTCGCCCGCATCAACGGAACTGCACCGGCCTCCGCACAGCGTGGGCGGCCCATGCGCCGCGATCGACCCGAAGCGGCGAAGGCGCCGGGCCCGGGCCGACCACAGCCCGACGACCCGCGGTTGTGGCCGCAGCGCGAGGCGCTCAAGGCGGCGCTGCAGTATCCGGCGATCGCGGGCACCGTCTTCGACTCACTGCCCGAGGAGTGCTTCACCGACCCGGCCTACGCCGCGGTCCGAAACGCGATGTCGGCGCTGGGTGGCACGTCGTCGGGAATGGGTGGCGCGCAGTGGGTCGACGCGGTGCACCACGAGGTGGACAACCCGGTGATGGGCCCCCTGGTCACCGAACTGGCCGTGGAACCGATGCCGGTGAGCGAGAACAACATCGCCCGCTACATCGGCAGTGTGCAGGCGCGTCTGCAGGAGGTGTGGGTGGGTGCGCAGATCGCCGACATCAAGTCGCGGTTACGCCGGATGGCGCCGGGTGACGATCCCGATGCCTACAACGCCGTGTTCGGCGATCTGGTGGCGCTCGAAGCGTATCGGCGCAGCCTCCTCGAGCAGGCCGTCGACCCGAGCGTCGACGTCGGCTGACCCGTCATCCGCGCGCGGCGTCGAGCAGGATGCGACGCTCGGCGCGTGCCACCACGCGACGGGCAGCGTCGGCGGCGTCGGGATTGACCGAGATCGATGTGATGCCCAGCGCCACGAGGTGCTCGGCGAACGCCGGCCGCGTCGACGGTGCCTGACCGCACAGCGAGGTGGTGATTCCCAGTCGCCGCCCGGTGGTGATGATCTGCGAGATCGCATCCAGCACCGCCGGATCCGATTCGTCGAACAACTCCGCGCAGATGTCGGAATCGCGGTCCACTCCCAGCATCAGCTGGGTGAGGTCGTTGCTGCCGATGGAGACCCCGTCGATACCCAGCCCGACATACTCGGGCAACCAGTGCACCACCGACGGCACCTCGGCCATCACCCACCGGTGCAGACCGCGCTGCCGTCCCAGTGGACTCGCGTCCACCAGGGAAAGGCATTCCTCCAGTTCCCATTTCGTCCGGACAAACGGGATCATCAGACCGAGATTGGGATGCGCCTCGCGGATTCGGGCCAGCGCCTGCAACTCCAGCCGGAACAGCTCGGGCTCCTTGATGTACCGGAAGCACCCGCGATAGCCGATCATCGGATTGTGTTCGGTGGGTTCGTAGGACTCGCCGCCGCGCAGGGTACGGAACTCGTTGCTGCGGAAGTCGGTGGCGCGGTAGATCACCGGGCGCGGGTCGAAGGCGGCTGCGATGCGGCCCACCGAGTTCACCAGCGAATCGACGAGTTGGTCGCTCTCGCCGCGGGCGATGAGGTCGTGCGGGTGCCGGCCACCGAGTGCCTCGGTCAGGATGAATTCGGCGCGCAGCAATCCGACGCCGTCCACATCGCGCGCCGCCACCGCCTCGGCGCTGTCGGGCATTGCGAGGTTGACGTAGATGCGGGTGGCGGTGACCTCCGCGGCGACGGGCGCGGGTCCCTCCGGCTCCCGCGTCGTTACCGGGGACGGAGCCGTCGCACCGGCCAGCACCTGACCGTGCGTGCCGTCGACGGTGACGGTGGTGCCGTCGACCAACGCGGTGGTGGCGTGGTGGGCGCCGACGATGCAGGGAACCCCGAGTTCGCGGGCCACGATCGCGGCGTGGCAGGTCATGCCGCCCGCTTCGGTGACGATCGCCGCTGCGCGACGCAGCGTGGGGAGCCAGTCGGGGTTGGTCATCGGGGCGACGAGTACTTCGCCGTCGATCAGCCGGCGGCCCTCGTCGGGGCTGTGCAGCACGCGCACCGCACCGCTGGCCATTCCCGGCGCCGCCGACAGCCCACGCAGCAGCGTCGCACCGGCCGGACGTGCTTCGGATCCCGGTGCGGCACCGAGGGTGGTGACCGGTCGCGCCTGCACCAGCCACACCCGACCGGCGGGATCGACCGCCCATTCCAGATCCTGCGGAATGCCGTAGTGGGCCTCGACCTGCACGGCGAGTTCGGCCACCCGCCGCAGTTCGGTGTCGTCGAGAACCCGGACGTCGGCGCGGTCGTCGGAGAGTTGTTCGCGGCGATCGGTGCCGTCGGCGGCGCGCACGATGCGGAAGTCCTGGTGGCCGATACGAACCTCGAGGGGTTCGAGGGTCGCCTTGTCGAGCACATACGTGTCTGGTTCGACGAGGCCGGAGACCACCACCTCACCGAGCCCGAGCGCGCCTTCGACGACGATGCGATCACGGTCTCCAGTGCTCGGGTCGGCGGTGAACGCGACGCCGGCTCGCTCGGATCGCACCATCTGCTGCACGACGACCGCCATGGCCGGGGTGTCGGTGAAGCCGCGCGACGCGCGGTAGGCCACCACACGTGGCCCGAACAACGACATCCAGCACTGCATGACCGCGTCGACGAGGGCGTCGTCGCCGACGATGTCGGTGAGGGTGCGGTTCATTCCGGCGAAGGAGGCGTCGCGACCATCCTCGCCGGCCGCCGACGAGCGCACCGCAACGGGAACGTCGGAACCGAGACGGTGATATGCGTCGAGCAGGCCGGTGCGGACGGCGGGATCGATTCCCGCGCGGGCCACCTCCTCCTGCATGGTGCGGCACAGGTCGGTGAGTTCATGGCCCTCGGCGCGCAGTGCCGTGCTGTGGACGTCGGCCAGACGATCGGCGACACCGCCCGCCTCCATCGACAACTGGTAGCAGCCGCGAAGGAGCACGAATCCGGGCGGCACCGGTAGTCCGGCGCTCACCATCTCGCCCAGGTTGGCGCCCTTGCCGCCGGCGTCGTCGGCGTCGGACAGCCCGAGATGCTCGAAATCGCGGATGAGTTCGTCGGCGGCGGGCACAGATCCACTCCGCGCCGACTCGGTTGTCGTCATGACACGCCTCCTCGTCGAGACCCCCTTCTATCGTGCACCCGAGGGGCAGGCGGTGCACCAGGGTTGGAGGACCTGATCTCGCAACGTGGCCAAGGGGGCCGACGGGCCGGCTGTACGACCCGGCTACGCGGCGGCGGTGTACTTGTTTCCGGGCCGCAGTTCCGGCGGGAAGAGGGGACGGTGGGGGTCGTCGGCGTTGTAGCGACAGCCGCCGGCGTAGGTGTGCGGGCCGGCGCATCGATCGGGCGTCGGTTGGGGGCGACCCCAGATATGTCCCGCGCTGCTGCTCATTGACGCCTCCCCGTGGTCAGAACGATTCCCGCGATCGGCCGGTGGCGCGCTGCGTCGGTGAAGCTGCCGGAGTATGCACAGAAGTATGGGGGGATACCTGTCCGATCGGCTAGTTGGGACGCGCGTTTCGCTCAGACAGAGGCTTGTGTCATGAGTCACTCGACGGCGGGCCACGCGCCGGCCAGGGCGCGCGGGGTCCATTCCGGCCAGAGCGGTGCGGCGATCGATAGGCCATCGACGAAGCGGGCCACGATCGCGGTTCGTCGCCCGCTGTTGTCATACACGGTCGCCTGCTCGCAGCGGGAGACGGCCTGCGCCACCAGCGGCCAGAGGCGGGCGTAGCGTTGCCGGATCTTCTCGACCGGAACCGCGTGACCGCCGCTGTCCACACGTAACCGGACCCGTTCGACGGCGAGTTCTTCGGGGATCATCACGACGTGCAGGATCACGCGGAATCCGTGGTCGTGGGCGTCGTCGATCAGGTCGAGTTTGGATTCGTGGGAGAACACGGTCTCGGCGATGAACGATCGCTGCAAGCCGAGCAGGGTGGTGCGGGTGCGTGCCGCCACCCGCGCGGCGTCGTAGGAATGATGCTCGGGGTTCTGCGGCCAACGCCGCCGGGCTATCTCGTCGGCGTTGACGAACGGCGTGCCGAGGAGCGGACTCAGTGTGGTGTCCACGAGGGTGGTCTTGCCGGCGCCATTGCATCCGACCACCAGGTCGAGGCGGGCGCTCACGTCAGGACGACGCTGGTCCCGTCCGGACGGTACTCGACCACTCGTCCTTCGTCGTCGACGGCCACCGACGAAAAGCCCTGTGCGGCACGACGATCCACATGGTCGGTGCCGTCGAGGCGGGACTCGATGAGTGCGTCGACCTCGGCGTCGAAGACCACGCTCTCCTCGGCTGTGAGGTCGCCGATCGGCAGACTTCCGGCGAGTGCGGCCTCCACCCGGCGGCGCGCGGCGCTGGTGCGGATGGAGACACCACGACCCACCCGGGCCCAGTGCTCGAGTTGCTGACGGGCGGAACGGTGCTCACGCGCGCCCTCGGCGCCGGCCTCGTCCACGAGTGCGGCGGAGAAACGGGTCACCTTGTCGGCGGCGGGTTCCGACATGATCGCCTCCTGATCAGCTGTTACATTCTGCTACACGATCAACTGTAGCAGTCTGCAACGCAATGCACGAGATGCGTTCCGCAGAAGAACACGAGCGGCATCGCCGAACGCGGGGAGTGGGGCGGGCGGGGCTCGAACCCGCGACCTACGGATTATGAGTCCGCACCACCGGCCACATACAACCGCGACAGTCTCAGACAGCCCGACCAGGCATTACACACAACCGAGACCACCCGAGACCGCGCGCGACCGGCCGCCACCGCGATCGCGCGCCGGTCTCGGGGCACCCCGCGCATCGCCAACCGGCTGCTGCGGCGTGGCATCACCTGGGGTTGACGCCCCCGGCGGGTGCGATGAACGCTGGTTTCGCGGTCCGCGCCCGGGACGCTGCCGGGGACACTTTCTGTCCGACGACCTGTGACGCGGAAACAGTGAGGCACCAAGGTCCTCACGCGGAGCGGCGGAACCCCTGAAGGGGGTTCCGCCGCCGATGGTGGGTTGCCCGATTCTGCTCTCAGTAGTTGTTGCTGGCTGGTCCTCCGGCTCCTCCGGCGCCGCCACTCCCGCCTTCGCCTCCGGTGCTGCCGGTGGCGGGTGCACCGTCATTCCCGGCCGCACCCGCACCGCCGGCGACACCGCCGGCGCTGCCCTTCGTGCCACTGGTGCCGCCCTGGCCACCGGTGCCGCCCTGGCCGCCGGCACCGCCGGCACCATCGCCGGCTGACTGGCCGGTGGAGCCGGCGGCTCCGATGAGTCCGGCGCTTCCGCCGCTGCCGGGTGTGCCGGCAGTGCCGCCGTCACCACCGGTTCCGCCCTGGCCACCGGTGCCACCGGCGCCACCACCGCCGATCCACGCGGCATCGTCCGAGGCGCCGCCGGCACCGCCGGCACCGCCGGCCGCGCCGCTGCCGCCGGTGCTGCCGTTTCCACCGGCACCTGCGGTTCCGCCGGTTCCGCCGACGCCGATCAGCACGCCCCCGCTGCCGCCGGCGCCGCCGTTTCCGCCGTTTCCGCCGTTGTTGCCGTTGACCCCGGCCCCCCCGATCCCGCCGGCCCCGCCGGTGCCGCTACTGCCGCGCCACTCCGGGGTGTTCGGATCGCTGGGTGAACCCGTGGTCGCCCAGCTAATACCGCCCGCACCGCCGACGCCGCCGATGCCGCCGATCCCGCCGGCCCCGCCGGCCCCGCCGGTGCCAGCGATCGCATTGTCCCAGGCATCGCTGCCGCCGACGCCGCCGGTACCGCCGTTGCCTCCGTAGCCACCGTCTCCGCCGGGACCGCCGTTGGTCGGGCCCTTCTGGTTGTTCCAGTTGTTGTCGGGGTTGCTGTCATCGCCCTTGGTGCCGGTGGTGCCGTTGTTGCTGGGGTTGGGGATGACGGCGAGTACGGTGGCGCCGTTGTATCCGGTGCCGCCGGTGCCGCCGCCGCCGCCGTTGCCGAACCCGCCGGCGTTGCCGCCGTTGCCGCCGTTGCCGGCCTCGATGGTGATGATGGTGCCGTCGGCGCTGGTGGTGGCCGAGCCGTTGGCGCCGTTGCCGCCGTTGCCGCCGTCACCGATCAGCCAGCCGCCGTTGCCGCCGTTGCCGCCGTTCTGTCCGGCGACGGTGGTGGTGTAGCCGTTGCCGCCGTCACCGATGAGCCGGCCACCGTTACCGCCGTCGGGATGATCGGCGGTGCCGTCGGCGCCGGTGCCGATCCACAACACGCCGTCGGGTCCGATCACCGCCAGTCCCGTTTTGGGGTCGGTGGTGATTGTCGGCAGGAAGTGCATGGTGGTGCCGTCGCTGGACGTGGTGCTCAGCAGCGCCACCGGGGTCGCGGTGGTGGACAGTGACACCTTGCTGGCGTTGCTGCCGGTGGTGTCGTCGGCGTCGAGGGTGGTGATGGTGTAGGTCGCCGGGTCGGCCGTGGCACTCGCCGGGTCGGTGGAGTGCGTGGTGGCCGGGGGCATCGCCTCGGACAGGCTGCGTCCGGTCACCTGGTACACCGTTGCGCTCAGTTGCTCCACCAGGGCACCCAGCGCCGGATCGGCGCCGGGCTCGGCGGCGTCGGAGACCAGTTGACCGATGAATGCCCGGGAGCTGACCACCGCGACCTGTCCGGTGCTGGTTTGTGTGGGCAGGCCCTCCGGCTGGGTGGTGCGTGCCAGCCGTACCAGGGTGGCCGGTCCGGACAGGATGGCCTGACTACTGCGGGAGGCGTTGATCGCGGGGAGCCCACCCAACGCGGCGGGCAGCACCACCGCCCCGATCCCGACCATGGCCGCAGCCGCGGCCGCGACTCCGGTACCAGTGAGAATGCGTGTGCCGTGTGTGGTCGTCATCGACCCCACCTCCCGCTCAGTAGTTGTGTTTAGTTCTTAACCAAAGTTTACTACCGCACATTTCAGCATTTGCCGACACGTACTGTCTGGCCGATCACGCCACACCGGGTTATCGAAAGTGAAGACGTCGCCGAGTGCATTGAATGTGCAACCACTGGCGGTCGCACGGAGAGATCGGGCACGTCCCGCCCGTCGAGTACGAGGGCACGCCAGCGTCAGCTTCACGATGGCCACCTACGCGCACGCGCAGCCCGACGCGCTCCGGGCGGCCGGTTACGCGATGACCGGCCAGTCGGTTCCGACCGACCTGTGAGGTTCTGAGGTACCTCACAACCGGAAACCGGCCCTGACCTGGTGGGGCGGGCGGGGCTCGAACCCGCGACCTACGGATTATGAGTCCGCGGCTCTAACCGACTGAGCTACCGCCCCGTTCGGGCCGTGTGACCCGCGCTCGCACATTACCGCACCGAAATGCGTGCTGACCTGTCGCGGTGCGGTGTCGCCGATCGGGGCGCAATGGGCGCGGATGACTAGACTCGCCAACAACCGACGCCGCATCGTGCCGAACGAGAGGCGTGTCGAATATGAGCCGCGGACGGGAGTGAACGCACGATGACCGAGGTCGATGGGATGGGCGTGACCCGCGATCTCCCGGAGAGCCTCGTGGATGTGGCCGGTCGTCGAATCCGCGATGCCATCCTGGCCGGGGCGTTGCGGCCGGGGGAGAAGATCGTGGAGGAAAACCTCTGCGCCGACCTCGGTATCAGCCGCGCACCGGTGCGCGAGGCACTGCGACTGCTCGCCCAGCAGGGTCTCGTCGAGCATCAACCCCGCCGCGGCACGCGTGTGGCCGAATGGTCACCCCGCGACATTCTCCAGCTCTTCGAGCTCCGTCAGCTCTTCGAGCGGTACGCCGTCGAGTCCGCGTTGCCGCTCTCAGACCCGAAGACTCAGCTCGAGCCGCTGCGCGCGGCGATCGATGCCATGCGACGTGCGGGCGACGACCTCGCCAAGGACGACGCGCATCGCCGATTCCATGCCGCGGTGGTGGGTCTGGCCGGCAATCGGCAGCTCGACATCGCGCTGGCGCCGATTCTGCTGAAACTGCAGTTGCCGATGGCGGTGAATCTGCGGACCGAGACTGCCGACCATCACGGACCCGACGACGGCTATCGACGGCATCTGGCCATCCTCGATGCGCTGGAGAACAACGACGTCGACGCGGCGCTTGCCGCACTCCACGACCACGGTCATCTCCGCTACCTTGATCTCATCGCCGCCACCGACGACGCGGAGGCGACAGCCGGGGACATCACCACCGCGTAGTGGCGCGGCTCGCGGTCGAGATCACGGTCGCGTGCTGTCCACACTGTGAGCGGTGTGACATCCGCTAACACAAATGACACACACGCGTACCGCAGATGCCACGATTCTGTCGACAATCGACGGTATGAGTCATTCACCAACGGGTCCCACCACCGGTCCGACGGTCGCCGAGATTCTCGAAGACCACCTCAGCGGGGGCGGCTCACCGAGCCGGACGGCCGGCCGGGTGGCCGACGCGATCGCCGCGCGTGGCGATGACGGCACGTGGTTGTCGACGGTGCCGCGTGAGGAACTGATGCTCGCCGCTGCCGAACTCGAAAACCGTCCGGGGGCACGGGCGCTGCCGCTCTACGGTGTGCCCTTCGGGGTCAAGGACAGCATCGACGTCGCCGGAGTGCCGACCACCCTCTCGTGTCCGGACTATGCCTACGTCGCCGACACGACGGCCCCCGCGGTGCGGCGACTACTCGATGCCGGGGCGCTGTACGTCGGCAAGACCAACCTCGATCAGTTCGCGACAGGACTCAACGGCACCCGGACCCCCTACACGGTTCCACGCAGTGTGTACGGCAACGAGATGATTTCCGGCGGATCGAGTTCCGGATCAGCGCTCGCCGTCGCCCTCGGACAGGTTCCGTTCGCGGTGGCCACCGACACCGCCGGATCGGGGCGGGTACCCGCGGCGCTCAACGGGATCGTCGGCTACAAGCCGTCCCGCGGACTGATCAGCACCGTCGGGTTGGTGCCCGCCTGCAAGTCCCTGGACTGCATCACGATGATGGCCGGCGGTATCGACGACGTGGACCGGGTGATGGCGGTGATGGCCGGGCGCGACGACGCCGACCCGTGGTCGCGGGATGCCGGCCCGGCGTTCGCCGCCGGATCGATCAGGGTGGGGCTGCCCCCGGTCGAGGAGTTGGAGTTCTTCGGCGACGAGGCCATGCGGGAGTCGCACCTGGCTTTCCGAAAGAGCCTGACGCAGGCGCGATTCCCGGTCACTGTCGACATCGTGGACGTCTCACTCGAGTCGTTCCTCGCGGCCGGTGAACTCCTCTACTCCGGGCCGTGGGTGGCCGAACGTCTCGTCGTGTTCGCCGACTTCCTCGCCGAGCACCCCGACTCGATCCACCCCGTGGTCCGCGACATCCTCCGCAGCGGTGAAAAGTACTCGGCGGTTGACGCTTTCGCGGCGATGCAGCGACTACAGGAACTCAAGGCCGAGGTGTCGCGCCTGTGGCAGCGCATGGATGTGCTCGTCGTTCCGACGATCGGACGCACATTCACCGTGGAGGAAGTGCTGTCGAACCCCGTCGGCGCGAACACGATGCTCGGGCACTACACCCATTTCGGCAATCTGCTGGACCTGCTCGGTGTCGCGGTGCCGCAGGGCATCACCTCCGATGGCCGTCCCCACAGCGCGATGCTGCTGGGCAACGCACTGTCCGACGACACGGTGCTGCAGTTGGCGGCCCATCTGCTCGACGAACCCCGCAGTGTTCGCGGACACCCGGCCGATAACACCGCAACACAACCGATCTCGTCCTGATCGCGCTGTTCACTCCCCACCATCGAGAGGAATCCATGTCTGACAGCATCATTGCGGCAGAACCCGCACCCTTCCACCTCGACATCGACCACACCGCACTCGTCATCATCGACATGCAACGCGATTTTCTGCTGCCGGGTGGCTTCGGCGAGACCCTGGGCAACGACGTGAGCCGATTGCAGCGGGTGGTGCCACCGTTGGCGACGCTACTCGAGGCCGCACGCGCCGCCGGAATGCTCGTGGTCCACACCCGGGAGGGTCATCTCCCCGACCTCTCCGACTGTCCGCCGGCAAAACTGAACCGCGGCGCACCAAGCAAGCGGATCGGAGATCCCGGCGCGTTCGGCCGCATCCTGATCCGTGGTGAGTACGGCCACGACATCATCGACGAACTCGCTCCTCGAGACGGTGAGATCGTGATCGACAAGCCGGGTAAGGGTGCGTTCTACGCCACCGACTTTGCAAAGGTGCTCTCCGACAACGGAATCACTCAGCTGCTGGTAACCGGCGTCACCACCGAGGTGTGCGTCCACACCACCACACGCGAGGCCAACGACCGCGGCTACGAATGCGTGGTGATCGCCGACTGCGTCGGCTCCTACTTCCCTGAGTTCCAACGCGTCGGGTTGGAGATGATCGCCGCGCAGGGCGGCATCTTCGGCTGGACGGCCCAGAGCGCGGATGTGATCGCCGCGCTGCGCACGCATTCCCCGTCCGCCTCGACCGCCACTGCTGCCGCGTCCTGACCCGTCCACCCTCGCAAGCATTCTCCTGTAAAGGATTTCCGACGATGAGCGCTACCACCGAAACCCAGTCCTCCGCGCCCTCACCCGAGTCGTCGCCGTTGCGCATCCCGTGGTGGACGCGCGGCGACACCAACGCCTTCTTCGGTCTCGGCTTCAACATTCTGGTCAATGTCTTGACGCTCACCGGGTTGATGATCGCGGTGGTCAACATTCCCGCCGCCGATGTCCTCGGCACGGTGTTGCCCGCGCTCGGCGTCGCGCTGGTATTGGGCAACGTGTACTACACGATCCTTGCGCGGCGTCTTGCACGGAAGGAAGGCCGCACCGATGTGACGGCGCTGCCATATGGGCCCAGCGTGCCGCACATGTTCATCGTCGTGTTCGTCGTGATGCTGCCGGTGTACCTGAACACCAAGGATGCGATGCAGGCCTGGGAGGCGGGTCTGGCCTGGGCGTTCATGATCGGTGTGATCGTGATGATCGGAGCCTTCGTGGGTCCGTATGTGCGCAAGCTGACGCCGCGCGCGGCGATGCTCGGCACGCTGGCAGGCATCTCGATCACCTTCATCTCGATGCGTCCGGCCGGACAGATCTGGGATGCCGCCTGGATCGGCCTGCCCGTGCTGGCGATCATCCTGATCGGGTTCTTCACCGATGTGCGGTTGCCCGGAGGCATACCGGTCGGCCTCGCCGCCCTGCTCGTCGGCACCGCGATCGGCTGGATCGGCGGCTACATGTCGGTGCCGGATCTGAGTCACGCCGTCTCCGACATCGCCGTGGGTATCCCGGACCAGCGTTTCGACATGCTGTTCTCCGGGCTCGGCCATCTGGCGCCGCTGCTGGGCACCGCCATCCCGCTGGGCGTGTACAACTTCACCGAGGCGATGAGCAACGTGGAGAGCGCGGCGGCCGCCGGCGACAGTTACAACCTGCGGAGTGTGTTGCTTGCCGACGGTGCCGGCGCCTGCATCGGTGCGGCCTTCGGTTCGCCGTTCCCGCCCGCGGTGTACATCGGTCACCCGGGTTGGAAGGACGCCGGCGGACGCACCAGCTACTCGCTCGCCAGCGGCGTGGCCGTGGGCATCCTGTGCTTCGCCGGGCTCTTCGGCGTGCTCGAGGCGCTGCTGCCGGTGCCCGCGATCGTGCCGATCCTGCTCTACATCGGCCTGCTGATCGGCGCGCAGGCCTTCCAGGCGGTGCCACGGTTGCACGCGGTGGCCGTTGTCGCCGCGATCCTGCCGAACCTGGCGCAGTGGGGCTCGGGCTTGATCGACAACGCGTTGGCCGCGGCGGGGACCACAGCGGACAAGGTGGGGGGCGATGCGCTGACGTCGGCGGGCCTGGTCTACAGCGGTCTGCGGACGTTCGGTGAAGGTGCGGTGCTGGTGGGACTGGTGCTGGGTGCCATCGTGACGTTCATCCTGGAGAAGAAGTTCCACTTCTGACGAGGCTCATCGATCTTCCCCAGGTGTGCTCACTGAAATTCCCTACCCGGAGGCGGCTTCTACTCTAGCGTTCGTCGGGTCGGTGTGGTCGC